>JAFVTA010000119.1 GCA_017503525.1 Clostridia bacterium | reverse complement strand
GATAATTTTGCCGCGCGGTCAACCTGTTTTTCGTTGGTTTTTTTAATAATTTTCCGTCAAACAATCCCAAAAACAGCGCAAAAACGACGGCTTTCGCACGCCACGGCAGTATATAATGTCGTTACGAGATTATGAACGAATACAGGGAGCAAAACGCTATGCAATACGTCAAAAAAATGTGTATTTTACGACAGGTAAAACAAGGGTTTTCAGGGGACGGCAAAACGCTGTCGGGCTTAATCAAAATCGAACAATACGGCAAAAATCTCGCCGTCGAAGTGTCCATTATCAACTTCGCGCCGCTCGTTTCGGGCGAATATTACTGCCTGCTTTCGGACGGCAAGGGCAAGACGGAAATGCTGTGTTTGCGCGGCAAGAGTCTTTTTAATATCCTGTCCGATTTGGACGTTTCGGGCGGTTTTTGCGGCATTATTTGCTACGTCAAGAACGACGTCGTGCCCATCGCCTACGGCATCAACGGCAACGGCAGCTACGACTGGCGCTCTATCCTCAACGCCACCCTGCCCCCCGTCTTTCCGCTCTCCTCGCGCGAAAATGCCGTCACGGACACCGTGCCGCCTACGCAAAAATATACGCAACCTATGAGTTTTGTGGGCGATTATCGCGCCGAGAGCGAAGAAACTACGCCGTCTAAAACGACCTACGACGACGAGTCGGTGGCGACGGACAACTATTTTGATGACGAGAAAAAGGAGCAGCCAAATGAACAAATCGGTGTTTCAAAAACTATCGAAAATGCACGTGTTGAAAGCACAGCTGAAAGGGAAACTACGAAAGCGCGGTCAGACGAAACGAAAAATTGAGATGCTGATAGCGTACTCCACGCGTTTAAAACGGATTCCGACGGATATTACACAGCCGTAAAAAACGAGCTGGACGGACTTTTCCGCACCTATCCTCGCGACAATACCCTTAACGGCGCATTTTCGTGTAGCGAGTGGGTACGGATTAAAGGAACGGCGGAAAATCCCGAATACTTGGTTGGGGTGCTCTTTGAAGACGGACGGGTACGGTACATATGCTATGCGCTGTCCGCCGAGGATAGAAACAATCCCCCCGAGGAAATAAAAAGCGTATGCACATTCGTTCCCACGCATGCGTATGACGAAGAAAAAGGCTTTTTCGTGATTTTCCAAAGCGCGTCCAGCGGAGAATGTACCAAGCCATTACGCGCATAATAAAATTTTATAACTTTTTTTATAAAGTGGGATAAAATGAGTTGACAAAACCCTCCCATTGATATATAATATGTTTCGTTAACGCGGTCGTGGCGGAACTGGCAGACGCGCAAGACTAAGGATCTTGTGGGTAACTCCATGCAGGTTCAATTCCTGTCGACCGCACCACAAAAATAGGATGTCCTTTCGGACATCCTATTTTTGTTTGTTTTGCTTTTTTCGACAGGAATTGAGGGTGGGAGCCGTTTTACGGGAGTAAAACGCTTTGCCTTACGGGCATTGATCATGGGAAACTTGACGGCAAAGTCGGCAATTGATAATTGCCGAGCGGGGCGCGCCGCTAAAGGCGCAATTCCTGCCGACCGCATAATTGTATGCAGGTTCACGCGAGAAATACGGCTTGCGAAGGCTTATTTCTTCCAAAAAGTTGTCCCGTATTTCGACGCCCTGCCGAGGCTCCGCTTGCGGAAACGGCAGATTCCTGTCGACCGCGTAAGTTTACCCCCCGATTTTCCGCTATCCCCATTGACTTTTATAACAAACTGTGTTATACTTAACCCACATAAGGAGATTTTACTATGCGGAAGAAACCTACGATTGCTTTTATGTACGATTTTGATAAAACGCTTTGCGACCAAGACATGCAGGACTACGCGTTTATCCCTAACCTCAACATGACGAGCGAGGAGTTTTGGGGGGAAACCGAGGCGTTCCGTAAAAAGAATTATATGGAAGGCATTTTGGGCTACATGTATTACATGATGTACAAGTGCAAGGAAAAGGGTATCCCCTTTACGCAGGAATACCTGCGTTCCTTGGGCAAGAATATCAACTTTTACAAGGGCGTGCAAAACTGGTTTAAGCGTATCAATCAATACGGCGAATCCATCGGTGTGAATATTGAACACTATATCATTTCCAGCGGTTTGAAGGATATTATCGACGGCTCGGCGATTAAGGACGAGTTTAAAAAGGTATTCGCCTGCCAGTACTACTTCGACGAAAAGGGCGAGGCGGTATGGCCGAAAATCGCCATTAACTACACCCAAAAGACGCAGTATATTTTCCGTATTTCCAAGGGAATTTACGACGAAACGGACAATAAAAAGGTCAACGAGAAAATGTCCGAACGCGTGGTAAGCTATCAAAATATGCTCTATTTCGGGGACGGGATCACCGATATCCCCTGCATGACTTTCGTGAAAAAGCAAGGCGGTACTTCGATTGCAATTTACCCCAAGGGCAAAAAGAGCAAGGTGACCAACCTGCTGCTTGACAACCGCGTAAATTATATCTGCCCTGCCGATTACCAAGAAGGGAGCGATTTGGACGCTTTGGTCAAGTGCATTTTGCAAGAAATGAAGCTTTCGCACACCTTGCAGTTAAAGCAAAAACAGCAACGCTCGCGCGAGTCTAAAAACGCGGAGGCTAAAAACTAAGCATTATGCGTTTTACTTATCAAAAGGATATTTTCCTCTTGGATAACGCCCCCTTTCAAATCCTTTCGGGCGCAATTCATTATTTTAGAACCCCTGCCTGCTGTTGGAAAGATCGGCTTTTAAAATTAAAAGAATGCGGTTTCAATACCGTCGAAACCTACGTCGCTTGGAATGTTCACGAAGAAAAAGAAGGCGAGTTCGATTTTTCCAAAGATAAAGATTTAGGCGCTTTCCTCGACACGGCGCAAAGGTTGGGCTTAAAAGCGATCGTTCGCCCCGGTCCGTATATTTGCGCGGAGTGGGAAATGGGTGGTTTGCCCCCTTGGCTACTCCGCTATCCAAATATGCACCTGCGTTGCAACGACCCCCTCTATTTAGAAAAGGTGGAAGGGTATATTGCTGCAATCGCGCCCATACTCCGTCCTCGCTTAATCGAAAACGGAGGCAATATCCTTATGTTGCAGGTGGAAAACGAGTACGGCTCGTACGGGAACGACAGCGCATACCTACTCGCGCTCAAAGCCCTGTACGAAAAATACGGCTTGAACGCTTTGGCGTTCACCTCGGACGGCGCTTCCGTTTCCGCAATGGAAAACGGAAAATGCGGAGATTGCTTGGTGACGGCGAACTTCGGCGAAAAAGCCGAGTACAAGCTGCCCATGCTCTCGTTAATGCAAAAGGACGCGCCCTATATGTGCGCGGAATTTTGGTGCGGTTGGTTTGACCAATGGCACGCGCCCCACCATACTCGTGAAACGGAAAGCATTTTAAAAGAAACGGAGTACTTCCTACAAAACGGATACAGCTTTAACGTGTACATGTTCCACGGGGGTACGAATTTCGGGTTTATGAACGGCGCGAATTACTATTTCCCCGAAAACCCCGCAAGCGGCGAGGGCACTTATAAAGCCACGGTGACCAGCTACGATTACGGCGCATTTTTGACCGAGGCAGGCGACAGAACCCCCACTTATTACGCCGTCAAAGCCTTGATAGAAAAGCATACGGGCGTGCATATTCCCCTCACCGCAACGGACAGCGAGAAACGCGCCTATGGCAAGGTGCAATTCACGCAAAAAGCCGAGCTTTTTAATAACCTTGCTAATCTTGGGGACGCTATTTCTTCGATAACGCCCCTTTCCATGGAAGAGTGTGGACAAAATTACGGCTATATCCTCTACAAGAGCGAATTATCCGCGCGTTTATCGGACGAATTCCGTATCATGGGGCTTGCGGACAGAGCGAATATCTTTGTGGACGGAAAGCCTTTTGCAATAGCAGAACGCTCTCAAACGCAATCCCTTCCCCGGCTCGTCACAGGCGATAAAACGAGCGAAATTGCCCTACTTGTCGAGAACATGGGACGCGTCAATTACGGCGTAAAAATCGGCGAAAAGAAAGGTATTCAAGGCGTTCGGGTATGGGAAAGACAGCTTTTTCACTGGGAAACGGTCTGCCTGCCCATGAATAACTTGGAAAAACTCGTCTACGAGCCCTGCACCGCCCCGTGCGCTATGCCCACCTTTTACAAAGGCAGCTTTACGGTGGATAAGCTTGCGGACACCTTTATTGCTCCGCGCGGATTTAAGAAAGGGTTCATTCTTGTCAACGGCAGGAATATCGGTCGGTATTACACCGAGGCAGGACCGCAGCGAACGCTGTTTATCCCCAAATGTTATCTTCGCGAGGGAGAAAACGAACTCGTCGTATTCGACAGCGACGGAGCTAACGAGCTTTTTGCCGAGCTTGTCCGTTCGCCTGAATTATAAAAGTAAAAAACCGTCTGGGTCAACCCAGACGGTTTTTTTTATTCTATAATAATCGTTTCGGGAGCGGTCCATTCAAAGAAGGTCAAGTTGCGCTCCGCGTCGAAACGCACGCCAAATTCCCCCGTGTTTAAATATTCTTGGAAGGTCGCATAATGATCGTCCGTGTACACCGATACGGGCGCTTTATCGTAGCCGTCCGCATTCCAGCCGTTCGCCCACGCCACTACTCTCCCGACGCCTCTGCTGCTCTTTCCGTAAGAGCCGTCCAAATCGATATCGAACTCATAGTACAGCAGACCCGAGCTGATATACGGCACATATTGCGCGTAGCCGTCCGTACGGCTGTACTCGGACACATAACGCGTATCCTCGCCGAAGACCGAGGAAACCTCGCTCCAAGAATTGCCGTCGCTAAAGTTCTTTACCGCATAGTTGGCAGGAAACTCCTCAAACGCCGCATAGTACGCCGCCACGTCTTGAGGGGTTAACATTGCCGCCTTGGCTTTTACAGACGGGTTCGCCTCTACGTACTCTAACGTATAATAGGTATACGTCTTGGTTGCAGTCACCTCATACCTGCCTGCCACGTATTCCACTTTGACGGGCACGGACACCGAGCTTTCCCCTGCCACGAGCGTACCCTCGTACACGGTAGGATTTAAGCGGATATCCCACGTCCCCGAATCGTTTTTATCGGTGGAATAGGAGTTGCTCTTGCCCGTGTAATTGACTTTAAACGCCTTAATCAACAAAGGCTTGCTTTCCGTTTCCACGCGGAAGAAATTGTCCGTATCCACATACAGCGTGACCGTCGTGTAGGAAGAGGCTTTTTCCAGCGTATAACGCTTGCTCATGCCCACTCTGTCGTCCGCGGTATACACGGCACTTTCCCCGTCGCATTTATAGGTAATTTCAATCGAACGGATACCGTACAAAGGCGCGGTATTGTAAAACGCGCCCCCTTCCGAGCCGTCGTTTTCATAGCCCGCAAAGGGCAATAACTGCATGAGATACCCCGTTTCGCTTTTGGGTTTATACGCACGGTAGTATTCGGTTAAAATACCGCTTACCGTATATTTACCGTAAGTACCTGTGTCATAATCGTCGATACTGCTGCCGCCGTAGCCGCTTGCTACCGCCCAAACGGAAGTGCTTACCCCGTCGGAAACGGGTTTATTGCCGTTTGAGGACATACCCCCTTCTTTGATTAAGTCCGCAACCAAATCACGGGTGAACACTTGCTTGTCGCTGTCGTAATAGTCGACGATTTCCAAATACCCCATGCCGTAATAATCGTAATTTGCGCAATAGGTATCCACCACCACGTAATAGGTCTGGCTGTCGACGATATCCGTAGGCGCGCCGCCCGTACCGTAATACATATAATAATGGCTGTTCGTCGTGTTGATAAACTGGCTCTTTAACCGACTGCCCGATACCTTGCAAAGCACGATAGGATTATCGAAGGTGAACAAGGTATAAATGCTTCCGTAAGTCACCTGTCCTGCTGGCAGATAGTAGGGACTTCTCACGCTCATAAAGCCGCCGCCGAGCACGATTTTGTCTGCGTACTTACTATCCGCGCCCCAACGCTCTTGACCTGCCGTATACATGGCTTTCGCCGCGAAGTTAGCAAGCGCGCTGGAATTTTTGTAGCTGTCGTTATAGCCCAAAACCTCGTTGACCTTCTCTAATTCGTCCGCGTATTTTGCAAGCAACGCGTCCACCACGGGGTCATCCGCTTTGTTTTGGTAGGTGCTTTTATACACCGTTTTTGCGGTGACCGTCATTTCGTCCGTGGAAGTATTTAAAACCACCTGCGCGTGGGAAATACCGTCGCTGTTATCTCCGCCGCCCTGCAAATGCCAAACGCCGTAGCTATCCTGCTTTCTCACGACTTGGTGGGTATGCCCCTCGAACACGAGGTCGACAAAGCCGTTGGAAAGGCTTTCGTCGTAGTGCGTATACCCCGAGCTTTCGCCGTCATGAATGACGTAGACGATCATATCCGCGCCCTGCTCACGAAGCTTTTTCGATTCCGCTTTGACGAGGGCGGTTAGCTCGTACCCCGTTTTAAAGTATACCTCTTCCGTTTGTTCTACGGCGATATCGCTATAACAATCCCCGATTGCGCCGATAATGCCGATTTTCGCGCCGCTCCTTTCAACCATGACGGACGCGTCGCAGTATTCCGCCCTTTGTCTGGTTTCTTGATTATAAATGTTAATCGCAAGGAAAGGGAACCGGGCGATTTCCTCGTTCGCCTCGATATAGCTTTCCCCCCAGTCGAATTCGTGGTTGCCTATCGTCATTGCCGCAAAATCCAAATCGTTCATCCAGTCGGTAATGATATTGCCTTTGGTGTAGTTGGACTCCGCACTGCCCTGCCACATATCCCCTGCGGAAAGGAGTATGGTATTTTCGTTTTGTGTCTTGGCGTTGCGAAGATAGGTCGTCAACTCGTCTACGCCGATATTCGCGTAGCTATCGTCAAATTTGCCGTGTAAATCGTTGATAGAATAGAAATCCAGCGTGACCTCAATCGGGTTAGTACAATCGTCGCAAATGCCGTCGTTATTCCCGTCGGTATGTACGTGCGAAGGCTTGGACGGCGTTTCCGACGAGGAATCGGAAGTCCCCCAGCTTTCGCCGCAATCGTCGCAAATGCGGTCGCGGTCCTTATCGATATGAATATGCCCGACGATATCCATGCTGCTGCTCTCTCTTAAAGACGAGCTTTCCCCGTCCCCAAACGCAAACGAACAGCCTGTAAGGGCAAATATAAGAGCAAGCGCCCCGCTTAAAAGCCATTTTTTCATAAAATTCCTCTTACGTGTACGTATATATAATATTGTAGCAAATTTCCTTAAAAAGCTCAATCGTTTTTTATAATTTTTACAAAATTCTCTTTTTTTGGTTTTTTCACGCATACTTTCCCAAAGCTTGCATCAAACTCTTTGTAATGGAGGAAAGGTTATGAAAGCAACCGGAATAGTGAGAAGAATCGACGAGCTGGGCAGAGTGGTTATCCCCAAGGAAATCCGCCGTACTTTGCGTATCAAAGAGGGCGATCCTTTGGAGATTTTTACCGACCGCGACGAGCTTATGTTAAAGAAATACTCCCCTATCGCGACCTTGGATAGGTTTAGCAAAGCCACCGCGCGTTCCTTGAACGATTTAAGCGGAAAGCTGGCGGTAATTTGCGATACGGACGGCATTTTGCACGCCGTAGGCGAAGGGAGAAAGGAACTGGACGGGCAGAGCTTGTCCGAGGAAATGGATAAAATTTTACGCGAACGGCGCAGTTATATTGCAAGCGCCGCCGAAGGCGGCGATATCCTGCCGATTACCAACGGCAGAGAGGAAGGGATTACCGCGCAAATTATCGTACCCATCGTATCGGGCGGAGATTGCCTTGGGGCGGTAGCCGTGCTCTCCAAAGAAGAAGGCGCAAAAATGGAAGCGGCAGACATGAATTTGGCGCGTTTAACTGCGGATATCTTGGCAAATCAATTTGAATAAACAGAAAAGGGACTGGCTTTTTTGACAAAGCCAGTCCCTTTTTTACATTATACTATATGTATTTTATCCTTTGTAGATACCCCTACTGATTAGATTTCCTCAACGGCAATACGCAAAACTTCCGCCCTATCGAACCTTGCGGACGATTTAGACGTAAGCGTGGACAGCTTGCTTGGAAGAATCGTTTAAACGCATATTTAAAAAAACGGCTGACCTTTTACAGTTCAGCCGTTTTTATTCTTTTATGTACTTAATTAGCTAACAGGTAAGATACCGTTGAAAATATGTCTTGTAAAGCCAAGTAAACCTTTCGCGAGGGTTGCGTTTTCGCCGAGCGCTTCTCTAAACTTCACGATATCGAAGTAGTCCAAGCAGCCGAGCACCATCCAAATACCAAAGCATACGAGCACGCCGATTACACCGTACAGCACTGCGGACAGGCAACCGTCTACCGTACGCGTAATACCTAACGCTTCAACCCAGCCGCTGCACTTCTTTAAGAAAATATTCAAAAGCACGAACGCAATAATAGCGAAGGTCGCCAACACCGCACCTGCAAGCAATCTGCAAGCAATCGCCGCCAACGCACCAAGACTGATAAGCGCATCGTAGGATCTTTGTACAAGCTGACCTACGAAATAGAATAACCCGTCCGTTGCATACGCGTATTGCGTGAAGGGTATGTAGAAACAGAACGCTACCGCAGCAATACCGCCGCCTACGACAATTAAACCGCGAAGACTTTCAAAGAAACCTTTTTGATATCCTTTGACGGAAATGCTGATAATCACACCCAAGGTCAAGATATCCAACGCGTAGTCAAGCGCGGCATTAAAGCAAATTTTAAGCAAAGGCGCGGTAAGGATAGGCCCAAGATAGCCCGTGGAAAGTCTTGTCGTACCGAACATGATAAACACGAAGGAAATCAACCCAAACAGCACCATTGCAGAGTTAATCATGCAAGTCAAACCGCCGAGCAAACGCCCGAAGATAGAAGGAGGGTTATACCCCGTCTTTTCCAAAATCTTACCATAGGGGGTGAGGTCGTTTTCGCCGTCGTATTCAAGATATTCGGGTTCAAATTCCAAACCGTATTCCGCAAGGGAGTCGTCATGGCTTACTTTGTCCTTGACCCATCTCATCTTGGGGCGGACGTAATGCGCTAACACGCCGTAAAGCGCAAGCACCGCCAACACGCACAAAAGCGCGTATGCCACTGTACCGATGAGCGCCGCATTCTTTACGAGCACGCCTACGGGCGTGAGCTTGTAAACGAGGATAAACACGAGGCTGACGGTAAGCCAAACCAGCCCACCCCAGCTCACACGTCTAAATCCCTTTGCGAAGCCGCCGCTGAACGCAATCAATAAGATGACCGCGCAAACCACCGCCCCGATGGGTCCGAATAAGGACGCCATATCTTGTATTGCTAAAATAGAGTGTAAGGGAAACATACTTTTTCTCCTTTTTATTTCACGGATTGCTCCGTCTTTGCTTATTTATTGAAATTATCCTTCAAAGATACGATTTCCGAAAGAACGAGTCCGCCCTTTTCGTCTACGCACTTTTTATAATACCCTACGCGCATGAGCTGGAACTGCTTTCCGTCCGCGCTTTCCGCAAGGTAAGGCTCTGCCTTGCCCTTAAAGATACGCTCGCTGTCCAAGTTCATTCTTTCGGTAAAGTCCTGCCCAGCGTACTCGGCGTCCTTTAAGAGGGGTGCGTATTTGCGGATTTCCGCATCCACGCCCGTCTTGGCGTCTACCCATTGTATCGTACCCTTTACCTTGATACCGCTGGTATCGTTGGAAGATCTGCTTTCGGGGATATACGAGCATTTCAACTCTACCACCTTCCCCTCGCCGTCGGTAATCACTTCGTCGCAATGAATGATATACGCGCCTTTAAGCCGTACGTACCCGTCCGCCTTCAAGCGCTGGTACTTGGGAGGAGGATTGAGGGAGAAGTCCGAACCGTCGATATACACCGTATTCGAGAAGGCTACCTTTCTCGTACCCAGTTCGGGTTTTAAGGGGTGGATTGCCGATTCCAGCATTTCCTCGCCCTCGTAGTTGGTAATCGTCACCTTCAAAGGATCCAGCACCGCCATCGCTCTTTCCGCGTTCTCGTTAAGATTGTCGCGGATACAAGCCTCCAAGTAGGAGAGCTGACATTCGGAATTTGCCTTTACAATACCGATTTTCGTGCAGAAGTCCAAAAGCGCTTCGGGGGGAACGCCCCTGTTGCGGAGCCCTGCCACCGTCGGCATACGGGGATCGTCCCAGCCGTGCACGTGACCCTCTTCCACAAGCTTTTTCAAATAACGCTTGGACATGACCGTGTTGGTGACCGCAAGTCTTGCAAACTCGATTTGACGGGGCTTGGGTGCAAACTCAAGGTTAATCCCCACCCAGTCGTATAAGGGTCTGTGGTCCTCAAATTCCAAAGTACAAAGGGAATGGGTGACTCCTTGCAAATAATCGCAAATGGGGTGCGCATAATCGTACATGGGATAGATACACCACTTATCCCCCGTGCGGTGATGGGTACAGCGTAGGATACGGTAGATAACGGGATCGCGCATGTTCATGTTAGGCGACGACATATCAATCTTCGCACGCAAACACTTGCTACCGTCGGGGTATTTCCCCGCTTTCATTTCACGGAATAATTGCAAGTTCTCTTCCGCCGTGCGGTTTCTGTACGGGCTTTCTTTGCCCGCCTCGGTAAGCGTACCTCTCGTCGCACTGATCTCTTCGGGAGAAAGGTCGCATACGAACGCCTTGCCGTCCTTAATCAGCTGTTCCGCATATTCGTAAATGGTATCGAAGAAATCGGATGCATACACTTCCTTCGCCCATTCGTAGCCCACCCACTCGATATCCTTGCGGATTGCGTCTACGAACTCCGTCTTTTCCTTAGAAGGGTTGGTATCGTCGAAGAAAAGGTTGCATTTCCCTCCGTACTTTTTCGCCGTACCGAAGTTGACCAGCATGCTCTTGATATGCCCGATATGCAAATACCCGTTGGGTTCGGGAGGGAATCGGGTTTGTACCGCGGAAATCTTCCCATTTTCGATATCGTCGTTGATAATTTGTTCAATAAAATTCGTTGCTTCTATCATATTCTCACTTCACTTATATGCATGGAAGGTTTTGCCTTTCCGTATTCCCGTTAGGACAAGCCCACGATTGTGCCGTCGCTTAAAAGGTCGATTTTTTCCGCCGCAGGATGCGCGCCAAGCCCGGGCATGAGCATAATCTTGCCGGCAATCGCTACGATAAATCCTGCGCCCCCCTTCAATACGATATCCCGTACCGCGATACGGAACCCCGAAGGTCTGCCTAAAAGCTCTGCGTTGTCCGAAAGAGAATATTGCGTCTTTGCAATAATCACGGGCAAATTTCCGCAGCCCTTTTCTTCAATCGTCTTAATCTTTAAAAGCGCGTCTTCCGAAAAATCCACGCCGTCTGCGCCGTAAATTTTCTTGGCGATTTGTTCAATCTTCGCGCAAACGCCGTCTTCTAAATCGTACGCGTATTCCATTTTCGAGGGAATTTCGCACGCCTTTACTACTTCTTGCGCAAGCTCTTTACCGCCCTCGCCGCCTTTCAAAAATACGTCGGTGAATACCGCTACCGAACCCGCCTCTTTCACCTTTGCAATGACGAAATCCGTTTCCGCCTGCGTGTCCGTGAAAAATCTGTTCATGGCTACGACAACGGGCTTTTTGTATACCGTTTTGATATTCTCGATATGCTTTAAGAGGTTGGGCATACCCTTTTCAAGCGCGTCAAGGTTCTCCTCGCTTAACGTCGCCTTATCCGCGCCGCCGTGCAATTTAAGCGCCTTTACCGTCGCTACGATTACCACGCAGTTAGGCTCGATCCCAGCCGCGCGGCACTTGGTATCAAGGAATTTCTCCGCGCCGAGGTCCGCCCCAAAGCCAGCCTCGGTGACCGCGTATTCCGCGAGGCTCATTGCCGCGTAGGTCGCCTGCACGCTGTTGCAGCCGTGCGCAATGTTCGCAAACGGACCGCCGTGGATAATGGCAGGCGTATGTTCCAAAGTCTGCACGAGGTTGGGTTTCATAGCGTCTTTTAACAGCACCGCCATAGAACCTACCGCGCCGGGAATGTCCTTCGCGCGGACGTATTCGCCGTCCGTGTTCAAACCTACGATAATGTTGCCCAAACGCTTTTTCAAATCGTCGATATCGGTCGCAAGACACAGCACCGCCATAATCTCGCTTGCCGCCGTAATGTCAAAGTGGTCTTCTCTCTCCACCCCTCTGCCCTTACCGCCGATCGTCACGTTGATAAGCTGACGTTCGTTCATGTCCATGCAACGGTGGAAATAAATGTTGTCGGTGTCGATTTTTAATTCGTTTCCGCGGAAAATGTGGTTATCCATGAGTGCGCACAAAAGATTGTTCGCCGCGGTAATCGCATGCAGGTCGCCCGTGAAATGCAGGTTGATTTCGCTCATAGGAACGACTTGCGCGTAGCCACCGCCCGCCGCGCCGCCTTTGATACCGAATACGGGACCGAGGGAAGGCTCTCTCAACGCAAGACAAGCGCGCTTGCCGATTTTAGAAAGTCCGTCCGCAAGCCCGATCGACACGGTGGTTTTTCCTTCGCCCGACGAAGTCGGGTTAATCGCCGTC
>JAFVTA010000118.1 GCA_017503525.1 Clostridia bacterium | reverse complement strand
ATGACGCCGCGACCCCAACCGACGGATAAATCGGGCGCGACGATTCGTTAATAAACGAAGTTACGCTGCAAGAGCGTAGTTTGCATTTCTATCTGCATTTAAATTTAAGTGGAACCTTTTATCGTAGTTGCTCCGGCTACGGTATGCTTATTCTTTCGCTCACCGGCAATCGAATCCGGTGCACCCCCATATGGGTTGGTGTTATTATTATACACGCACTTTTGCAAAAAGTAAACGCTTTTTTGGCATTTTTCATATTTTTCCAAGAAAAAACCGCGCGAGAGTTGACTTTTTTTGGCTGTTCCTATATAATAATAGTGTTCAAGACTAAAGAAAAAGGAGCGAAGTATGAAACGCACGAAGAAAAAGACGATCGCATTAATCGCGCACGACAACAAAAAATCCGAAATCGTAAACTGGGCGCTTAAAAACAAAGCGACCCTTGAAAAATTCGACCTTTGCGGCACAGGTACGACGGCGAAGCTCATTGCCGAGGCAACCGATTTAAACGTAAAGCGTTATTTATCCGGTCCGCTTGGCGGCGATCAGCAAATCGGCGCAAAGGTAGCCGAAGGGAAAATCGATATGGTGATTTTCTTCTGGGATCCCTTGGAATCCCAGCCCCACGACCCCGACGTCAAGGCGCTTCTCCGTATCGCCGTGGTATACGATATCCCCATTTCTACGAACCGTGCAAGCGCGGATTATATGATCCATTCCACTTTTTTAAATAACTAAAAAATAACTCCTCGCCCGTTTGCGAGGAGTTTATTTTATTCTTCATATTCATAGCAAGGAATAGGTTTGAGTTTAAACTCATTCAAAACGTGCAGTCTGTCAATGCGCGCTTTCGTATCCTTGTCTTCGCACACGCCCGTGCGGATATATTCGTCCAAAACGGCGTAGCTAAAACCCAAATTATCCTCGTCCGTCCTTTCCGTCAAGCCGTCGGAGGGGACTTTTTCTACTAAATCCAAAGGCAAATGCAAATGGTGGCCGATCGCTTTGACCTCTCTTACCGTCAGTTTGCCAAGGGGGGCAAAATCGCCTGCCGCGTCGCCGTAGCGAGTGGAGTAGCCAACCCAGTCTTCGGAAAGATTACAAGTATTCGCCACCCGTCCGTTGTTGGACTGCGACAAGGCGTACAGGGTGGACATACGGATACGAGGGGGGAGATTTACGCGCGTTTGACGGCTGATTTCCACACCGCTTTCTTTCAAGCAATCCAGCACGCCGTCCACCGCCTTTTTAATGTTGCAAACGAAATAGGGGATACCCAGGTGTGCGACGAGTTGTCTAGAACAGTCGATATCGGGCTGTTCGCCGTTGGGCATAAGCACCCCGATAACTCTATCCTTGCCAAGCGCTTCTACGCAAAGCGCGGCAACCACGCTGGAATCCTTACCGCCCGAAATTCCGATTACGGCATTACAGCCCTTTCCGTTTTTGTCAAACCATTCGCGGATCCATTCAATCGCGCCTTGGGTTGCTTTTTCAACGTTAAACATAATATCCTCTTAAATATCAAACAACAAATCGCCGTACGTGGGCATAGGCCAGTATTCTGCGGAAACGACATTTTCCAATCCGTCCGCGGCAATACGGAGTTTCTTCATAATGGGCAGGACTTTGTCCTTATAGTGGTTGGCGAGTGTGCGCGCATCCTTGCATTTTTTACCCGTGTCGAGCGCCTTTTCCAAAGCCTTTACCTGCTTGTATGCCTCTGCCGTGAGGGCGGAAATTTCTTCAAGCATTTCTCTTTCGTAGGTGCAGTCCAAGCTCTCGCATACCGACTTTTTTGAAAGAATGGTAGAGGAGAGGAGCTGGGAATATTCGCTGACGGCAGGTAAGATTTCCTTTTTCGCCATATCCGCCATGGTTTTTGCCTCGATATTGATAAGGTTGCAATAGCTCTTGAGCAAAATCTCCAAGCGGGAGTGCATTTCCCGTTCGGTGTATACCCCGTGCGAGGTGAAGAGCTGAACGTTCCGTTCCGAAACAAAATAAGGCAGGGCGTCGGGGGTAGTTTTGAGGTTAAGAAGACCGCGTTTTTCCGCCTCTTTTAACCACTTATCGTCGTACCCGTTCCCGTTGAACACGATACGCTTATGCGCCTTAATCATGCGCTTAATCAAATCGTGCAAAGCCGTTTCAAAGTTATCTACATTTTCCAGTTCGTCCGCGAATTGTTTTAACACTTCCGCAACTGCCGTATTGATTACGACGTTGGGGTCGGATACGGACGCGGAAGAACCGAGCATACGGAATTCAAACTTGTTCCCCGTGAACGCAAACGGCGAGGTACGGTTTCTGTCCGTGGTATCCTTGGGGAATTTGGGCAGGGTATGTACGCCGATACGCATGAGTTCTTTCTCTTTTGCGCCGTAGGGAGTTTCCGTTTCAATCGCCTCAAGGATTTCCGTCAGCTCGTCGCCGAGGAAGATAGAAACGACGGCAGGGGGCGCTTCGTGCGCGCCAAGTCGGTGGTCGTTGCCTGCGGATGCAACGGACACGCGGAGCAAATCCTGGTAATCGTCCACCGCCTTTAAAATGGCGCAAAGGAAGAGCAGGAACTGCGCATTTTCACCGGGAGTATCGCCGGGTTCAAGTAAATTTATACCCGTGTTCGTGGAAATCGACCAGTTGTTATGCTTACCGCTGCCGTTGACCCCTTCAAAGGGTTTTTCGTGCAAGAGGCATACCATGTCGTGTTTCTTTGCGATTTTTTGCATGATTTCCATCGTGAGCTGGTTGTGATCCGCCGCGATATTCGTCGTTGCGAAGATAGGCGCAAGCTCATGCTGCGCAGGCGCCGCCTCGTTGTGTTCGGTCTTTGCCAAAACCCCTAACTTCCAAAGTTCTTCGTTCAAATCGTTCATGAACGCCTGCACACGGGGCTTAATGACACCGTAATAATGTCCCTCAACCTCTTGGCTCTTGGGAGGCTCTGCGCCGAAAAGGGTGCGCCCCGTATAGACGAGGTCCTTTCTCTTTTGGAACATTTCCTTGTCGATGAGGAAGTATTCCTGTTCGGGACCGACGGTGGTTTTGATAGAAGTGACCTCTTCGTTGCCAAACAACTTCAATACGCGCATGGCTTGGCGGTTAATCGCTTCCATGGAACGAAGAAGAGGGGTCTT
>JAFVTA010000117.1 GCA_017503525.1 Clostridia bacterium | reverse complement strand
CGGCAGGGTCGGTGGGGCAAGTGCGCGAATGCGCCGCCAAGCTTATGCGGATTGCAAAAGCGAACAATATCACCTTCTTTATCATCGGACACGTGACGAAAGAAGGCTCGCTTGCAGGGCCGAAGGTGCTGGAACATATCATGGACACCGTGCTGTACTTCGAAGGACAGCAAGAGGAACATTTCAAACTCCTTCGCGCGGTGAAAAACCGTTTCGGCTCGGCGCAGGAAGTAGGCGTGTTTGAAATGACGGATGCAGGGATTAAAAGCGTGCAGGATTACGCCGACATTTTCCTTTCGGAAACGCGCGGACTTGCGGCAGGTTCGGCGGTCACCCACTCGGAAAGCGGCAACCGCTGTATGAACGTGGAAGTGCAAACGCTTATTTCCAAAGCTCCCTACGGGCAACCCCGCCGAATGAGCCTTGGGATAGATTACAACCGTTTGGTCGTGCTCATTGCCGTTTTGGAAAAACGCTGCGGTATCCCCTTCTTTAATTTAGACGTGTATATTAACGCTATGGGCGGTATCAAACTGGACGAACCGTCCGTAGATTTAGCCGTTTGCGCTGCCCTTGCAAGCGCGGCAAGCGATACCCCTATCGACAAGTACACCGCCCTCTTTGGCGAGGTAGGTTTGACGGGGGAAGTACGCCCCACCGCGCGCGCGGATAAACGGGTAAACGAATGTATCAAAACGGGCTTTAAGCGGATTATCCTACCTGCGAAAAACATGAAAGCCTGCGAAAAGTACAAAGACAAAATTGAGCTTGTCCCCGTACAGTACGTCGGGCAAATGCTAAAAGCGTTAGGTTTAAATCAATAAAAAACAAGGGCAGGTATGCGTTGAACGCATACCTGCCTCTTTTATCTTGTAATTATAACATTGTCTTTATCAATTCTTCTCTCGGCTTTGCCAAAAGGTACGCAGGGGGGATATCGAATAAGGTTTTCGCACCTATGCCGCCCTCGTTTTTCAATCTGTACACCGCTCTTGCACAAGCCACTAAAACGCTTGCCGTAAACTCGGCGTTGGAATCGAGTTTGAGGGAATATTCAATCAAATGCTTGTGTTCGCCGTCCTTGCCCGTCACGCCGCTGCGCACAACCACTCCCCCGTGAGGAAGTCCTGCGTGCTTTTCGTTAAGCTCCTCTTGAGAGATAAAATGCACGGTGGTCTTATACGGTGCGAAATAGTTGGGCATGGTTTTAATTTCCTGTTCGATACGCGCTTTATCCGCGCCCTCTTTAACAACGACAAAGCACTCTCTTTCGTGTTTTTGGTCGGTGGAAAGGGTGGGTGTTTCCCCTCTTCTTACCGCGTCCAAAGCCGACTGCACGGGCAGCGTGTACTGCTTGGCGTCCAGCACGCCCTCGATACGGCGAATCGCATCCGAATGGCCTTGGCTAACCCCCTTTCCCCAGAAGGTATAGTCCTGCCCGTTTGGAAGTACCGCTGAAGAATACAAGCGCGCCAAGGAGAACATACCAGGATCCCAGCCTGCGGAAATCATGGCTACCGTGCCCGATTTTTGACAAACCTCGTCTACCGCGTTCAAATGCGCAGGGATATTCGCGTGATTGTCAAAGCTATCCACCACGTTAAAATATTGCGCAAGATAGGGCGTTTGTTTGGGCAAATCGGTTGCGCTGCCGCCGCAAATAATCATAACGTCGATTTTATCCTGCATGCTTTCCACGCTATCCGCCGAGAACACGGGGATACCCGTCAAGGTTTTCACCGTTTCGGGCGCTCTTCTCGTGAATACGCCAACTGCGCTTAAATCGGGATTTTGTTGTATAGCCAGCTCTACCCCTTTGCCAAGGTTGCCGTAGCCGTAAATGCCGACGCGAATACTCATAACTTACCTCTATGGTTTTTATTGTTCTCATTATAACATATGCGAGCGCTTTTTTCAAGCGCTCGCATACAAAAATTTTTATTTTATTTTTCTATCAATACATTTCGATATACGCATCGCGTTCCGCGCCGACGGAAACGTATTTGATTTTGCAACCGCATTCCTTTTCCAAATACAGCACGTAATCAAGCGCCTCTTTGGGCAAATCCTCTTTCTTACGGCATTTGGAAATATCGCAGTTCCAGCCCTTCACTGCCTTGAACACGGGCTTGCAGTCGTCCAACACGTCAATGAACGGGAATTCGTGGATAATTTCGCCGTTAAGCTCGTACGCTACGCAAACCTCGATTTCTTCATAACCCGAAAGCACGTCCATTTTGGTGAGCGCGATTTCCGTCGCGCCTTGGCAACGGATACCGTATCTGGACGCTACGATATCGAAAGGGCCTACTCTTCTGGGTCTGCCCGTAGCCGCGCCGTATTCACCGCCGAGCGCGCGGAGTTTTTCCGCCTTCTCGCCGAAGTATTCCGCCGTGAAAGGACCTTCCCCTACGCAGGTGGAGTACGCTTTCATAATACCGATCGAGTTATCAAGCTGGAGCTGAGGCACGCCTGCGCCGATGGGCGCGTACGCCGCGATCGTCGAAGAGGACGAGGTATAGGGGTGGATACCGAAATCGATATCGCGCATTGCGCCAAGCTGCGCCTCGAACATGATGTTTTTCCCCTCATCGTTGGCTTTCGTCAAATATATGCCTACGTCGCATACGTAAGGAGCAAGCACTTTGCCGTACTCTTCAAAGTACGCGATCATGTCTTCCGCCTTAACTTCATCCGCTTTATAACCGCCGACAACGGTAAGATTTTTCCATTCTACGATATCCGCAACACGCGCGTACAGTTTTTCGGTATTCAAAAGTTCGCCCATGCGGAAGGCTTTTTTGTAATACTTATCCGCATAAACGGGCGCGATGCCACGGCGAGTAGAGCCGAATTTCTTGCCAGCCAAACGATCTTCTTCCAAGCAATCCTGCAATACGTTGTAGGGCATGGTGATGACCGCGCGATCGGAAATTTTTAAGTTTTCGGGGGTAATTTTAATACCGCCTTCGCGAAGTTTAGCAATTTCTCCGCAAAGGTGCTTGATATCGATAACCATACCGGGACCCATAACGTTCACGACGTCCTCGCGCAAAATACCCGAGGGAAGTAAGTTCAAAACGAACTTACCGCGTTCGTTGATAACGGTGTGGCCTGCGTTATTACCGCCTTGATAACGGCAAACGACGTCAAACTTTTCACTCAAAAGGTCGACCATTCTGCCCTTGCCTTCGTCGCCCCAGTTGATACCGCAAATGGAAGTAAGCATATCTATCCTTCTCCTTGGTCTAATTCTTGTCAAAAAAAAACGAGCCCTTTGACCTTCGCAAGCCAAAACGCTCTTTTTCACATCTCTAACTTGCAATTTAGTATACCTTATTTTTCCCCTATTGTCAAGCATAAACCTGCCTTTTCGCCAAAACTTTTATTATTTTTTTTCTCCCCTATTGACAAGTGTGAAAAAATGGAGTATTATAATAGAGAATAAACGAGATTAGGAGGAAAATCATGTATTGTAGAGAATGTGGACAAAAGCTTACCTTACGCTTTTGCGAAAACGAAGGATTGATCCCCTACTGCGAACAATGCAGGGCGTATATGTTCCCTCAATTCCCCGTAGCGGTATCTATGGTCGTCACCAACCGCGCGCAGGATAAGATTTTGCTTGCCAAACACGTAGAGGACGAAGATTTTATCCTGTTTGCAGGATACGTGAAAAAGGGCGAAAACGCGGAGAAAACCATTCCCCGCGAAATCAAAGAGGAGCTGGGCATGGACGTGGTGAAAGCCAAATATATGTCCTCGCGCTATCACGCAAGAAAGGAAGTGCTTATGCTCAATTTCATCGTCGTGGTCGAGGACACGCCTATCAAGCTCAAAGTGGACGAAATCGCCGAGGCGCGTTGGTGTACCCCCGAAGAGGCGGTAGCGCTTATCCGTAAAAACACCACCGCCGAATTTTTCTTAAACAACGCCGTAAAAGAATTGAAAAAGAAAATTTGAATTTTCCGCCGAGAATTCGGCGGATTTTTTTTACGCTTTGCAATATTTCTTCCCTCATGAACTTGACTTCTTTTGCGCAATTTAGTATAATGGTAATAAGGTTTTCACGAAGGAGAATGCGATGAACAAAATCGGATTTGACAATCAAAAATATCTGTCCTTGCAATCGGAAAAAATCCAAGAACGCATCGACGCGTTCGGGGATAAGCTGTATCTGGAATTCGGGGGCAAACTCTTTGACGATTATCACGCCTCCCGCGTACTCCCCGGCTTTGAGCCCGACAGTAAAATCAAAATGCTGTTAAAGCTCAAAGCCATCGCGGAAATTCTTGTCGTTATCAGCGCGAACGATATCGTGAAAAATAAATACCGCAGTGATTTGGGCATCACCTACGACGCGGACGTTATCCGCCTTATTGATATTTTCAAAAGCAAAGGCTTATACGTAGGCAGCGTGGTCATGACCATGTACCAGCCCCAGCCTGCCGTGGACGGATTTATCAAGCGTCTTGAAAACCTCGGCGTGAAAGTCTATAAACACTACGCCATAGAGGGCTACCCTTCCGACGTTGCCAAAATCGTAAGCGAGGAAGGCTACGGCAGAAACGAATACGTGCCTACCAAACGCCGTCTTGTTATCGTCACCGCCCCCGGCCCCGGCAGCGGTAAAATGGCGACCTGCCTTTCCCAACTCTATCATGAAAATTTGAGAGGGGTAAAAGCAGGGTACGCAAAATTTGAAACCTTCCCTATCTGGAATATTCCCCTTTCTCACCCCGTCAACGTAGCGTACGAGGCGGCTACCGCCGATTTGAACGACGTCAACATGATTGACCCCTATCACCTCGACGCTTACGGAACACTTGCAGTCAACTACAACCGCGACGTGGAAATTTTCCCCGTGGTTTCGGCTATGCTCGAGCGCATTTTGGGATATTCCCCTTATAAATCCCCCACGGATATGGGGGTAAACATGGCAGGCAACTGCATCGTAGACGACGATGCGTGCAAACAAGCCTCTAAAAATGAAATTCTCCGCCGTTATTACGCCGCTTTGTGCGACGCGAAAAAGGGCAGAGTGGCGAAAGAGGTTGTCGCCAAACTTGAACTGCTCATGAGTAAATCGGGCATTTCGGTCGAGGACAGAAAGGCCGTTGCCCATGCCTTGGAGAAAGCGGAAAAAACGGGCGCGCCTGCCGTGGCTATTGAGCTTAACGACGGACGTATCGTCACGGGTAAAACGGGCGAATTGCTCGGCGCGAGTGCCGCTTGCCTGCTCAATGCCTTGAAGCTGCTTGGCGGCATTGACGATAGTATACAGCTTATCTCCCCCACCATTATCGAACCTCTGCAATACTTAAAGGTCAAGCACATGGGTGCGGTGAACCCCCGTTTACACACGGACGAAGTGCTTATGGCGCTGTCCATTTGCGCAGTCAACGACCCCAAAGCCAAGAAAGCCGTGGCACAGCTGGATAAGCTCAAAAACTGCGAAGTCCACTCCACCGTCATGCTGGCGCACGTGGACGAGCGCACCTTCAAATCCTTGGGTATGCACCTTACCTGCGAACCGCAAAGACACGTCGTTGTTAGTGAACAAGTATAAAATTATCCGCCGTGCGAAATGCACGGCGGATTTCTTTTACTATAATTCAAGTTTTAAATCCCCTTCTTTTATCCAGCCTTTCTTTCTCATGAATTCGCTAATAAAGAAATTCAATACGGCAGGCAGGACAAACATCAACAGGATAATGCCGATATATCCCCACGCGCCCGAAGTATAGGCGAACAAATCAAATACACCGACAAGTCCGCTCGTACCCATACCGCCGCCCGACGCTCCGCATTTAAGCTGAAAAAGGCAGGTGGAAAGCGGTCCGCAAATCCCGCTCGAAATGATCATAGGCAACATGGTGATAGGCTTTTTCATGATATTCGGGATTTGCAGCATGCTCGTGCCGATCCCCTGCGCAATCAAGCCCCCGACCTTATTTTCGCGATAGCTCGCCACGGCAAAGCCGACCATATGGCAAGCGCACCCAACCGTCGCCGCGCCGCCTGCAAGCAGCATTGCCTCGTATTCCGCGCCTGCGCCAAGCGCAAGGACGGGGCTGGCTACGGCAACCCAAATCGCAGCAGACGAGGTAGGCATGGTCAAAAGCACGCCCATAACCACAGCGATTATGATACCCATAATAAAGGGAGTGATATCCGTTGCGATCGCAATCAAAACCCCAAGCTGGTTGATAAGCCAAATAAAAGGAAAGGCAACGAACACGCCGCCAAACGCCAAAAGCATACTCCCCAAAGGAATTAAAATAATGTCAAGCTTGGTCTTGCCTGCGTACAGCTCCACGATTTCAATGACGAACATGGTGACGACGTACGCGCCGATGGGATTTCCGGGCAAGCCTGCCGTAAGCGTAATCACGGGCACCCCAGCACCGACGATAAGCTTATCAGCAAACGCGCCGACCATGCCTGCAACAGCGGAAGAAAATACAAGCAGTTTATTCTTTCCTAAAGCATGTGCTATCCCAACGCCGATCCCTGCGCCCATGAGCGCCTTGGCGATATTCGCAATATACAAAAGGGTTTGCCCGATATAGTTTCCGTCGCCGATTTTGTTAATCCAGCCTGCAACCTGCGCCAAAATCGTACCTGCAATCAAGGTGACGAACAAGCCCTGCGCCATGCCCGAAAACGCCGTGATAAACCAACGCTTAGGCAAAGCCTTTAAGTACTGTAAAAACCTTTCTTTGATACCTTTCTTTTCTTCAGTAGTTTCCATAACAGTATCCTCCACTGCCTCTATTATAAAACTATCGAAAAAAAAAGGCAAGCGTTTTAAGGCAATCGATAAAAAATTATTGATTCGATATATTTTAGCTATAGCCAATCAAGACCGAATTGAACCAGTCTCGAAGCCGTCTTTTTGGTATCTTCTGCAAAATGCGTTCTTGTAGTATGTTGATACAACTGCGCCCACCTTCGTCAAAATCTACCGAAAAATACTTGCTTTGAGATGCTGCGCAGTTTTTGCCGAGCAGATTTTGGATAAGACAAGGCAAAACCGCAGGACAACCAGACGGTTTACCGAGGATTTTAACGCAGTATTAGAGAAAATCTGCCGTCAAAAACCTGATTCAATTCGGTCTTGCTTGGCTAAAAATACCGCCGCCCTGTTTTTGCAGGGCGGCGGCAAGCTTTATCAAGAATTATTTTCTTTCAAAGCTATCGCAGCAGGTGCAGCTTTCTGCGTCGCAGCTGCAGGTGTTGCCGACGTGGATTTTTCTCAAAGTACAGTAGTCGCCTGCGCGGTTGTACTTACATTCGGTCACGCCGCAACCGATTGCGGTATTCACTTCTTTGTTCATTTCGTTCATCATAATAAAAATCCTCCTTTTGGATAAAAAGAGTATGCGCAAACTTTCAAAAGATTATTGACATTTTTAAAAAATTGCTGTACAATATATTTAGAAAAAGAAACCACCCCCAAGGAGGATATGCAAATGAAGGTTATTTTGCTATTAGACGTAAAAGGCACGGGCAAAAAAGGCGACGTGGTAGAGGTTTCGGACGGCTACGGAAAGAACTTCCTTATTAAAAAAGGCATGGCGAAAGCGGCTACGGCAAGCAACGTGCACGAAGTAGAACAACAAAAAGCGGCGCAGGCGTTCCATAAAGCGGAAGAAGTAAAAGCCACGAAGGCTTTGGCGGAATCCTTAAACGGAAAGTCGGTGACCGTAAAAATCAAGGTCAGCGAAAACGGCAAGGTATTCGGCAGCGTCACCTCTTTACACGTAGCGGAATCGCTCGCGCAAATGGGTTATGATATCGACAAGAAAAAGATTAAAATGGAACCTTTAAAAGCGCTTGGCTCCTGCCCTGCGGAAATCCGTTTTATGGAAGGCGTATCGGCAAAAATCACCGTTGTTGTAGAAAGTTTGTAAGTTATGGAAGAGAAAGAAATTACTTCGGGGGAAGCGCAGGGACAAGCGCTTCCTCCTAAAATTACCAAAGAAAACATAAACAGCCATGTGGCAAGCACGAAGGGACAGGTTTTACTGTGGACGAGAGCGTTGCTGTATACCGTGCTCTCGGCGTTTTTGGTATCCTTTGCGGCGCACGCGCTCATCACCCCCAACGATTTCACCATCGGGGGCATTAGCGGCATTGCAATTCTTTTAGATAAAGCTGTGGGCGTTCCGCAAAGCGTGACTATCCTTTGTTTCAACCTTCCCCTCGTCCTTTTATCCTTCTTCTTTGTCAAAAAACGATTCTCCATTCTTTCGGCGGTCAATATCGGTTTGCAATCCCTCTTCCTTTTGCTTATGGAAACGGTGATTCCCGATTTCGTGGTCGAATTCACCACCAACGGAGAAAAAATTTTCGCCGCCCTTTCGGCAGGTCTTTGCGTAGGCGCGGCAATCGCGTTTGCGTTCAAAGCCGGCGGCAGTACGGGCGGTACGGATATTTTGGCGGTGCTCATTCAAAAGAAAATCGCCGCCGCATCGATTGCGACTATGATTTTCATCATCAACTGCGTAGTTATCGCTTGTTCCCTGTTCGTATTCCAAGGCGACACCCTTGCGGAAACCCTGCTCCCGATTATGATGGCGGCGTTTGAAGCGTATATCGAAAGCCGAACGAATGAATCGGTCACCAACGGTTTCCATTCGGCAAGAGAGTTTAGAATTATCACCGATAAGCCGGACGAAATGGCAAACGCGCTCATGCATGAGCTTAGCCGCGGCGTAACCGCTTTACCTGCCACAGGCATGTATACCAAGTTCACGCACACCATGCTCCTTTGCGTGGTGCATAGACGCCAAGTGGTCGCTTTAAAGCGGATTATGAAGCGCGTCGACCCCGATTCTTTTGCGGTAATGTCCAACGTTTCGCAGGTTTTGGGCTTGGGATTTTACTCCGACGAAATCTAAAATCGACAAATTTAATGAAAAATCGCGAAAAAACCTGTATTTATAACGGTTTTTCGCGATTTTTTTTCGTTTGCCCCTTGACAAAAACTGCCAAATGGGGTATAATAAATTTACCGAAAGCTTCTACAGTTTTGGAATTTTAATTTAAAGGGGATATGACTCTTATGAACAAAAGTGAATTGATTAAAGCAATCGCAGACAAAGCAGGTTTCACGCAGAAAGATGCTACGGCAGCTTACGATGCATTCATCGCATCCGTCACGGAAGCTTTGAAAGCAGGTGAAAAGGTACAGCTCGTTGGTTTCGGTACGTTTGAAGTAAAAGAAGTTGCCGCTAAAACGGGTATCAACCCTCAAACGGGCGAAAAGGTAGACATCGCTGCTTGCAAGAAACCCGTTATGAAGTTTGGTAAAGCTTATAAAGACCTTATCAACGAATAATTTTGCTTGATAAAAACAGGCGCAAAGGACAACCCTTTGCGCCTGTTTTTTATTCTTTAAGTCCTTGGATTATAATTTTAATTGCCGTCTTAAAACCGTATTCGTACGCCGCTTTATATTCTTCCTCTTGACGGCTTCTACATAAATCCGCATAACGCAAAAACTCCCCTTTATACGGTTCACATAAAGCCCCGTATAAAAAACTATAAATCTTCCACTCCTCGTCCATCACCTCTTTATTCGGCTTTCCAAAAGGAAAATTGTTCGTCGACACGTGTAAATTATACAGTTTTTCAATCATGTCTTCCATAATTCAACCTCATACAAACATCTAACACTATTATATTAGGGATTTTCCCTAATGTCAACTATTTTTAGGGATTTTCCCTATAATGGTTAGTATGAACATCTTTTGTACGAGAATTAAAGAACTACGGTTGGAAAAAGGCATGACGCAATTACAGCTTGCGAACTGTCTGCACACAACGAACAGCGCCGTTTGCGACTGGGAAAAGGGTCGCACGCAGCCCGATTTGGAAATGCTTAAAAATATCGCAACTTTATTTTCCGTCACCACCGATTACTTACTTGGATTATCAGACGACTAAATATAACCCCCGACTAGAGTTTTCTCGTCGGGGGTTTCTTTACAGTTAAACCGCTTTGCGGTTGAGGGCGCAAAACTGCGTTTTGCTTTTGTGGGGCTGTTATTGCAGGGGCTTCCGCCCCCTGCACCCCTGACGAGAAACTGAGTTTCTCGACTTCCAGTAGGCTTATCTGCCCTCGAAGTAGTTGATTTTCATAGCTTTCTTGACTTCGGAAAGGGTTTGCGCCGCCACCGCGCGAGCCTCTTCGCTGCCCTTGTACAGCATATCCCATACCGCAGGGATATCCTTTGCCAGTTCTTCTCTGCGAAGACGGATAGGCTCTAAAATTTCCTGCATAACGGCGTTCAAGAATTTCTTTACCTTCATATCCCCTAAACCGCCGCGCTCATAGTGCGCTTTGAGTTCGTCAAGATTTGCGTATTCGGGCAGGTATTTTTGGAAATGCTCGTCCGTGGAGAACGCCTCTAAATAAATAAAGGTGGGGTTGTCCTTGGTATTGCCGGGGTCGGTCACCTTGATATGGTTGGGGTCGGTGTACATACCCATAACCTTGCGCTTGATTTCGTCCGCGCTGTCCGAAAGGTAGATACAGTTCCCCAGCGATTTACTCATTTTCGCCATGCCGTCCGTGCCGGGCAAACGCAAGCAGGCTTGATTTTCGGGCAGTACTGCCTTGGGTTCTACCAGCGTTTCGCCGTATAAGCCGTTGAAGCTTCGCACGATTTCGCGCGCCTGTTCCAACATGGGGAGCTGATCCTCGCCGACGGGTACCGTATTCGCCTTGAACGCGGTGATATCCGCCGTCTGCGATACGGGATAGGTCAAAAATCCCATGGGAATGGACAGCTCGAAATTCTTTTGTTTGAGTTCCGCCTTAACGGTAGGATTGCGTTCCAAGCGTGCCAAAGTGACGAGGTTCATGTAATAGAAGGTAAGCTCGGTAAGCTCGGCGATATGCGACTGCACGAAAATCGTCGATTTGGCAGGATCGATACCGCAAGCCATATAATCGAGGGCAACCTCGGTAATGTTCGCGCGGACTTTGTCGGGATTATCGAAATTATCCGTCAATGCCTGCGCGTCCGCAATCATGATATAAATTTTATCGAACTTGCCGCTGTTTTGCAACTCTACACGGCGTTTCAAAGAGCCTACGTAATGTCCGATATGCAATTTCCCCGAGGGTCTGTCCCCCGTCAAAATAATGTTTTTCATAATACCACCTTTTCGTATGTTTCCCCTTCAAACTGCCCATAGTAGGGGTATGAAACGGAATTATCTTTTTATCGTTGCTTTTTTGTTCGTTTGCGCCATGGGTCTATTCATCGGCGAAACACACGTCCTCGATGAACGCAGGTCTGCCCCCGCCCTTCCCGTCCAAAAAACGGAACGGACGATTAAAAAACCCGTAATGCCTCGTCTAAAAAAACCTAAAAAGCCTCACTTCGCGCCGTAAGTTTTTCTATACGCGTACATGGCAGGTAAGTGTTCCTTTCCGTCCACAACCCCGTCCTCGATTGCCGAAATAATATCGTCCATGGTGACGACGGAATACACGTCAATCCCAAATTCCTTCTTCGCCTCGCTAACGGCGGAAAGTTCGGAGTTGAGGGCCTTTTCCTGTCTGTCTACGGAGATAATCATACCGACGACCTCTACCTTTGCCGCCGCCTCTAATTTAGGTAAAATTTCACGCAGCGCTTTCCCCGAAGTCATTACGTCCTCGATAATGATTACTTTTTCGCCGTCGGTGAGCTGTTTCCCTACGAACAAACCGCCCTCGCCATGGTCTTTGACTTCCTTTCGGTCAAAGCAATAGTTCAACTCTTGCTCATAGTTATGATACATAGCTACTGCCGTTGCTACGGACAAGGGAATCCCCTTATACGCAGGGCCTACCAAGGTTTCCGCTTGCAATTGATTGTCGTGAATACAAGCCGCGTAATAATCGCCGAGTTTTGCAAGCTGTTTGCCCGTTTTGTAGTTGCCCGTATTGATAAAGTACGGAGCAATTCTGCCGCTTTTTAAGGTAAATTCACCGAATTTGAGCACTCCGTTTGCTACCATAAAACGGATAAATTCCTGCTTATACGTATATTCCATAGTCCTTCTCCTTATTTTCCATTTAATTGCAAAGTTCCCGTGAGGGAAGAAAGTTCGGCTACGCCGTGCTTATCGCACCAGTCGTTCAAATCCTTAATAATCTTGGGCATTGCGTACGGATCGGTAAAGTTCGCCGTACCCACCTGCACCGCCGTTGCGCCTGCCATTAAGAACTCGATTGCGTCCTCCGCGCAAGTAATACCGCCCATGCCGATTACGGGGATTTTTACCGCTTGCGCAACCTCGTAGGTCATGCGGACGGCAATAGGCTTTACGCCTGCGCCCGACACACCGCCCGTGTTGTTGGCGATAATCGGTCTTCTTCTTTCGATATCGATCGCCATACCCGTAAGGGTGTTAATCAAGGACACACAGTCCGCGCCGCCGCGCTCTGCCGAAAGTGCGTTGTTTGCTATATTTTCCACGTTGGGAGAAAGCTTGACGATAAGCGGCGTATGTTTCGCGCCCGATTTCGCACGCGCGGTCACCTCTTCCACCGTTTCGGGCTTAATCCCAAACGCCATACCCCCGCTCTTTACGTTAGGGCAGGAAATATTAAGCTCGATCATATCCACAAGCCCGTCCAACCGCGCGCAGATCTTTTCATAATCTTCCAAAGTCTTGCCTGCTACGTTAGCAATCACGCAAGTTCCCGTGGATTTAAGCCATTCCAAATCCTCTTGAATAAAATGCTCCACACCGGGATTTTGCAAACCCACGGCGTTAAGAATAACGCCGCGCGATTCCGCTATACGGGGCACGGGATTGCCAAGACGGGGATCCAAGGTCATACCTTTCGTAGATACGCCGCCGATTTGACCGATATCGTACAATTCGTGAAATTCTCTGCCGAATCCAAACGTCCCCGAAGCCGCAATGACGGGGTTTTTCAAGGTAATACCGCAAAGATTAACTGATAAATTCGCCATAATTCCTCCTTACAATACAACCTCACTCGCATTAAAAACAGGTCCGTCCTTACATACGCGCGCCTTTTTCCCGTCCGTTAAATCGCATACGCAAACAAGACACGCACCGATACCGCAGCCCATACGCTCTTCCAAGGACACGTAGCAGGACAGATTTTCCCTCTCCGCAACCCCCTTTAACGCACGGAGCATGGGGGTAGGTCCGCAAGCAAGCACTACGTCGGGACGATTGCCCGCAAGGAGCGCCTTTTCAAACGCCTGCACGGCGTTCATTTTTTCGCCGTAGCTGCCGTCGTCTGTGACGGCGATAAAGGTATCCGCTTTACCGAATTCGTCCACGCCGCAAACCGCCGCCTTGTTGCGATAACCGATATATGCGGAAATATGTTTTTTGCCGTAATATTCACGCAGGACGGAAATGAGAGGGAATACCCCTACGCCGCCGCCGACCAGCGCGATTTTTTGTTCTTCCTCTTCCACGAAAAAGCCGTTGCCAAGGGGCATAAGCACGGATAACCTCGTACCTGCCTCCATATCTTTGAGTTTTTTCGTGCCGTCGCCCTTGATTTGGTAGCAGAAAGTCACCTCTCTGCCCTCCACCTTACAAATAGCGATAGGACGGCGCAAGAGGTGTACGCCGCCAACGGAAATATTGCCGAATTGCCCACAGCGCACCTTAATATCTTCGTCCAAAGCAAAGGTGACCGCATGGATATTCTCGGCAATTTTTTCATTTTTAACGATCGTTGCCAAATAATCTTTCATGGCTTATTCTCCCATTTTGCCGATTACGGAAGAAAGGTCTTTTTGCATGGCGATACAAGCCGCGCGTGCCGCGTCGTAGTAAGTGCCGCCGTTTTTCTTATACGCGCACAAAATTCCGCGAGAGTTATTCACTACGCCGCCAAGCCCGTTTTTACCGAAACAGCTTTTGAGCATTTCCGCATTGCCGCCCTGCGCGCCGTAGCCGGGGATTAAGAAGAAGGTATGAGGCAAGACCTCGCGAAGACGAGCCGCCTCGGTAGGATGGGTTGCGCCGGCCACCGCGCCGACTGCGGAGTAGCCGTATTTACCAACCGTGCTCTCCCCCCATTTCTCTACCAAACCGCCCACGTACTCGTACATGGGTACGCCGTTTTCCAAAACCACGTTTTGAATTTCCGCACCCGAGGGGTTGGAAGTCTTGACCAAAACGAAGATACCCTTATCGTGCTTTTCGCATTGTTCTACGAAAGGCACGATACCGTCCGAACCAAGATAGCCGTTGACGGTGACAAAGTCCGAAGGGAACGCCTTGTCCGTTTGTTCGTTGACCTGCGTTTCACCCAAGAACGCCTTTGCATAGCAAGACGCCGTCGAACCGATATCGTTGCGCTTTGCGTCGGCGATAACGATAAGCCCTTTTTCCGCTGCATAGCGCAGGGTTTCGTAATACGCCTTTATACCAGCCGCGCCGTACATTTCATAGTACGCAATCTGCACCTTAACGGAAGGCACGATATCGTACACGCTGTCGATAATTTTTTTGTTAAACTCTAATACCTTTTCCGCTACGCCCTCGAAGGTGGTCACCCCTTCCTTCATATCGTCGGGCAGGTAGTCGAACAAGGTATCCAAGCCCACGCAGGTGGGATTTTGCATTTCGATAATTTTTTCAATCAATTTATCCGTAATCATATTTTACGCCTCGTATTTGATTTCGCCGTCTACAATCGTATACTTCACTACGCCGTAAAGTTTATAGCCGTTAAAGGGAGTGTTCTTGCCCTTGCTTACGAATTTGGAGCTATCCACTACCCATTCTTCGTCCAAGTCGGCAATCGTTAAATCGGCTACGCCGCCTTCCTTGATTTCGCCGCCCTCTAATCCCAAAATTTGCGCAGGGTTATAGCTCATTTTTTCCGCAATTTCGTTCAAGGTAAGCACCCCTGCTTTGTACAAATAGGTGATTGCAAAACCAAGCGAGGTTTCGATACCGCTAATCCCGAACGCCGCCAAATCGTATTCCACGTTCTTATCGTCGGCGTGGTGGGGTGCGTGGTCGGTGACGATACAATCGAGCGTACCGTCCTTCAACCCCTGCAAAATCGCTTGCTTGTCCACTTCCTCGCGAATGGGAGGGTTGACCTTGGTATTCGTGTCGTAGCCTCTTATAATCTCGTCCGTCACGGAGAAGTAATGCGGGCAGGTTTCCGCCGTCACCTTAATGCCTGCGCGCTTTGCGTCGCGGATCATGCGCACGCCGCTGTACGTAGACACGTGGCAGATATGCACGGGCGCATCCAAGGTTTCCGCCAAACAAATTTCTCTTGCGATAATCGTATCTTCCGCGGCTCTGGGAATCCCCTTCAAGCCTGCAATCGTAGAACTCAAGCCCTCGTGAACCACGCCGCCATCTACGAGGTCTTTATCCTCGCAATGGCAAAGGCACTTGATATCAAAGCCCTTGGCGTATTCCATAGCAAGGCGCATTAATCTTGCGTTCTTTACGGCTACGCCGTCGTCGGAAATCGCCACCGCACCTGCCTTTTTCATGCCTGCAATCGCCGCCATTTCCTCGCCCTTCGAGCCTTTGGTAATCGCGCCTATGGGGTGGATTTTACATAAATTTACTTCTTTCGCTCGGTTTTTGATATAGGATACCACCACCTTATTATCGGTGACGGGGTTGGTGTTGGGCATACAGCAAATTTGCGTAAAACCGCCTTTAACCGCCGCCTTTGCACCGCTTTCGATATCCTCTTTTCTCTCAAACCCAGGCTCACGCAAATGTACGTGCATATCAATAAGCCCAGGGAAGATATACTTGCCTTTAACATCAATCTCCTTATCGCCGTTTGCAGGGATATTTCTCGCAACCTTGACGATTTTTCCGTTTTCCACGAGGATATCCGCTTGTTCTACGGAGTTTCTCAAAACCACTTGTCCGTTTCTAATAATCATACGGTTTTCCCTCCTCTTGCCTCATTCAAAAGACACAGCGCCGCCATACGCACCGCAACCCCCGAAAGCACTTGATCTTCGATACGGCTGCGTTCGTGATCGATTACGCCGCTCGTAAGCTCCACGCCGCGGTTGACGGGGCCGGGGTGCAGGATAATCGCGTTAGGCTTAGCATAATCTAAAACCTTTTCGTCCACGCCGTAGTTCGCCGCGTACTCCCCAAGCGAGGGAAACGCGCCTGCCTGCTGGCGTTCGAGCTGGATACGAAGCCCCATTACGACGTCGGCGCCCTCCAGCGCCTCTTGTCGGGATTTACAAAGCTTCGCCCCAAGCTTGTCTATCCCCTTGGGAATAAGCGTTTCGGGAGCGTACATGTACACCTCCGCGCCCATTTTTTGCAACCCGAATAGGTTGGATTTCGCCACGCGCGAGTGCTTGATATCGCCAAGTATCGCTACCTTCAAGCCCTTGAGCGAACCGAAATATTCACGCATGGTCAACATATCCAAAAGCGCCTGCGTGGGGTGCTCGTTCATGCCGTCGCCTGCGTTGAGCACGCTTGCCTTGACCGTCTTTGCAAGAAGGTAGGGCGCGCCGCCCATGGGGTGGCGCATGATGATAAAATCATTCACCTGCGCATCCAGCGTTTTGCCCGTGTCCACCAAAGTTTCGCCTTTGGCGACGGAAGAATTGCCGGCTACGATATTGATCGTGGTCGCTCCAAGATACTTCGCCGCCTCTTCAAAGCTGGTACGCGTTCTCGTACTATTCTCATAGAAGAGAATGGTCGCCGTCTTTCCGGAAAGGTGCGGAATTTTCTTCTCTCCGTTCTTGATACGGGTTTTGAACTCCCCAGCGAGGTCGAGAATTTCCTTAATCTCTTCCGCCGAAGCGTCGATAAGCCCCAACAGGTCTTTTCTTTTGAGCATAATGTTCTCCTTTTTAGGTTTGACCGTAAAAAAATGCGCCTTGGAACGAAACGTTCAAGACGCGGTAGTGCCGATTTGGGTTGTTTCGTTGTATCGGCTATTATTATAACACTTTTTTTCGCAGTTGTAAACCGTTCAAACGGTCTTTTTTCTCTTTTAGAGAAAATTTTATAAATTTAATATACCTTCACCAAGCGGAAGCCTGCCTTATCGCAGGAAGTCAAAAGATACTCCACCCCGTTTTTCCAGGTTTTAAGGGGGAAATACCCAGCCCCGTGCAAATGCCCGAACACGACCTTTTCCACGCCGTTTTGTTCAAACAACTCGGTAAAAAGCGAGCTTTCCTCTTTCAAATTAAACGGGGGAAAATGCACCAAAGCCACCAACTTTTCCTCGCCCGTTTTCAATCTTTTCGCGTCCAAAAAGGCAAGGCGAAAACGCTCCGCCTCGCGAAGATAAAGCTTTTGGTCCTGCTCGGTAAACTCGGCACTGCCCGGGGTCGACCACCCTCTCGAACCGACGAAAATAAATTCCCCGATCTTCACCGCATCCGTTTGCAGGAAGTAAAAATCCTCGCTCGGCGCCGCCTCTCTAAGCTTGGAAATCCCGTTCCACCAGTAGTCGTGATTACCTCGGATAAACACCTTTTTCCCGGGTAAATCCGCCAGCGCGTTCAAATCCACAAGGGCATCGGAAAGCTTCATTGCCCAGCTAATATCCCCGGGAATGAGCACGATATCCTCTTTTTCGACCTTTTCCAGCCAGTCGGATTTAATTTTCTCGAAATGCCCTTCCCAGTTTCCGCCGAAAATATCCATAGGCTTATCCGCGGTCAAGGACAAATGCAAATCGCCGATTGCATACACGTTCATGGCTTTATTATAGCAGTTAATCCAAAAAATAGCAAGCGTTTACATGAAAAAACACGGCGCAACGAAAAGTTGCGCCGTATATTTTATTTAGTGCATTTACTTCCTTGAGGATACAACGGAAGCTCGAAAAACCCTGCGCACACTTCTTGCGAATATTCCTGCAAAGGCGGAATTGCGCAATAGCCGTAAGAGGGTACAAGCAATTCCACGGGCATGGCGATCTTCAAAATCATGGTCACGCAAAGATTCGCCGTAAAGCCCTGCGTATCGGGATTGTAGGTTGCATCGGGCGCAACCACGCTAACCACCGCACGCACCTCGAAAGGCATAATGGAGGGGGCAGGTACGAAGAGAAATACGTCAAATGGCATCGTCACGGTAGCCGTAGCGCTCCCGTCCACGCCGTTCGCATCCGTGTAAAGCACCTCGACGGGTACGCTCACCGTGCCTTGCACACGCGCACAGCGTTTATCCGCTTGGCGGTCGATCGTAAGATCGGAAACGGTCGCCGAAGAAGAAAGAGTACGCGCGCTGACAAAGGTCAAAGGATATGTAATCGTTGCCGGGTCGGGATCGGTAAGTGTCAAGGAATAGTTTTCGATTTGCGTTTGCTTAATGCCTGCGTCGAAGATTTTTTCCGCTTGAATACAAACCTTTTCCGTCAAGCCGTTCAACGGATTGCCCGTCATGGAGCAGGGGCATTTATCCGATTGAAAATTAGAAAAAAAGGACATGGTTTACCTCCTGAGTTATCGTTTCTTATTATTATTGTATTCCTTTCCCCGTCCTCTTTGTTCATATCCGAACGCGCATGCCGATATAAAAAATATCCGTACCGTTTTTCCTTACGTAATTTTCCTCACTTCCGCAAAGGAGTGCCTTCGTATCCCCCTCGCGGACGGTATAAGCGTTCCCCCTTTCGCTTGGAATGCGCAAAATCTGCCCTGCAAAGGGCGCTTGCGTTAACCCGTTCTCCTTGGCAAGCAAGTATTCCGAAACGGAAAAATACTGCGCTATGGCAAGCAAAGTCTGCCCTGTTTTCACCTTGTAATATCGTTGAGGCTGTGTTTTTAACATATAGCAATATATGCACGCACCCTCTAAAAGATACGCATAATCGCAAAAACAAGCCCGTACAATAAACTATGAACACTCGCAAAACCACCGTCTACACCACCGCCTCTATCGTCACCGCCCTCTCGATCGCCGAACGGGGGCTGGGGTTTTTATACCGCATCGTACTCTCACGGCTTATCGGCGCGGAAGGGCTAGGCATTTACCAAGTCGCCCTCTCCTTATTCGGGCTCTTTTTAACCGTCGCCACGGGGGGAATCCCCATCACCGTATCCCGTATGATTTCTAAAAGCAAAGCTGAGCGCCGCCCAAACGACGAACAGAGCGCAGTAAGCGCAGGGGTATGCCTTTGCTTGATTTTAAGCCTGCCCGTCTGCCTTGTGTTTGGGCTTTTCGGCAAACGCTTTTCCTTCCTGTTCTCCGATCCGCGCAGCCTAACCGTCTTTCGTATCCTGCTGCTTGGACTTTGTTTTTCCGCCCTCTACGCCGTGATGCGCGGCAGCTTTTGGGGGAATAAACAATTCTTACTTCCTTCCATATTAGAAATTGCCGAAGAGAGCGTTATGGTGATTGCAGGCGTACTCCTTTTGCAAAGGGTAGCCTCTCCTGCCTCGGGTGCGGAAAGAGCCGCCCTTGCCGTGGTGATATCCTACCTATTCTCCTTCTCCGCCTCTTTTATCTGTTTTTTTGTGCGCGGCGGCAGATTTTCCAACCCCAAACCCCAGCTTAAACCGCTATTCAACGCAACCATGCCTATCACCTCGGTACGCGCAAGCGGCTCACTCGTCAATTCCGCCGTCGCCGTCCTGCTCCCCGTTATGCTGATGCGCGCAGGCTTTGAAAACGGCGAGGCGCTGGCTCTTTTCGGCGTAGTTTCGGGTATGGTTTTGCCCGTTCTTTTTATCCCCTCCACCGTAATCGGTTCTCTTTCCCTCGTACTCGTCCCCGAACTCTCCGAAGACTTTTATAAGAAAAATTACGAACGCCTGCGTAAAAATATCCTGCGCGGCATACGCTTTGCCTTTCTCGTGGCTTGCGTACTCATTCCGCTTTTTTACGCCGTCGGCGAGGACTTGGGGCGCTGGGCGTTTTCCAACGCGCAGGCAGGCGAACTCATCGTTAAAAGCTGTCCCTTGCTTTTGCCCATGTCGCTTACCATGATTTCCACCAGCATTTTAAACTCCACAGGATTTGAAAGGCAAACCTTGTTTTTCTATTTCGTAGGCGCGGCGGTGCTTTTGCTGTGTGTACTTTTTTTGCCTGCCTATATCGGGGTTTCCGCCTACCTTGTCGGCATGTTCTTCAATTTTTTATCCACCGCCCTTTGCAACCTTATCTTTCTCTTTAAAAAATATCCGTTTTTTGAAAAAGGACGGGGGCATGTACAAGGCAAAGCCTTTTTACTCCCTCTTTTATACATATTGCCCATCTCCTTAGTAGGAAGAGGCGCAAGCGCACTTTTGAGCAAAGTCTTCGGACAATTCCTCGCCCTCGCGTTTAGCAGTATGATCACCTTGGGCATTACCCTTGCGCTCTACCTTTTTACTGGGCTATTGAAGATAAAGAAAAAGGACTTTTTATAAGAAAACGCCGTTTTTTTTCGTCCATTCCTTGACTTTTTGAATAAGAAGGAGTAAAATATAGGTATAACCTAATTTTTAAGGAGAAATCTTATGGGATACAAAACGAGAGAATGGCGTAATTCCATGCGCGTGACGCTGGATTACAACAACATGACGCAAAAGTTTTTAGGAGATAAAGGTTTTAGCGATAAACAGCTTGCCTCTTACGCATCGCGCGCAAACGCGGCGTTTAACTACGTAAAGGAAAACCGCGGCAAGGACGAACTCTACATGGGTTGGACGGAACTTCCCTACAACCAAAAGGAAATCGTTGCGGATATTTTACAAACGGCAAAAGAGGTAAGAAAGAAATTCCAGTACTTTGTCGTACTTGGTATCGGCGGCAGCGCGCTCGGCCCTATCATGGCGTTCAACGCCCTTTGCCACTTGCATTACAACGACTTACCCAAGTCCAAGAGAAAGGGTCCTAAATTCTACGTAGAAGACAACGTTGACCCCGTGCGTATGCGCGATTTACTCGACGTTATCGAACCTGAGAAAACCTGTTTCAACGTTATTTCCAAGTCCGGCGCAACCAGCGAAACGATGACGCAGTACTTGATTATCCTCGACCTTTTGACGAAGGCAGGCGTAAACGTAAAAGACAACGTTATCTTCACCACCGATGAAAAGAAAGGAAATCTCAAAAAGATTTCCGACGAATGCGGCGGTATCAAGAGCTACGTTCTTCCCGACGGCGTTGGCGGCAGATTCTCCCAGCTCTGCCCCGTAGGGCTTTTGCCTGCGGCGGTACTCGGCATTGATATCAACGGCTTACTCGCAGGTGCAGCGTACATGGATTCGGTATGCAATAAGCCCGCTATGCGCCGCAACCCTGCGCTTATGTCCGCCGTTTTACAGGTAGCGGCTATGGAACAGGGCAAGAATATCGGCGTTATGATGCCTTATTCCGACAACCTTAAATTCCTCGCAGACTGGTACTGCCAGCTTTGGGCAGAATCCCTTGGTAAAAACGTCACCCTCGACGGCAAGCCTTGCAATGTAGGTCAAACCCCCGTGAAGGCGCTCGGCGCAACCGACCAGCACTCGCAGGTACAGCTCTACACCGAAGGTCCTTTCGATAAGGTTGTCACCTTCCTTTCCTTGAAGAAGTACGCTTGCGAAATGCCCATCCCTCACGGCTGTGAGAACATTCCTGACGTAGCCTTCCTCGGCGGTCATACCATGGAAGAGCTTATCCAAGCCGAAAACGCGGCAACCGCGTACGCGCTTACTAAAGCAGGCAGAATGAACTACACCCTTTGGATTCCCGAACTCAACGCGTTCACTTTGGGGCAGCTCTTGTTCTTGTTCGAGCTTCAAACGGCTTACGCAGGCGCGATGTTCAACATCGACACCTTCAACCAGCCAGGCGTTGAAGAAGGTAAAAAGGCTACCTTCGCCCTTCTTGGCAAAGCAGGGTACGCCGCGAAGAAAGAGGAATTAGATTCCCTTCCTGCAAAGGACGAAAACTGCATTATCTAAACTGGATAACACACGCCTTCCCTTGGACGGATTTTTCCCGTCCAAGGGATTTTTTTCGTATATCCGTAAGCGTTTTGGGCAATACTTATAACGAAATCCTTTACCCCCTACATATATTATTAGTAAGGGGATTGTTCGGATTTTCAAAAGAGGTATCGTATGTTGAACGTAAAGCGCGGTGAGTTATATTATGCGGATTTATCCCCCGTCGTGGGGAGCGAACAAGGAGGCGTACGCCCCGTACTGGTGGTGCAAAACGACGTCGGGAATAAGTATTCCCCCACCATCATCGCCGCCGCCGTCACAAGTAAAATCAATAAAGCCAAACTCCCTACCCATATCGAGCTACCCTCCGCCTACGGACTTGCCAAGGACAGCGTAATCCTGCTTGAACAAATCCGTACACTGGATAAACGCCGTCTAAAAGAGCGTATCGGCGAACTCCCGCCAGCCACCATGGTACGGGTCAACCGCGCCATTTTGATTAGCCTTGGTTTCCCCGTCAATTCTTAACAATTTCCCCCAAACAAAGACAAATTCCGCGAAGAAATTTCCTATAAAATAGAGGAAATACTTCGCGGAGGTTTTTTTATGCGAATGCGGAAAAAAATTGACTTTCCAAAACTCTTTTTATATATCGTCTGCGGACTTTGCAGCGTTTTTCTTTCTCAAATCGGGGACACCTTCGAGCCCTTTTCTCTTCCCCTTTTCTTCGGTATGGCAAGCGCAGGGTTATCTCCCGTCCTATCCGCCATTTTATATCTGGTATCCGGTACGCTGGCTTGGGATTTGCCCATTGCCTTGCTGTATTTTGGACAAGCCGTTTTGCTATGCGTAGGCTTTTATCTACAGCGCAGATATAAGCAAACTGCCTTTTTAAAAACGGGCGTTATTCCCCTTATCGCGCTGTCCCTGTGTTTGGGACTTTTCGTCGGCTTTGCGCCTTTTACCTTATATGAATTCCCCTTTACGGGCTTTCTTCAAAACCTTCTTTTCCAAAAGGTTTTGCTCGCCGCCGTTATCTTCCTGCTTTCAGCAATTTTTTCCGTCGTCTTCAAAGCTCTTTTACATAAACTTTTGCGGTGCAGACTGCGCGAGGACGAAATCGTATTCTCCCTATTCTCCCTCGTTCTCGTAGGCGTGGGCATGTGCCGTTTTTTAGGCGTGAACGCGTACATGGGTATAGCGTTTTTTCTATTACTGCTATACGCAACCGTCACCAAAGACGCTAGCGCTCCCCTTTGTGCTTTCTTGCTTTCCCTGCCGCCCTTGCTTGTGTTTGGCATATCTCCCGCACGGTTTTTCCTATACGGCGTAGTCCTTACCCTCTTTGCAAAATCGGGCAGATTAGCCTCTTCCTGCGCCTTTCTAATCATTTTTTTCGCCTATGGATATTTGGACGGACTGTACGTCTATCCCACGGATACACTCATTGCATCCGTTCTCTCCGCGCTGTTGCCTACGCTGTTTTTTATCTTGCTCCCTACCCCTTTAATGCGGGAAATAGAAAATAAATTGATTTTCTACCGCGAAAAACACCTCTCCCGCATTGCTATTAACCGCAACCGCACCGCGGTAGGACAGCAGCTTTTTGAAATTTCTTCCGTGTTCCGTGAAATACAGTCCGCCTTTATGGTCATGGGGGAAAACGACACGGATGAGGCATCAAAAAACTTAATTCGCACAACCCTCACCCAAACGGTATGCGAGGGGTGTCCCGACAAACAAAAATGTCTACACGACGGGGGCAGGTCTGCGTTGAACTCTTTAATTGAAATCGGCTGTGTCAAAGGACGCGTGAATTTAATGGATATTCCGCGCGAACTTTGCGAGGTTTGCGCCAACCAAAGCACCCTTTTATACGCTCTCAACGGGCAGCTTGCCGAATATAAAAAATATCGCTTAGAAGCGGAAAATGCCGCTTCGGGCAGACAAATGCTCGCCAAGCAGGCGCAAGGCGTAAGTGAAATCCTGAAAAACCTCGCTTTAGAACAAAGCGCTCCCCTTACCCTATACACGGAAAAGGAGCGCGCGCTGTCGCTGGCGTTATTGAGAGTGGGGATTGTGTGTTCGGAAGTGCTCGTTTGCGGCGAAGAGGAAGATTACACCCTATCCCTTATCACCTTTGGCAAAGCGGACGTAAAGAAAATCGCCGCCGTCGCCTCGCATGTTTTCGGCACCGATATGATGATTTCCAAGCGTTTGTCCCTGTCGAACGATAAATTTTGCTGTATCCTGCGCAAAAAACCCTACTTCGACGCGGCGTTTGGCGTAGCCTGCATGCGCAAAACAGGCGAAACGGTTAGCGGCGATACCCATTCGGTCATCAAAATTGATGAAGGCAGGTTTTTGGTCGCCCTCTCCGACGGCATGGGCAGCGGGGAATACGCCAAACAAATTTCCGAAACCACGCTATCCCTTTTGGAGAGCTTTTACCGCGCAAAAATGTCCTCAGAACTGGTGCTTTCCACGTTAAATAAGCTGTTGACCTTTAATAAAGAAGAAAGTTTTGCCTGCGTGGATATCGGCATAGTTGATTTGAACAGCGGACAAGCGGATATTGTGAAGATCGGCTCGCCGTTTGGCTTTATCCTATCGGGAAACACCGTCAAGGTTCTTGAAAACGCCTCTTTGCCCCTTGGGATACTTGATGCGATCCGTCCCACCACGGCAGAATATACTCTTGCGGAAAACGATATACTAGTGTTTATCAGCGACGGAATTTCAGATGCGTTCGGTTCTTCCGCCGACCTATACGAAAGCTTACGGGGCATACCTGCCCACAATCCCCAACAGCTTGCCGACTGCCTGCTTGCACGCGCGTTGCAAGCATACGGCGGTACCGCTAAGGACGATATGACGGTAGTAGCCGTACGGCTGTTCAAAAGTGCATGATAAAAGCGCGTTCTCACGAACGCGCTTTTTTAGTTTGTTTTAAGATTATTCTTCCGTCTTTTCTTCTTCAACGGGAGCTTCTTCTACGGGAGCTTCTTCAACGGGAGCTTCTGCAGTAGCCTGTTTCGCAGCCATTCTTGCCATTCTTGCATCCTTTCTTGCTTGCGCTTTCATTTCCTTCGTAATAATACGAGCCGCATCAATACGAGCGCGCATTTCTTGAGGTGTAGGAGGAACGAATGCAGAACCTTCTGCGTTTTCTTCGATTACTTCGTAGCCTTCGTCTCTGTTAAGAAGGGTAGCTTCGGTTTCGCCGTCGAACATATGAATGTGGTTTGCGTCGAATGCAAGCTCAACAACGTCGTTGAGGGCAACAACCGCACGGCTGGAGATTTTAGCAATCATCTGCGTGGAGTTATCGATAACGGACGTTTCTTTACCTTCGTGATCAAGTTCGCAATAGATTTGCGTTTCAGCACCAAGCTTTTCAATAACATCGATACGCGCTTTAACAACCGTTTCGGGGGAACCTGCAATGAATGCAGCATCCTGATGAATATCTTCGGGACGAACACCGAGGGTTACCGTCTTACCCGTGTCAAGATATTCGTTTACATTCTTGATACGAGCTGCAACCGTCTTAGGCAACAAGATCTTGTTGTTGCCAACGAAGTTCACGTAAATCTTGCCGTTTTCGCTGGTAAGGGTAGCTTCTTTGAAGAAGTTCATTTGAGGCGTACCGATGAAGCTTGCAACGAAAAGGTTTACGGGATAATCGTAAAGGTTTTGAGGGGTATCTACCTGCTGCATGAAACCGTCTTTCATAACGACGATACGGGTACCCATGGTCATAGCTTCGATCTGGTCGTGGGTGACGTAGATGAAGGTCGTAGCAAGACGAGCGTGGAGCTTGGAGATTTCCGTTCTCATGGAAGCACGAAGCTTAGCGTCGAGGTTGGACAAAGGTTCGTCGAGCAAGAATACCTTGGGTTCACGAACGATGGTACGACCAAGCGCAACACGTTGACGTTGACCACCGGACAATGCCTTGGGTTTTCTGGAGAGATAATCAGTAATGCCAAGGATTTCAGCCGCAGCCTTAACCTTTTCATCGATGATTTCCTTGGGTACTTTACGAAGCTTCAAACCGAATGCCATATTGTCATAAACGGACATATGCGGATACAATGCATAGTTCTGGAATACCATTGCGATATCTCTGTCCTTCGGCTCAACGTCGTTCATAAGCTTGTT
>JAFVTA010000116.1 GCA_017503525.1 Clostridia bacterium | reverse complement strand
TCGCCGTACTCGGTAGCTTTACAGATAAAGTCCTGTTCGTGTTCCTTAACATACCGCAAAACCCGCCGCATATCTTCCAGCACTAAATCAAGAAGTACGTTTTTGCGGATATAATGAGAGGTACACTCGCTGCCTGTCCTTGCCCTGTTGCGCCATGCGCCGCAAGAATAGGAAAACTTGCGCGGCTCGATATTTACGCCCTGTTGGTAATACATCTTATGTCTGCAACCAGCGCAAAACAGCAAGCCGGAAAAAATATCAATCTCCGCTGCTTTTGTCGGGCGGTGGCGGGTAGCAATCCGCTTTTGCGCAAGTTCAAAGGTTTCCTCGTCAACAAGCGGCTCATGGGTGTTTGGGAAGAAATAGCGTTGTTCTTCTTCGTTCTTCCGGGTCTTTTTCGACTTGTAGGATACCTTGTGAGTTTTCGCGGTTATGGTATGCCCTAAATATTCCTGCCTTGCTAATATGTCATAGAGCGTTTTGTCCGGCCAAGTATAGGGGGCGATCATTGCCCGCTGATACCGCGCCTGTCCTGTACGCTGATAGCGCAACGCTCCAATCGTCAAGACTTTGTTTTCCGCAAGCCATTTTTGGATTTCGCACATACGCACGCCGCTAACAAACATAGCGAAAACCTGTTTGACAATCGGCGCGGTTTCCGGGTCGGGTATAAGGTGGTGGCGGTTGTTCGGGTCTGGGATATAGCCGTATGGATATTCCCCGTTGACGCGCTCGCCTTTTTGCGCCTGTGCCTGTTTAACTGCGCGGATTTTCTTGCTTGTGTCGCGGGCGTAAAACTCGTTAAACCAGTTCCGCAAGGGGGTAAACTCGTTATCCTCCCGCGCTGTGTCAACTCCGTCGTTGATCGCGATATAGCGTACTCCGTTTTCGGGAAATACAATCTCTATGAGTTCGCCCGTTTTCAGATAGTTTCTGCCAAGACGGGAAAGGTCTTTGGTAATGACCGTCGCCACTCGTCCGGCTTCCACTTCCTGCAACATCGCTTGCAGCCCCTCGCGCTCAAAACTCACGCCGGAAAATCCGTCGTCCACAAAAAACTTTGTGTTCAAAAAATGGTGTTCGTCCGCATAGCGTTGAAGTATCATTTTTTGGTGCTGTATGCTTCCGCTTTCTCCGGCTTGCATATCCTCTTGACTTAAACGGCAGTAAAGGGCGGTGATTTTATTCGACTGTAACATTAGTCCTCCTTTCCGACAGCCGAATAAACAGGTATAATGTGTTGCTATCATTATACCATATCCCGCCGCCTAATGCACTACTCGGACGCTAAAAATCCCGGATTTCCGGGCTTTTTCTGCAAATCCTTTACAATGAGTTTTTCAATCTTTTTATGGATTGTATCGGTTGCCTTTTCACTCGGCAACGCTTGAACAAGATAGGTGATTTTCCCTATTTTGCGTTCGGTTGTAATTGTCTGTTTTTTATCCATTAGAAAAACCTCCTTTTCCTGTATGGATAAACTATATTCGTCAAAAGGCAAAAACGGGCGGTTGTTAGCTGCAACCTCACGGGAGTTTCACCCCGGCCCATGCTTATGGGTGCGCCGCGCAATACTTTGAGGGTGTTCAACGCGGGAGTATCATTGTGCCGCCTTGTATGTCGTCGCCCACAAGCTGCTAAACCTGTTTTACGGCGCGGTAGTTCTCGCTCGGCTTTTCCCCTATGGGGAAAAGCTGTCATGGCGTACCCGCCGACTGGCTCGGTACAGACGGAATGTACCCGTTTGCCTGTTATGCTGCGCACCAAAGGCCGCTTTCTTTGTCAAAGAACAATAGGCTTTGTCGGCCTGCAAAAGCACATCAACAGCGGATATGCTTTTGCGGAACGACAAATAGCCCATAACGGGAAGCGTGGAAAGGGGACACGCTCCCCGCATGGGCTAAAAGATTATCCTACATGAAAAGCAAGGGTGCGGGTAATAAGGCGCACTTGCAGCCTGTTACGCATTTCCTCGTCCACATAGGAATAGGTATTGCCCGCGTCGTCTTTCAGCGTGCGGGTACAAAGTTTCGCTATGTAACCCTCGTAGTGCTTCAAGATCGCGCACATGGCGGTTGTGTCGCCGTTTGCCGCTGCGGAAATGACAGGGAACGGCAACAGATTTTCAGACTTCCTAACGGTATTCATCATCTGCTTTTCCCTCCAAATACTGTTTGATTTTCGCAAGCGCGGATTTCCTGTGCCGGAAAACCGTCGTGCGTACAACATTCAGCAGTTCAGCAATTTCCGCGTCGCTCATGTCCAAGAAGTAGGACAAAAGGATAATGTCGCGTTTCCTTTCGGGCAAAGCGTTAAGGGCTTCGGCAAGCAGTTCATTTTTGACGAGTACATCAAAGCCGGACACTTGAAAACGGAAATAATCGCTTTCGTATTCGTCCGTTGTGAAAAGCTGCGCGAGTTCGCTTTCGCTCAAATCCGAAAAAGTAACTTCGCGTGCTGCGCGTTTCGCAAGAGTGCGGCGGTGGCTTTTCGCTTCGCCGACCAAAGTTTTCTTTGCTAATGCGTCGTACTGATGTTGTATTCTTTCCTTGTCGGAAGAATGGTAGTCCAGGTTTTTTCTTTCTCCAGAAAGCGTTCAGAATGAACGAGTAGCCGGTATCGCAGATACCGTTCAAAGGGGATTGGGGATGCTTCTCCAACAAGCAAATTTGCGAAGATTGCACCGGAGGGAAAATCGAGAAAATAAGTGAACCTGTACAGGTTTACACTGCTTGCCAATTTGTGAGACCCCTAAAATGCGCTCTCCCGACCTTGAAATATGACCCGATATTCGTTAATCCAAAATTAACTTTGCTACAAGGAAGGAAAATGTAGTTATAGCTCACTTTCTCGTTGAATTTGTCGATGGAAGTGCTATAATATAAGATAGAGTTACTTTACAGACGGGAAGTTTGTATGAAAGGATTGGTGAAGTAATGGCTGTCAGCTATAAAAGACTTTGGAAACTGTTGATTGATCGAGATATGAAGAAAAAGGATTTGGCTGAGAAGGCGAATCTCAGCAATTACACAATCAACAAAATGAATAAGGGCGATAATGTGACAACGGATACGCTTGTAAAAATATGCGCTGTTCTCAACTGCACATTTGACGATATTATGGA
>JAFVTA010000115.1 GCA_017503525.1 Clostridia bacterium | reverse complement strand
GCCCTTTCGCTTGGTTTGGATAAAAAGGTATACCTTGGCGAGCTGGATTTATCCGCTCTTTCCTTGGACGATCGCATTGAATACAAGAACTTGCCCAAGTTTCCTGCAATTAAGCGCGACCTTGCGTTGCTTGCCGATGAAAAGCTTACCTGCGCGGAGATTGAAGAGGTGCTTATGCACTCTTGTAAGTACGTGACGGAGGCAAGACTTTTCGACGTATACAGAGGCGGACAAGTTCCCGAAGGGAAGAAGAGTATGGCGTTCACCTTGACCTTCACGCCCGACAACAACGTAGAAAAGGCGTTCACGCCCGAAACTTTGGACGGGTACGTAAAGAAGATTTTGAATAACCTTAAATTTAAGCTTGGCGTAGAGCTCCGATAATTGTGAAAAGAGAGCAAAAATTACAAACCTTCGGTTTTTTCAACGTAGACAAGCCGTCGGGGCTGGTTTCCTCGGCGGTTGTCAATAAAATCAAATGGCTTTCGGGCGTACCTGCAGGACATATGGGCACGCTCGATCCTTTGGCGAGCGGTGTTTTGCCCGTCGGGGTAGGCAACGCTACGCGGTTGTTTGATTATTTTTTGGAAAAGGAAAAAGAATACATTGCCGAGTTCACTTTTGGTGTGGATTCGGATACCTTGGACAGTACGGGGACCCTCGTTTACGGGGGGCATGTACCCAGTGAAGAGGAAATCAACGGCGTTTTGCCCACGCTCTTGGGGGATATTATGCAAGTACCGCCCAAGTACAGCGCCAAGAATATCAACGGCAAGAGGGGGTATGATTTAGCCCGTGCAGGGGTAGAATTTGAACTGCCTGCAAAACAGGTGCATATCTACGGTATAGAGCTGTTGGAACGGGTAAGCGAAAACGCTTTTTCCTTAAAAATCCGTTGCGGAGGTGGGACGTATATTCGTTCCCTTGCGAGAGATGTTGCAAGCGCGCTTGGTACGAAGGCGGTTATGAGCGCTTTGCGCCGTACGCAAAGCGGTATGTTCACCTTGGATAATGCACTGCCCTTTTCCTTTTTTGAGGGGGATCCCAGCGTAGAGGAATTAAAGGTGCATATGATCTCCACGGAAAGGGTACTTCCCTTTGAAAAGTTGGCGGTAAGCGAGAAAAAAGCCGACAAGCTTTTCCACGGGCAACGCGTACCAGCGGAGCAAGCGGACGGGTTATATAAACTCTACCAAGGCGAGGCGTTTTACGGCTTGGCGGAAATCAAAGACGGTATGGCGAAAGCAAAGACGAAATTATGTTAAAAATCGTGTGGCGAAAGGAACAACCGAATATGGAACGGGGAACCGCCATACTCCTCGGGGGGTTCGACGGCTTGCACGCAGGTCATAGACGGCTATTGCAAAGAGCAAAGGAAAGCGGACTGGCCGTCGGTGTTATGACGATTGTCGGGGGTAAGCAAGGCGACAGCTTATTTACTTCCTTTGAGCGCGAGGAAATCTTCTTGCGCGCAGGGGCGGATTTCGTGTTCGAGCTTGCCTTTGACGAGATCAAAAACCTTTCGCCGAAAGACTTTATCTCCCTTTTGGAAACGCAGTTTTCTCCGCGGTTGTTCGTTTGCGGAGAGGATTTTCGTTTTGGAGCAGGGGCGGTCGGTACGCCCGAAACCTTAAAGACAAGTACACAGGTATGCGTTGAAACCTTGCCTTTGCTTGAAATAGAGGGGGAGAAGGTCAGTTCCACGCATATCAAGCGTCTGCTCAAAGAAGGGCGGATAGAAAAGGCGAACGAGCTTTTGTCCCACCCGTATTTTTTGATAGGCAAAGTGGAAGAGGGCAGAAAAATCGGCAGAACGATGGGATTTCCCACGGCAAATATCGCCTATCCCAAGGGGAAATTCCCTATGAAACAAGGGGTATACGAAACGCGTATTCAAATGGACGGGGTTGTCTATAAGGGGATTACCAACTTTGGGGCAAGACCCACTTTTGATGATAACGGCGTTTGGACGGAAACCTATATCGACGGGTTTTTCGGGGAGATATACGGAAAAGAGCTTAAAGTGGAGTTCGTGCGCTTTATGCGGGAGATAGAAAGGTTTGCAAGCGTGGATGCTTTGCAGGCGCAATTAACAAAAGACATAAGGCAGGTACGAGATCAATGATTAAATTTGGACCGAGCGGAAACTGCGAAAGTTTTTATGCGGAAGGGTATTCCCATACGGAAGAATCGGCGGCGTTCGTAAAAAAACGGGGGCTGGATTGTTTTGAATATTCCTTTGGCAGAGGGGTTAGAATGTCCGAGGATAAGGCGATTTCTATCGGCGATGCTTTTGAAAAAGAAGGCGTGGAAATTTCCGTACACGCACCCTACTTTATCAATTTCGCCAACCCCGACGACGAAATGGCTGCCAAATCCTATGGATACGTACTCGACAGTGCGAAAATGCTTGCGCTCATGCGCGGAAAGCGCGTTGTGTTCCACCCTGCCGCGCAGGGTAAGGCGGCGAGGGAGGAGGCGGTTGCCTTGACGGAAGACCGCTTGAAAATCTTGCGTGATTATATCTATTTGAACAACATGCAGGATTTAATGTTCTGTCCCGAAACCATGGGCAAGTTGGCGCAAATCGGTACGGTGGAAGAGATTACCCGTTTTTGCAAAATCGACCCCGTGTTTACCCCGTGTATTGATTTTGGGCATATCAACGCAAGGGAGCAAGGTTCGCTTGTATCCGTCCGCGATTATAAAGAGCGTTTGGAGTATATGATTGCCGAGCTTGGCTACGAGCGTATGCGGAATTTCCACGCGCATTTCTCCAAAATCATGTATTCCGCCAAGGGAGAAATAAAGCACTTAACCTTTGAGGACAGCGTGTACGGGCCCGAATTTGAGCCGCTTGCCGTTGCGCTTAAGGAGCTTAAATTAGAGCCCTATATCGTCAGCGAATCGGCAGGTACGCAGGCGGAAGATGCGGCTTATATGAAAAAAGTGTATTTCGGGGTATAAAAATCCTTGGGAAAAGCTTGACGAACGGTATTTTTTTTGGTAAAATAGTGATATAAGAGGTAGTCTATGGTATTTACGAACGGCAAAAAAGTGTTAGATGCGTGCGGACTTGAGGCGGTGTACGTTTCCTGCGAATACTTAATGCGTTATCTTTGCGGTTTTGGCGCGGAGGACGGTGCGGTTATCGTAGATAAAACGGGTACGACGCTTTATACCGACAGCCGTTATATCGAGGCGGCGGAAAAGCTGTTCAAGGGTACGGACGTCACGCCCGTAATGCAGCCGAGAAGTGAAATTTTCAAGCGCCTTGCCGCTTATGAGAGCGTGGGGATTTCTTTTAGGGAAACCAGCCATGCAGGCTACTTGGTTTTGGAGAAAGCAGGCGTTCATACGGTAGATATCGACGAGCATTTGACGAAAGCCATGATCGTGAAAAACGAATGGGAGCTTGCAAATATCAAAAAGGCTTGCGAGATTGCGGAAGAGGGCTTTTTACAGCTCCTGCCCCAAATCAAAGAGGGCATGACGGAAACGGAAGTCGCGGCTTTGTTGGAATTTAATATGAGAAAGTGCGGCGCGGAGGGCGTTTCCTTCCCCACGATTGTAGGGTTTGGCGCGCATGCGGCGGTGCCTCACCATGAAACGGGCGCGGCGAAATTAAAATTCGGCGATGAAATCTTAATTGATTTCGGCTGCAAGGTCAACGGCTACTGTTCGGATATTACGAGAACCTTCCTCTTTGGCGACGACGGCAAGCACGAGGAATTTAAGAAAGCGTATAACGCGGTGTTAACTGCGCATAACCTTGTTCAAGAAAAGCTGGTAAGCGGTATGACGGGCAAGCAGGCGGACGCGATTGCGCGCGATTATTTGCAGGAGCAGGGCTATGGCGAGCTGTTTACCCATTCCTTGGGACACGGTATCGGCTTGAACATTCACGAAGCGCCTTCTTTAAGTATTCGCGGCGAAAGCGAGCTTGTGGACGGTATGGTGTTCTCGGACGAGCCCGGCGTATACGTGGCAGGCGAGTACGGCATTCGTATCGAAGATACGGTGACGTTAAAAGACGGTAAAGTGGTGAGCTTTATGTCCAAGACGGACAAAAACCTCATTATATTATAATCAAGGCTCTCTCACATCATTCGGTTGATTTTTAACGGAAAAACCCTGCAAAATACTTCGTGTTTTCTTCGTGAAATCGTGATAAATGTGATACAGTCTAAAAGAAAAAAAATATATAGCATATAAAGGAGAAAAATTATGGCACAAATTTTGGCAGGCGATATTCGTAAAGGCGCAACGTTTGAATACAAGAGCGGCGTTTACACCGTCACGGATTTCCAGCACGTAAAACCCGGTAAGGGCGCGGCGTTCGTTAGAACGACCTTGAAGAACGTAGTGACGGGGCAGGTTCTTTCCAACGAAACCTTCAACCCTACCACCAAGCTTGAAACCGCGCAGGTAGAAACCAAGAAAATGACCTATTCTTACTTCGACGGCGAATTCTACGTATTCGTAGACGAAGAATGGAACCAGGAAAACCTCACCTTCGATCAGGTAGAGGATGCGCTTAAATATATCAAGGAAAACGATACCGTCACGGTGAAATTCCTCTACGGTAAAGCGTTCTCCGTTGAACCTGAAAACTTCGTAGAACTTAAGGTTATCGAGGCAGAACCCGGCGTTAAGGGCAACACTGCTACCAACGTTATGAAGAACGCGAAGGTAGAAACGGGCGCAACCATCCAAGTGCCTATGTTTGTTGAAGAGGGCGAAACGATCCGTATTGATACGAGAACGGGCGAATACATGAGCCGCGTATAATCATCACTTTGAACTAGTGCGAAAACGCAGGATTTTTCCTGCGTTTTCTTCGTAAACGGCTTATATACGTCGCAATACTGCGTTGCGCTGTGTTTTTCTTGCTCACGTACGTCCTTGTACGCTCCCTGCGAAAATACGCGCGCGCCTTGTCTTGATCGTATCTAATCCGTTTAATATAAAGGAGAACTCATGAAAGCAGTCGTACAAAGAGTAAAACAAACCACCCTTTCCGTGGACGGAGAACTCATTTCTCAAATCCCATTCGGGCTTACCGTATTTTTAGGGATTAAAACGGGCGACACCGAAAAAGAGGGTGCGTATATCGCCAAAAAAATAGCCAGTCTTCGTGTCTTCGAGGATGAAAACGGTAAAATGAACTTATCCGTCAAGGACGTGGGGGGTGAGGTACTCCTCGTTTCACAGTTCACCCTCTACGGCGACGCCTCGCACGGCAATCGCCCCAGCTTTACCCTTGCCGAACGCCCTGAACGTGCCGAGCCTTTATACGAACAGGTCGCAGACATGCTCGCCCAGCAAGGCGTAGTCGTTAAGAAAGGGGTATTCGGCGCGGATATGAAGATTGAGCAGTATAATGACGGACCTGTCACTATCTTACTGGATACAAATAAAGAATAAGCGGCGTAATACTTCGTCAAACTTACGTTTCCCCTTGCTCGTGTACGTCTATGTACACTCCCTTCGGGGAATCCGCGTTTTCCTCGTCTTACTTGCTTCTTGCTTTGTTTGGACGAGGGCGTAATACTTCGTCAAACTTGCGTTTCCCCTTGCTCGGAGTACGATTTAGTACACTCCCGTCAAGAAAACCACGTTTTTCTTGCTTACTCCCTGGTTAAGTAGGGGGCAAACGCTAACAAAGTCTTTAAATCGGCATTTTTGCCGATTTTTGTATAGTAAAACGCTTGACAAAAGTCAATACTTCGTGATACGATGTATTGTGTGAAGGATCGAAAAACCGCTCTACTGAGGGTAGATAATGGTACTCTACTGTGAGTAGAGTAGTAAACTACCCGTAGTAGAGGGGGTAAAAGGGCGAGTAGAGAGCTTTTGCCGCGCAATAGGTTGTATTTTGGCAAAAAATGTTATACACTAATTGCGTTGACAAATTCCTGCGGATCTTGCAGGCTTTACAAGGAGTATTTATATGAAGAAACCCATTATCCCCGTGTTTTACGCGGCGGACGAAAATTATATGCCGTACTTGGCGGTGGCGCTTGCTGCGCTTAAAGAATATAAATCCAAGGGATACGAGTACCGTATACACGTACTTTATTCGGGCGTTTTGAACGGTGCGGCGACCAAGGTAAAACGAATGGAAGAGGAAGATTTTTATATCTTTTTCGAGGACGTCGGCGAGAAAATAGATACTTTTAACGACTGTATACATTGCCGAGATTATTACACGAGTGCGATTTATTATCGCTTGCTGATCCCCGAACTCTTCCCTCAATACGACAAAGTCTTATATATGGATTGCGACACGGTTGCGATTAGCGATATTGCAAACTTATATAATATAGATATCGGCGATAACTATATCGGCGCGGTAGCTGACCAAGCGGTGGCGGCTGTGCCTCAGTTTAGAGCGTACGTTAAAAATGCGCTTGGAATTGATGCGGAAAAGTATTTCAATTCGGGCGTTATCGTCATGAACCTTGCAAAATTGCGTGAAGTCGGATTTTACGGGCTGTTTAGCAAAGTGCTTCGCAGTTATGCGTTCACCATTGCCCCCGATCAAGACGTACTCAACCTAATTTGCAAGGATAAAGTGTATTACTACGAGGCAGGCTGGAATAAAATGCCCATCGGCGGTAGGGAAGGAACTCCGAAATTGATACATTACAACTTGTGCATGAAACCTTGGCGCTATGACGGGGTTTTATTCGAGGAGTATTTTTGGGATTTTGCCGCGCGTACGCCTTTTTTGGAATATATGATGCCGCTCGTCCGATGGTCTGAATAAGCGAGCGCGTTGAACGCAAAAAACCTTCCT
>JAFVTA010000009.1 GCA_017503525.1 Clostridia bacterium | reverse complement strand
TCCGGCAGTAAGCAAATCAGCCAGCTGTTGGCGGCTGTTATCCAAAACCCACACTGCATCGGGCAGTTTCTTGAGCGAGCAAAGATGGGCGGCATATTTTTCCGCATTTCCCCAATCGCTTTCCGGAAACGCATCCAAGTCGCGGTTGAATAAGGAGTAACTGCGTTTGACAGCCCGGAAATCGTACATGAGTGCAGTGTGATTATCCGATAGCCCTGCCTGGGGTTTGGTCCAGAAAATATCCAGTTTCCGGGCTCCCCGCATAAGCATATTGCCTACAAAATCGTTGAAAATTTCCATATGATCCCAATCCACCCAGTTTATTTCCACGCCTTCCGGCGGGCGGTTGGCACTTACGAAGGGTATATTTTGTTTTTTCAGTAAATCAGCAGCTTCTATCTGAAAACTGCTGTAAGTAAAAATCACCGCATCGTTGCTGTTAAGCATAAACTTCTTGCCGAGGATTTTCTCGAAAGGAATCATCAACTCTTCTAAATCGTCCATGCTTTCGCCCTCTTCAGGAAAGAGGCTTAAAAACTCTTTCTCGCCGATAAAGCCCAGCTGCGCTAAAGTCAAGTCCATCATATCGTTGTTGCCGCCGACGACGAGCACTGCCTCGTTTGCTGCGCTGGGGAATCGGCTGTTCTCTCCCCCGATGACGTCGTACTGTTCTAATACGTACTTCCCGAAATCGTCCGAATGAACGTCCGCCGTTCCCGGCATTCTGCCGTAGATGCTACCCAGGTAATCGACGAGATGGGCAAGGTTGGCGTATTTTTGTTCCTGCTGGGTGAGCTTTAAGGTGTAATAGGCTTTAAGCGAGGAAAGGGACATGACCGCCGTTTCCGTTTGCCCCGTTTCCCCTTCCACCTCCACTTGCGTGAAGAGGGAGTCGTTCAATTTCAAGCCAGTATCATACACGATGGCGGAATACAGACTCTCGTCCATACTCTCCACGTAGGAGAGATATTCGTTGGAAAGGTTGTTGGTGACCGTCATACCTTGCGCGATGCTCGTTAAGAAGGAATTGACGTATACCTTATCTCCGATTTTGTCCAAATCGGGAAAATCCTTCGCCGAGTTCATACCCGACATAATCGCATCCAGATCCAAGGTTGTTTCGGTGATTTCCAAAGGCGCGGAAGAAAGCATATCTTCCTGCGTTTTTAAGATGTAGCCGTTGAACCCGTTGGAGAGAGCAAGTACCAAGCAAACGCTGATAATACCAATACTGCCGGCGATACTCGTCACCGCGGTACGCCCTTTCTTCATGGCGAGGTTTCTCGCGCTCAAACCAAGCGAAGTCCTAAAGGACATGGAGGAACGTTCTTTTTTCGCTTTCTTTTTCTTAACCTCGGGCTCGCCTTCGTGTTTACGCTCGCGATCGCGCTCGATGACTTGAACATTTAACTTCTTAGCATCCCCGTCGCGTTGCGTAATTTCTACGGACAAGCTATCCTTGGGGGTATCTTCAAAAACGAACATATCCTTGCCGTTGGCTTTTACCACCGTGTCCGTGCGCTTTTTCTTAGCAGTTTGCACAGGGTCCGTTTCTTCCCCTTCACCGTCATAGGGATTGCTGTCTGCAATCACCAAGCCGTCCTGCAAGCGTACGATACGGCTGGAATACTCCTCGGCAAGCTCGGGATTATGGGTGACCATGATTACCAAACGTTCGCCGGCAATTTCACGGATAAGCTCCATGATTTGCACGCTTGTCACCGTGTCGAGTGCACCCGTAGGCTCGTCGGCAAGTAAAATTTCGGGATTATTCACGAGGGCGCGTGCAATCGCAACGCGTTGCATTTGTCCGCCTGAAAGCTGGTTGGGCTTTTTATGAATTTCCTTTTCCAAGCCCACCTTTCTAAGCGCCTCTTTCGCGCGGCGTTTTCTTTCCGATTTGGATACGCCTGCAATCGTCAAGGCAATTTCCACGTTCCCAAGCACCGTTTGGTGGGGAATGAGGTTATAGGACTGGAATACGAACCCGATACGGTGGTTTCTGTAAATATCCCAATCGCGGTCCTTATAATCCTTGGTAGATTTTCCGCAAATGACAAGGTCGCCCGACGTGTACTGGTCCAACCCGCCGATAATATTGAGCAAGGTCGTCTTACCGCACCCGGACGGACCGAGAATGGACACGAATTCGTTTTGTCTAAATCGCAAATCCACGCCCTTTAACGCCTGTACGGTCATGTTCGCCGTCTTGTAATCCTTTTTTATTCCTTTTAACTGTAGCATATTTTTGCTCCCATAAGTATTTCGTTCGCCTATCATTATATAGTATTTTGCTTAGTTTTGTCAATCGCGCAGGGTTATAAGCGTATGAAATATTGTGAAAAATAGGTAAAATTTCTTTTTTTACGAAATTTTTATTGTCAAAACTTGTAAAAAGTGATACAATGTTGTCTATGGAACAACTTATTCAATTTTTAAACACTTCATACACCCCCTACCACGCTTGCGAAAATGCGGAAACGCTTCTCCTTAAACACGGTTTCACGCGCTTGCGCGAGGCGGACGAATGGACCCTTTGCGAGGGCGGAAAATACTATGTTCTCCGCGGCGGCGCAATCGTCGCATTCACCGTCGGGAACTTGAACGCGCTCTCCTACAAAATCGTAGCGTCGCACACCGATTCCCCAGCCCTCAAAATTAAGGAAAATCCCGTTATGAAATCAGGGCTTTACGCAACGCTCAACACCGAAACCTACGGGGGCGGTATTTGGTACTCTTTCTTCGACCGACCTTTAAGACTCGCCGGCAGAGTGATTAAAAAAGAGGGCAACACCCTCTATCCTCAAACGGCGCTTTCCCCCTTTACCCTCACCATTCCGTCCGTTGCCATTCACCAAAACCGCACGGCGAACGAGGGATTTTCCGTCAATCCGCAGGTGGATTTACTCCCCCTTCTTTCCTTGGCGCAAAACGCCGAGGGAGAAAAGGAATTGATCGAGCGTATAGCAGGCGAAGGGGTAGTATCTCATGAATTATATCTCGTCAACGCGGACATGCCCTATACCTTTGGCATGAACGGCGAATTTTTAGCCTCGCCCCGTATCGACAATTTGACGAGCGTTTTCGCCTCGTTGCAGGCTTTGGTTTTGGAAAAGGAACACAGCGGCATTTGCGTTGCGGCGTGCATGAACAACGAAGAAATCGGAAGTTCCACTACCCAAGGCGCAGACGGCGATTTCCTGGCTACGGTACTCAAGCGTATCGCATACGCACTCCGCTTTGACGATAACGAGTATTATAAGGCGCTGGCAAACTCCTTCTTGCTCTCTTGCGACAACGCGCACGCGGTTCACCCCAACCACCCCGAAAAGAGCGATCCCACCAACAAGGTTGCGCTTGGCGGCGGTGTTGTGATCAAAAACCACGCGAACAAGGCGTATATCACGGACGCAATGTCTTCGGCAATCGTGAAAACGGTTTTAGAGAAAGCGGAAGTTTCCTACCAAGCCTTTTTCAACCGTTCGGACGTAAGAAGCGGCAGCACGTTAGGCACGGCGGCGCTCCGTTATACGGGTATGCTCGGCGCGGATATCGGTATTCCCCAGCTTGCCATGCACTCCGCTTGCGAGAGCTTTGCAAAAGCGGACTATACCGCTATGGAAAAAGCCTTGACGGCTTTCTATCAAGCCACCCTCACCTCTACCGAAGATGGATTAAGGGTAGAGTAAAACGCATAATAACAGCCCTGCCTCACGGCAGGGCTTTTTTATGGATATAAAGAAACCGTTGCACACGCAACGGTTTCTCTCGTTTTTGTTGTTTCTTATTTAATAAACGCTTTGAAAGCAAGGTAGGTTTGGTATACGTCCGCTTTGGAAACGACTTCGTAAGGCGCGTGCATGGATGCAACCGCTACGCCGATGTCAATCGTGTCGATATTCATTTTTGCGATATATTTCGCAACCGTACCGCCGCCGCCGATATCTACTCTGCCCAGCTCACCCGTTTGCCAAATCACGCCGTTCTCGTCAAAAACCTTGCGAAGATAAGCAATATACTCCGCATCTGCATCCGAAGAACCGCTCTTACCGCGTGAACCGGTAAATTTCGTCACGCCAGCGCCGTGGGAAAGGAAGGTAGAGTTCATTTTTTCCATGACTTCGGGATAGTTAGGGTCATACGCCGCGTTCACGTCCGCAGACAAGCACTTGGAATGTGCGCGAACCGCCGCCGAGGTGGTATTTGCGGAGCAAGCAATCGCATCGATTAAATCGGTGAATACGGCGCACTGCATACCCGTCGTACCCTCGCTGCCGATTTCTTCCTTATCCGCAAGCACGACCATAACCGTGTGTTTCGTCGAGGTTTCGTCAAAGAGCGCGGTATAAGAGGGATATGCGCAAACTCTGTCGTCGTGGCCGTACGCGCCGATAAGCGCGCGGTCAAAGCCGATATCCTTCGCCTTAAACGCAGGCACCAAGGAAAGTTCTGCGGAGAGGAAATCCGCCTCGTCCATGCCGTACTTTTCATTTAAAATGCGGAGTACGTTTTCTTTTACCGTCTTATCCTTATCCTCTTTCGCCGCGGTGTAGGGAATATTACCGAACCAAATGTTCAAGCCCTCGCCCTCGATTGCCTCGCCGAGAGGCTTCACGTTTTGCTTTGCCGCAAGGTGGGGAAGAAGGTCGCTGATATAGAATACGGGATCGTTGTCATCCTCGCCGATTTTCACGTTAAGCTTATCCCCGTTTTTAAGCGCAACCGTACCATGGAGCGCAAGAGGAATGGTTGCCCACTGGTACTTACGGATACCGCCGTAGTAGTGGGTTTTGCCAAGCGCAATCCCTTCCGCCTCGTAAAGGGGAACTTGTTTCAAATCAATTCTGGGGCTGTCGATATGGGACGCGATAATGCGGATCCCCTCTTTCGCGACGTCAGCGCTGCCCATACGGATTAAGTACATATTTTTACCGCGGTTGTTATAGTAAACCTTATCCCCTGCGTTGAGTTTCATACCAAACTCAAAGGGCTTGTAGCCCTGCGCCTTTGCAGCCTCTTCGACGTAAGCGCAAACCTCGCGTTCGGTTTTCCCCTCATCAAGGAAGGTTTTATACCCTTCGGCGTAAGCAAAAATCTCCTTCAAGAGCTTTTCGTCCGCCTTTTCATATACGTTCGTTCTTTTGTAAGAAAGCTCACTCATAATCTATTTCTCCTTTTGATTTTTCATGTTTAAAGGGCTTTGCCCACACCCACAGAAAACGGAGTTTCTGGACTTCCCGTTTTAGGAATTAGTGCAAGAAACCTTTAATGATTTCTTCTTCCGCCTCTTTTTCGCTCAAACCCAAGGTCATGAGTTTGATAAGCTGTTCGCCTGCGATTTTACCGATTGCCGCCTCATGCACAAGCTCCGCATCGATATGATTCGCCGTCAAGCAGGGCGCCGCCGCTACCTGCGCGCCGTCCATGATAATCGCGTCGCATTCGGTATGACCGTGGCAAGGCGCGTTGCCGTTCATGGTGGATACGAACCGCTGGACGGAGTTATTCGCCGCAACCGATCTTGACATAATGTCCGCGCTACAACCCTCGCCGTTCATGTCCACGACGAAATCGGTATCCGCTACCTGTACCCCATGCGTGTACAGCTTTTCCTTGACGATAAAGTTCGAGCCTGCCGCCATATCCGCTTTCGTCACGCGCTTGGTGGAGTCAATACCCTTAATCTGCGTCGTTTCCATCGTCATATGCGCGCCTTCCGCAAGGTGTACCACCGTTTCGGGGTTCATGACGTTTTTACCATTGCCGTCGCCGCCGCCGTAGTGCTTTTCCACGTATTTCACCTTGGCATTTTTGCCAACGTAAAAGGTGTGTACGCCGTCGTGACGGGAAGTCGTGTCCACGCCGCCGCAGTTATGAATACCGCAGCCTGCTACAATCACAACGTCCGCATCCTCGCCGATATAGAAATCGTTATACACAACCTCTTGCAAGCCTGCCTTGCTAATGATAACGGGAATATGCACGCTTTCGTTTTTCGTGCCGGGCTTGATAATGATATCAATTCCGTCCTTCCCGTCTGTTTTATTCACGATATCGATATTCGCCGTCGTATTTCTGCCCAAAGATTGACTGTTTCCTCGAATGTTGAACGCGCCCTCGGGAGTGGAGTGCAAATCGGCGATTTGCATAAGCAATTCTTTTTGTATTGAATCCATACCTGCCCCCCCTTTATAATTTTTCCGTGAGTACTTTACACGATTCCGCGTTCAAAAGCTTAGGCAATACGTCCGCTTTTGCGCCTACGTTTTGCACCTGCCCGTCCGCCAGCACGACAATCTTGTCCGCAATGTTCAAAATACGCTCTTGGTGGGAAATGATCAAGATATTCCCCTTCGTCTTTTCGTGCATTTTTTCAAAGACCTTGATTAAACTGCCAAAGCTCCATAAATCAATCCCTGCCTCGGGTTCGTCGAAAATAGAAAGTTTAGTACTGCGCGCCAAAATGGTGGCGATCTCGATACGTTTAAGTTCGCCGCCCGAAAGCGAGGCGTTTACCTCTCTGTCGATATAATCGCGCGCGCACATGCCTACCTCGGAAAGGTATGCGCAAGCGTCGGACACCTTCAAGGTTTTCCCTGCCGCAATGTTGATTAAATCGCGCACGGTAAGCCCTTTAAAGCGCACGGGTTGCTGGAAAGCGTAGGAAATCCCCTTATGCGCTCTTTCGGTAATCGAAAGGTCGGTGATGTCCTCGCCGTCTAAATAAATTCTGCCTTCGGTGGGGGTGTAAATGCCTGCAATTACCTTTGCAAGCGTGGATTTACCGCCGCCGTTGGGGCCCGTGAACGCAACGAACCGCTCGTCCAAGGTCAAATTGATATTTTTAAGAATTTGTTTTTCGCCTAACTCGTCTTTTACACGATAGCCTATATTTTTAAGTTCTAACATAATCTCTTGTATTTATACCACAAAACGGGTATACGTAAACCGTTTTATAAAATTTCCATTAACGCGCCGTGGGTTTTAAGCCATTTCCGCCGTATCTTCCAGTCGGGAATATACCTTTCCACCTCTTGCCAAAAACTTTTGGAGTGGTTTTTATGCCGAATATGCGCAAGCTCGTGTACGACTACGTACTCGATAACGGGCTTGGGCGCGTACAGCAAACGGAAGGTATAACGGATTTCGTTCTTTCCCGAACACGACCCCCAGCGACCTCGCGCCGAGCCGATCGACAGGGAGGTATACGCTACCCCCATTTCCTTCGCCTTTTGCGCGGTCACGTCCGTCAAGATACGCTCCGCATTCTCTTTTAGCCAACGCACAAGCCTTGTTTTTGTGTTTTTTTCGGGCAAGATAATGCGCTGTTGCGCGCTGTCGTACCCGACTTTGTCCGTTTTTTCCACGCTGATTTTGCAGGGCTTGCCAAGGAGCAATAATGCGTACCCGTGCAAGTTTTCGCTCGGTAATTGAATACCTGCCCCCGTCCTTTCCGCTTTTTTGCGTAAAATCCAGCCCTCTTTCGCCTGCAAAAATGCAAAAATCCGTTCCTTACTGCAAGCAATCGGGGCGCGGACGGTCAGCTTTCCGAACGCGTCGATAGAGATTGCCAGCGTTTTGCGTTTGGAACGGATAATTTCGTCTGGTTGTATCACGGACGCTTAGTCTTCGTAGCCTCTGGGATTGCCGCTTTGCCATTTCCATTGCGAAGCGCACATTTCCTCGATGCCGTTCTTTGCCGTCCAGTGGAGTTCCTTTGCCGCTTTATCGGGTGCCACGTAGCAAGCCGCGATATCGCCGGGACGACGGTCGCAAATCTTGTAGGGCAATTTCTTGCCGCAAGCCTTTTCAAACGCGTGGATCATTTCTAAAACGCTGTACCCTCTGCCCGTGCCGAGGTTGTAGATATGTACGCCGCTATCGTTGCAATGCTCAATTGCCGCAATATGGCCAAGCGCCAAATCTACTACGTGAATGTAATCGCGCACGCCCGTGCCGTCGGGGGTGTCGTAATCGTTGCCGAAGACGTTGATACAAGCAAGCTTGCCGCTTGCAACCTGCGCCACGAAGGGCATAAGATTGTTGGGAATCCCCTTAGGGTCTTCGCCGATCAAACCGCTTTCATGCGCGCCTACGGGGTTGAAATAACGGAGCAAAATGATATTCCATTCGTTGTCCGATTTATACAAGTCCTGCATGATCATTTCCATCATGAGCTTGGTGCTGCCATAAGGATTCGTCGTAGACAAACGGCAGGTTTCGTCCAAAGGCAAGCGTTCGGGATCGCCGTATACGGTTGCGGACGAGGAGAAGATAATCTTCTTCACGCCGTATTTCCCCATGAGCTGTAAAAGAGATACCGTACCGCTGATATTGTTTTCGTAGTACTTCAAGGGCAGTCTACAGCTTTCGCCAACCGCTTTGAATGCCGCAAAATGGATAACGGCGTCAAACTTATGCGCCATGAAAATCTTTTCCATCGCCGCTTCGTCGCGGATATCCGCTTCGTAGAAGGTGACGGTTTTTCCCGTGATTTGCTGTACTCTTCTAATACTTTCAAAGCTGGAATTGCTAAAATTATCTACAACCACTACTTCGTAGTTCTTATTCAAAAGCTCTAATACCGTATGCGAGCCGATATAGCCGCTGCCGCCGGTCACTAAAATCGTTGCCATATATATACCTCTTTGAAATTAGTCTTCGTCTTGCTCTTCTTCCGTTTCCACCATGCTGGCGCGGAGGCGGAGCACTTTTTGCTTGGTTGCTTTTACAATCTTGATTTCGATATTTTCAAAACGCACGGTTGCGCCGATAGGCGGAATTCCGCCGTGCTTTTCCGTCACCCAGCCGCCGAGGGTGTTGGATTCGCAGGTGTCGTCTTCAAACTCCTTATCGAACAGCTCGAAAAATTCGTCCAAACCGCACTTACCGTCCACCCAGTATTCGCCGTCGGCAATCTTACCGAAGTGTACTTCTTCCTCGTCGTGTTCGTCCCAAATTTCACCGACAAGCTCTTCCAAGATATCTTCTAACGTGACGATACCCACCAAGCCGCCGTATTCGTCGGAAACCGCCGCCATATGGATTTTTTGCTTTTGCAATTGTTTTAACAGCGCAGAGATACGGGTATGCTCAGTCGTGAACGCAATGTCCTGTACCAAATGCCCGATTTCCTTTTCGCCGCTGACGTAGCCGACGAAGAAGTCCCGTTCGTGGATAAGCCCGATTACGTTGTCAATCGTATTTTTGTATACGGGCAAACGGGAATACCCCGTATTCTTGAACTGTTCGCAAATTTCATCCATCGTGGAGTCCTCGTCCACGGCGATAACATCTACGCGAGGAACTAAAATATCCTCTACCTTCAAATCGTCAAATTCTAACGCCGAACGCACAAGCTCGGATTCGTCCTCTTTGAGCGTACCGCTTTCTTCCGCCTCTTCCACGAGGGAAAGCAGTTCCTCGTCCGTCACGACGTCGTCCTTTTTCAACTTAAACAGTTTTGCAAGCCCTGCTTTATAAAAGTCGAACACCTTGCAAACGGGCATCAAAACCCAGTAGAACAGGAGCATAAGCGGATAGAAGAAGAAACAAAATCTTTCGGGGTATACGCTTGCCAAATACTTGGGCGTAATTTCACCGAATAACAGCACTACGACGGTTAATACCGCGGTAGATACGGTAGGCGCAAGCTCGGGTCTATGCACCAAAATATCCGCAAACAATACCGTACTGAGCGCGGACGCGGTAATGTTGACGATATTATTGCCTACGAGTATGGCGGTGACGAGCTTATCGTAGCCTTCGTCCGCAAACTTGTAGACGGCTTTCGCGTTTTTCTTGCCCTGCGCGACGTACGTTTTCAGTTTAATCCTGTTTGCGCAGGAATACGCCGTTTCCGTTGCCGAGAAAAACCCGGAGAGTAATACCAATACGATGATTACGATAATCAAAGATAGGTGATCCATGATGGTTGTTGAATATCCTCCTAAAAAAGAAAAGTTTGAATTTGAGAAAATTTTTTCTCATTTATCATTATAATACTTTTTTCTACTCCTTGTCAAGATACGAGGGCATATTTTTGCAACTTTTTTTACGCTTTCTCTTTTTTGCACATACTTTGCCCCGTTTTATAAAAAAATACTTGACGGAAAAGCCCTTTCGTGCTATACTATATCTTGATATAGTATGAACGCCGCCAAAACGGCGTTCCAAGGAGAATATTATGAAAGAAAATCGTCGCATTGAAACTACCTGCGTGCAGGGCGGTTATACCCCCGGCAACGGCGAACCTCGCCAAGTCCCCATTATCCAAAGCACCACCTTCAAATACGCTACCAGCGAGGACATGGGTAAGCTGTTTGATTTGGAAGCAAGCGGATATTTCTATTCCCGTTTGCAAAACCCCACCTGCGACACCGTCGCGGCTAAAATTTGCGAGCTTGAGGGCGGCACGGCTGCTATGCTCCTTTCCTCAGGACAGGCGGCAAGCTTTTTCTCTATCTTTAATATCGCAGGCGTAGGCGACCACGTCGTTTGCTCTTCCGCGATTTACGGAGGCACTTTCAACCTTTTCTCCGTCACCATGAAGAGAATGGGTATCGAATTCACCTTTGTTGCCCCCGATTGCTCCAACGAGGAATTGAACGCGGCGTTTAGACCCAACACCAAAGCGGTATTCGGCGAAACGATTGCTAACCCTGCGCTTGCCGTACTCGATATTGAGCGTTTTGCAAACGCTGCGCATGCGCACGGTGTTCCCCTTATCATAGACAACACCTTCGCGACCCCCGTTAACTGCCGTCCTTTTGAATTCGGCGCGGATATCGTTATCCACTCCACTACCAAGTACATGGACGGTCACGGCAGCGCCGTAGGCGGCTGTATCGTCGATTCGGGTAAGTTCGACTGGACAAAGCACGCGGATAAATTCCCCGGGCTTTGCACTCCCGACGCAAGCTACCACGGTATCACCTACACGGAAAAATTCGGGCTTGCAGGCGCGTATATCACCAAGGCTACGGCACAACTCATGCGCGACTTCGGCTGCACGCAGTCCCCTCAAAGCGCGTA
>JAFVTA010000008.1 GCA_017503525.1 Clostridia bacterium | reverse complement strand
TTAACCTTCTGGTCAATGATTTCCTTGGGTACTTTTCTAAGTTTCAAACCGAACGCCATGTTGTCGTAAACGGACATATGGGGATAAAGCGCGTAGTTCTGGAATACCATGGCGATATCTCTATCCTTGGGTACAACGTCATTTACGAGCTTGCCGTCGATGTAAAGCTCACCGGAAGAGATTTCTTCCAAGCCTGCAATCATACGAAGGGTGGTGGATTTACCGCAACCGGAAGGGCCTACGAGTACGATGAATTCCTTATCTCTGATATCGAGACAGAAATTGAATACTGCCTGTACGCCGGAAGGGTATACTTTGTTAATGCCTTTAAGCAAAAGTCCTGACATATCTTTTTCCTCCTGAAATGTCTAAAATTTTCATTACTAACATTTTACTATATTTTAACAAAAATTACAATGGGCAAAATAACCAAACTTGTCCTGCCCCTTTGTGCATTTTGTACACAATTGCCTATATTACGGTAAAATTCTTCCCGTGGACGCGTACAAGGCATACCATTCGTCGCGCGTGAGTACGATATCCCCAGCCTCGCAAATCTCCGCCATATGTTCGGGCGATGCCGTGCCCGTGACCGCCTGCTTGAACGCAGGATGTCTAAGCACCCACGCAAACGCAATAGCGGACGGCGCGCAGTTGTATTTCTCCGCAAGACGGTTTAATTCGGCGTTGAGTTCAGGGAATTTTTCATTTCCCAAGAACACGCCCTCAAAAAAACCGTATTGTAAGGGCGACCAAGCCTGCATGGCAATGTTATGCACTCGGCAATACTCCATTGCATCCCCTGCACGCGTAGTCGATTCGTCCTTGTACATATTGATATTAAAACCGGTATCTACGGGTGCGGTGTGACCGAGCGCAAACTGCATTTGGTTTGCAACCATCTCCACCCCCCACTTTCTCAAAAGCTCCATTTGCATCGCGGAGAAGTTGCTCACGCCAAAGGCGCGCACCTTTCCCTCGCTGCGCAGTTTTTCAAACGCCTCGGCAACCTCGTCCGGCTCGATTAACGTATCGGGACGGTGCAAAAGCAAAATATCGATATAGTCCGCGTTCAAGCGCTTTAAGCTCGCCTCCGCGGCCGAAAGTATGTACTCCCTTGAAAAATCAAAGCGGTTGATTTTGCCTTCCGCATTTTTGCGGATACCGCACTTGGTTTGCAGAATATAATTCTTTCTGGAAACTCCTAAATCGCGAATGGCAACCCCGAACACGCGTTCGCTGTCGCCGTTGCCGTACACGTCGGCAAGGTCAAAGGTATTGACCCCCTTTTGCATTGCCTCGACAATCACCCGTTCCGTCTGCGCCAAGGGCTTATCCGCGATACGCATGCAGCCCATCACGATAGACGAGGCTACCATGTCCTTACCAAGCTGACAATATCTCATATTTCCTCCTTAAAAGGGGAATAGTATTCTTCCCCGCTCTCGATTTTTATCCGTCCTTGCATATAGTCCACCAAAGCGGAGCAAAACCCGTCCGCCTCGGCTTTTTTCACGGCAATTTTAAAGCACACGTTCTCGCCGTAATCGGTGGAAAGGTAGGTGCAAGTATGCGTTGAAAGGTATTTTTGCACGCTATCTACCCCCGTGTAGTCCACGCGAAGGAATAGTTCCCTGCACATCTCCAAAACGCGGATATCCGCGCCGTCCAAGTTCTCCGCTGCCGAAGAGGAATACGCCCGAACCAGTCCGCCTGCCCCAAGTTTAATCCCCCCGAAATAGCGCACGACCGCCACCGCGCTTTCGCATAATTTCTTAGCTTTAAGCACTTCCAAAATGGGAACGCCCGCCGTACCCTGCGGTTCGCCGTCGTCGGAAAAGCGCTGTAAATTTCCCGTTTTATCCGCGATAAATGCATAACAAACGTGGGTGGCAAGGGAATGTTTAGAACGAATTTCCGCCACGAACGCGCGCGCCTCTTCCTCGCTTTCTACGTGCGCGCTGTACGTCAAAAAACGGGATTTTTCAATTATCTTTTCGCTCTCGAAAGGAGCGTACACGGTGCGCACCGATTTTTCCATCCTTCAATCCTTTTTTATAAAAACGGGAAAAAATCGCCCGTTTTCTTATTTCACAACAATCTTTAAGTGTACTTTTTTGCCTTTATGCAAAACGAATTCTGCGGAAGGCACGGGCATGTTCGCATCCGTCACCTTGGTATCGTCTACGGAAACGCCGCCTTGTTCAATCAATCTTCTTGCCTCGCCTTTAGACTTAGCAACGCCAGCCGCCACCATAG
>JAFVTA010000114.1 GCA_017503525.1 Clostridia bacterium | reverse complement strand
CAGTACTCGCTAACCCAGTCGTCGCTGTACTATTTCGTGTTCTTGGTCTTTTTGGGGCGCAACTACCTACAAGGCGTGGGCAAAAGTTGGGTTACTATGGTGGGCGGAGTTATCGAATTTGTTATGCGCGTTATCGCCTGCGAAACATTAGCGGTATGGTTCGGCTTTACGGGCGCGTGCTTTTCCAACCCGTCGGCGTGGATAGGCGGTGGCATATTCTTTATAATCGTAAGCATTATTGTCGTGCGCAAACTCCATTATAAAAACCAACAAGGACTACTTAATTTAGACTAGAATTAAACGAGTTGCAAAAGGTCAATAAAAGTGGTATAATATAATAGTCGGGATTAGCCCGACAAAATAAATCGAAATATTTAAGGAATAGTTTATGAAAATTTTAGTAGTAGGATGCGGAAAGATAGGGCTTGCGATTATCGAAGCGCTCGTTCGCGAACAACACGAAGTTTTGGCAATCGATCAAAGAGCCGAAGTCGCTACTCGCGTTGCTAATACTTATGATGTTATGAGCGTTTGCGGAAACGGTTCGGCGGTGGAAGTACTCTCGGGCGCGGGCGTAGAGCAAGCGGACTTGGTGGTGGCAACCACGAAAAGCGACGAACTAAATATGCTTACCTGTTTCGTAGCGAAAAGGATGGGCGCGAAAAACACAATCGCGCGTATCCGTAGCGGAGAATATAACACTTCTAGCCTAGATTTTTTGAAGAAGAATTTGGGTATCAATATGACGATAAACCCCGAAAAACTTACGGCGGACGCATTTTTCAATGTGTTGTCGCTACCGTCGGCTAGCAAAGTGGAAAAATTCTCGGACGGCAATTTCGAACTTTTTGAATTTTTGGTAAAGGACGAAGAAAACTTGCTTGCGGATGCAACCTTGGCGCAAATCAAGGCAAAAGTGGACGCAAGTTTCCTAATTTGCGCAATCGAGCGCGACGGAAAAGTAATTATCCCCAACGGCAATTCGCAAATTAAAGAAGGGGATAGAGTATCGGTTATGGCAACGCGAAAGGACGCTCAAAAAATGCTTAAAAGTTTGGGCTTAACTTCTCGTCGTTTGCGTTCGGCAATCGTGGTGGGCGCGGGCGAAACCGCGTTATACCTAACTCAACGCCTAGTCGAAAACCGCGTATCCGTTAAAGTTGTGGAAAAGGACCGCGACAGGTGCAAAAAGGCAAGCGAGATTTTGCCTTCCGCCGTAACGGTTGTGTGCGGGGACGGTACGGACAGCGACATTATGCTAGAAGAAGGCGTGGGCAAAGCCGACGCAGTTGTCGCGCTTGCGGGCAAGGACGAAGAAAATGTGCTTATCGCCTACAACGCGCTACTTAAAAAGACCAAAAAGGTTATTGCGAAAATCAACCGTTATTCCATTATGGATATGACCGAAGATTTGGGTATAGAGAGCGCGATTTGCCCTTTGCGACTCGTAGCTGATGTGGTAGTTCGTCACGCGCGCGCTATCGAGAGCGGAAACTTGGGCGCTATGGAAACGCTTTACAGCATTATGGACGGCGAAGCCGAAGCCATTGAATTCGAAGTACCCGACGACTTTAAGTATATCGGTCAACAACTAAAAAGTATGAAGTTAAAACAAAGCGTGCTTATCAGCGCAAT
>JAFVTA010000113.1 GCA_017503525.1 Clostridia bacterium | reverse complement strand
CACCGAGCCGATTATATAGTCGAATTCAAGTCCGCCGTCCAGTCCGTAATAGTCGAGTTCCAATCCGCAATAAATCTTGATTTTATCTGCGTACTTTGCCTTTAAGCGATTGATTTCTTCGTGATACTGCGCCAGTTTTTCCAGTCTTATGGCGTAGTCGTTGGTAAAAGGCAGGGGAGAATGTCCCGAAAAACCGAGTTCGTTCGAGCCGAGTTCGATTGCCTTGATTACCATTTCTTCCGCCGTGTTAGCCCCGTCGCAATAAATCGTGTGCGTGTGGTAGTTATTCACAATCATTTGGTCATTTTTTCCTGTTTAACTTTGTGGTCGATAATATGGCGTGATGCAAGTTCCGCCTTTACTTCGTCGACGGATATGTCCATTTGGCACATAAGCACCATAATATGATAGGCTAGGTCGGCAATTTCGTAAATGGTTTCCTTTTTGTCGTCCGCCTTGCCCGCGATTATAACTTCGGTACTCTCTTCGCCCACCTTTTTCAAGATTTTATCAATACCCTTTTCAAAAAGGTAGGTCGTGTACGAGCCTTCGGGCAAATTTTTCTTGCGGTCGAGTAGTAGTTCGTAAAGGCTTTGCATTGAAAATTTCGCGCCCGTTTCGTCTTGAATTAGCGTGTTAAAAAAGCAACTGTCCGCGCCCGTATGGCAAGCGGGACCGTCCTTTTCCACTTTTACCACCAACGCGTCTAGGTCGCAATCGGCGGTTATGGATTTTATGTGTTGGTAATTACCGCTAGTTTCGCCTTTAAGCCACAAGCATTTTCTACTTCTTGAATAAAAGCAGGTAAGGCGTTTTTCAAGCGAGATTTTAAGGCTTTCTTCGTTCATATAAGCAAGCGTTAAAACTTCTCCGCTTTTATCGTCGACAACGATTGCGGGAATTAGTCCGTCTTTATCAAATTTAAGTTGGTTAATGTCTATCATAGTTATATCCTCATATTTATACCGTTGTTTTTAAGCATTTGTTTAAGTTCGGGTATTTTTACTTCGCCAAAGTGGAATATTGATGCGGCAAGCCCCGCGTCGATATCGGGTATAGCCGTGAACAAATCGAGAAAATGTTGCGCGTTGCCCGCGCCACCTGATGCGATTACGGGGACTTTTACCGCTTCGCAAACCAGCGTAAGCAGTTCGATATCGAACCCGCCTTTAACGCCGTCGGTATCAATGGAGTTTACCACCACTTCGCCCGCGCCAAGACCAACGCATTTTTTAATCCACGATATTGCTTCTATGCCCGTGTTTTCCCGTCCGCCTTTGCTAAAAACGGTGAATTTACCGTCCACACGCTTTATGTCCGCGGAAAGAACCACGCATTGATTGCCGTATTTTTTTGCCGATTGAGCAATTATTTCGGGGTTGCGAATCGCGCCCGAATTAACGCTTACTTTATCTGCGCCACATTTAAGCACGCGGTCGAAATCTTCCACGCCGTTTATTCCACCGCCAACCGTTAGCGGTATGAATATTTGGGACGCAACTTCGCGTAAAGCGTCAGTAAAGAGCGCGCGCCCGTCGCTTGATGCGGTTATGTCGTAAAAAACGAGTTCGTCCGCGCCCACCGCGCTGTAATATCGCGCAAGTTCCACGGGGGACGAAACATCTTTAAGACCTTCGAAATTAGTTCCTTTTACCACCCGCCCGTTTCTTACATCAAGGCAGGGTATTATTCTTTTAGTTATCATTTACTTATCTCCACAGCGCGCTTAAGGTCGATTGCCCCTTCGTAGTAGGCTTTGCCGATAATTGCGCCGTAAGCGTCCATATTTTTAAGCGCGATTATATCGTCCATACTCGACACCCCGCCCGACGCGATTACATTTATT
>JAFVTA010000112.1 GCA_017503525.1 Clostridia bacterium | reverse complement strand
TTGGGATAGCTCGTCTTTTGCGTCAAGGGTAAGAAACACCCAGCCGCCTGAATTTGATGACCGTGAATAACCATTGCCCCGTCGTGCAAGGGTGCTTTCGGGAAGAAAATACCCTCGATAAGCTGGGTGGAAATTTCCGAATCGATGGTCACACCGCTTTGTAATACCTGCTTCGGCAAGCTACCGCGCGAAAGCACGATAAGCGCCCCCACATTATTTTTGGACATATTTTGAAGGGCTTTAACGATGTTGGAGATACAACGTTCGGTGTCCGCTTGAGAGTGCACTTCGGTACCGCCAAGAATTTTCTCGCCAATACCGCCTTTGCCCGATGAATGAACGTCCCAAAAATACTTTTTTACTTCTGCATTGAAGATAATCAGCATAATCGCCGAAACCAAAATGACGTAAAGGAAGAAAAACTGCCTTGTCATAAGTTCGCCGTCAAAGACGTGCATGCAACCGCCAAGAATCAACACAAACCAATATAAAAGCATGAGCTTGGTTGCATCGTTGTCACGCAATACTTTGGATACGAAGAATATAAGAAAGAAAAATAACGCCATTTCTACCGCATATAACGCTTGAAAATCGGTAAAAAACGCAACGATTTTTTCTCCTAAAGCGACAAAATCTACCGCTGCCGTCAAAAGCCGTATCGCCATATAAGCCTCCTTTGTTCCAGCTACTCACGCGCATACGCGCGTTGAAATAGTTCCGTACTATATTATATAGAATTTATTATGAAAAATAAAGCGTTTTACACTATTTTTTACGAATTTGAAAAAAATAACTTCGCCGTGACCGCCTTAAACGCCGAGGAAGGCGCTAATTCGCCGCATTTGATTGCGCTGATTGCTCCGTATACCGCCTCGTAGAGAGCCAACAGCTCCCCTTTGCCAAACTTCGCAGCCTGCTCGCGGTTTTTCCGCGCCGCATACTCTTTAATCCCAAGCGCCGCCGCAACTTCCTTATCGCCGCCCCTGCAAAGAGAGGTTTCGTACAAGCCCTTGAAGTAGCTTGCAAGCGAAGACAACAGCGAAGTTTCGTTAAAACCGCGGGTAGACAAGTCCTTCACCACACGCATATAGGCGGAATAGTTTTTCCTTGCCAATGCATTTGCCAGTTCGTAAATTTTATACTCCGCGTCGGGATAGACAAGCTCCTCTACCGTTTCGTCCGTCAACCTGTTTTGTTCGGTTGCCGCGCAATAGACAAGCAGTTTTTCCGTTTCCTGCGCGATACGCGCCATGTCGTACACGCAGTATGAGGCAAGCTTTCCGCAAGTGACCCCGTCGGCGTATACCCCTGCGCGCTTACAGGTGATAAAAATCCATTTTTTGATCGTTTCTTCGTCCGAGCGGCCGCAGTCCACGAAAGTGACTTTTGCATGTTTAGACAACATCTCCGTCCCTGCCTTGCCCTTGCCGCTATTCACAATGAGCAAAATGCTATCTTTCGGGGGATTTTCAAATAAGTCCTTTAGATAATATGCAAAATCGTTTTCGTTAGGGTAAAATTCACTTACCTTAACCATTCGTTTTGCACTTACGAAAGGAAAACAGTTCACCGCATCCACAAGCGCTTTTATCTTATCCCCTTTGAGAGTACTGCCGTCAAACGAAGCATAATCGAGGGTAGGCTCTTGCAAAAAGTTCGATTTTAACAGCTGTTCCCCTTTTTCGCGAAAATACACCTCTTCGCCCTCGAATAGGTAAATTGGCTGTGCGCCGTTTTCGTCGGTAAATTTTTTGAAGTCGATGTATTTCATAGCGATATCATTATAGCATACTCTTGCTTAAAAAGCAAGAGAAAATAGGATATTTACAAGCCCCGTATACCCTATACTCGCAAAAAAGAGACAAATCTTCGCTTTACTTTTCAAATTCCACTTATCCGAAGCAAAACTGCACGCTAAAAAGTAGGGTACGAACGCATACACGGAGAACAGTATGCCTTTGACGGCAAATTTAGAAAAGTTGACAAAGTCAAATAGCAAAAGCAACCCTGATAAAACGGCGCTTGGCAAGAAAAGCAATACCTTAGCGCAAACGATAGGCAGAAGGCAGGCAACCGTAATCAAGCAAAGCAAACCGCCAAAGACGGCGCTCACCAAAGGGATAAATAAGCAATTTAAAAGAATTCCTGCGCCTGAAATATAGCCAAAGTAATACAAAAGCAGGGGCGCGGTAAAGATTTGCGCCGAAAAACTAACGGCTAAAAAGGAAGAAACGGCGAGGTAAACTTGTTCCCCAAGTCCTCGAGGCTTATCCTCGTTTACATCGATTTTTAAAACGCGCGTTTTAAAGCGAACGCCTATTTCATCAAATACCTGCCCTATCCGTTTGGATAAAACGCCTATCCCCACGCATGCGCCGAAAGAAAGCTGAAATCCTACCTCAAAAAAGGACGAGGGCGAAAGCAAGAGTATTAGCATAGCCGCTACGCCGACGTTTTCCAAAAGGTCGCTTTTCACCCCGATCAGCTTTGAGGCATATACAATCAAGCACATCACCAAGGCGCGCACAACTGAAGAAGTAAATCCGCAAATTCCTGCGTAAAACAAGCAAATCCCTGCAATCAAACAAAATCTCATCCACTTAGATATACGGGATAAGCCCGTTTTACGAAATAAGAGCAGGCAAAAGCCAAACAGAGCGCCCATATGCAAGCCCGAAACGGCAAAGATATGCGCAATACCGCCCATGCGGATATTTTCATATAATCCCTCGTCAATCGCGTATGTGCTGCCAAAAAGCAAAGCCTTGGCGACGGCTGCCGTTTCCCCGTTCATGCCCGCGCTTATGGCGTACTCGGCACGCTGCCTACATAAAAGAAAAAGATTAAAAGACTTCCCGACAACCTCGATTTTCTCTGCCTGCATAGAAAAACGGATATCCCGTTTCACGCGCTTGGCTTGAAAGAAATCTTCGTAAAATACATTCTGCCTACCCACTCGCCCCACGAGGCTTACCTTGTCCGTAAGGCGGATCTCTTCCCCTAACGAGGCAGGCATATATGCGACGAGCTTCCCTTTCTCTTCTTCGCCCTCTATAGAAATTCTATCGAGCACCAGCCCTATCGTACCGTCGGCATACTCCCGTATTTCTATAACTCTGCCATATACAACGCCCTGATTGGTACCGTTGTAGCGATCGAAATAGCCGTCCATTTCCAAGGTAAAGCCAAAAAAACCGATAAAGAAGAGGGAGCAAAAAAGGCAAACGAATATCAGCTTATCCCAGATCTCTTTGCCTATCGCGCAAAGTAAAATGGGCGCTGCGGCAAGCGGAAATAAGCACAGTATCCACCACACAGAAAGGCCGTTAAAATAATGCGCGTAGCTAAATGCGATGCCAAGACTAAGAAAAAGTGCGAGAAAAAAGGCAGGCCGAAAATTCAACAGCTTGCATTGTATTTTCTTCCCTGCCTTTATCATGTTTTTTCGTCCTTTTATCTTCTGCCTAATAATTCGTCTAAGGATTTATCCAACAGCTTGGAAATCCTAATCAAAATCGCCATTTCAGGCGTTGCCCCGGCCTTAAACCAACGCATCATCGTCCCTTGCCCTACCCCTAACAGCTTCGCAAGACGATAGTAGGTTATGCCCTTTTCACGCATATACGCATGAAGGTGATTTATGAGCGTATCGTGCGCCTCGGTAGCGGAAATTTCCACCGCCTTCATATCCTCTTCCTTATCGCTTAACCCTATGATATAGTCGGCGGATACTTGAAAGTAGTTCGCCAAAATCAAAAGGGATTCCGCGTTTGGATAAGTGACGCCTCGTATCCAATTATATACCGATTTCCTCTTTAAAGTTGTTTCTTCGGCTAACTGCGTATCTTTTTTCAACGAATAGAGCAATAAATCTTTTAATCTCGCTGCAAATATCGATGAACCCATATCAATACTACTCCTTTGCGTAATATTGATACTATTATCCTATCCTTCCAATTTTTATAATAGGTTTGCAACAAATTCGAACTAATTATACAATCTAACCAAAATTAAAAAGCTGCGATAATTCGCAGCTTTTTTGCTGTTTTTTATAAAATTTAAGCCAAGGAAATTCTATCCGATACCGAGCGCACGAACAAGCCCTTTTCTTCGCCGAGGGTCACACAGTCGTTGACGAGCGCAAAGAATTTTTCGGTGGGCTTGGTGATACGGAAAATGGAGCAAACGATGGTTTGGATTTCTTCCATGTACAGCGCGACCTTATCTTCCAGCGCGCCGCGCACGATAGAGATAATTTCGTACGGGGTATAGTCCGCCTCGTTTTTACGGATAGGTTCACCCGCTTCCACACGGTATTTATCAAAGCCTACGCACTTATCCGTTTTGCGGTAATATTCCCTGCCCAAAATCTTCTCGTACTTAAAGCCGCAAAGCGCCACAAGCGCCTGCATACGGCTTTCCACTTTCGCACCGTATTTAGTCACCCCGAGGCTGTTAAGACAACGGCGCACAAGGAATTCGTGGGAAATAGGTTCTTCTACCGTCACAATCGACTTCAAACGCGCAAGGATTTCTTTATCGTTTTCCCCCGAAGTGATATAGTTTGCGTTTTCAAACAAGTCCGTCAAAACCGCCTTTTTATACGGCTTTTTAAGACGGTTGAGCTCTGTGCCCCCTTTCTTGTCTGCCCCCGTAAGTTTATCCAAAAGATCTTTTATCTTTTTGATTTCGCGCTTGGGGTTGTTGTAATAGTTTACCGAATACAAACGAAGTACATTCCAATTACTACGCTTAAGTGTTTGGATTTGCAAAATGTTTCTGTCCTTGACAGAGAAACGGGTAGGCGCATCGCACATAATCGCGAGGATAAAGCGTTTCCTATCCCTAGGGTCAATGACCGCAACGTCAATCTTGAAGCCCGAAGCGCCGACGTTACGAGAACATCCAGGTTCTCGAGGGCATGGAGGCCGTGCGGAAACGCCCGGCGATGTACATCGGCGACACCGGGGAGCGCGGCTACCACCATCTCGTCTACGAGGTGGTCGACA
>JAFVTA010000111.1 GCA_017503525.1 Clostridia bacterium | reverse complement strand
GTAGCAGGTACGAGGTGAATGCAAAATATTTCCTTGATGCAACGGATGAAGGGGATTTGATTGCGAAAAGTGGCTGTGAATACGTGACGGGCGCGGAAAGCAAAGCGATGACGGGCGAACCGTCTGCCTTGGACATATTCTTGCCCGAGGATAGACAGCCGGTCACGTGGTCTATGGCTTTTGAAAATCGTAGACACGGGGATTTCGTTATCGAAAAACCTGCGGATTACGAGTATTTCAAAAAGCTCATTATGCCCTACGATAAGTATCCTGTGTTTAGTATGTACGGACCTGATTCTTCGACGGGTAAAGCAAAGCTTTTCGGCATGTATAACGGCGAAAAGGATGCGCTTGGGAATAAGCTCTTCGGTTTGTTTACCTATCGCAGAATTGTCAATAGCGGACATTTTAAGGACGGGTACGAGCCGTATGATGTGACCATGCTTAACTGGCCTCAAAACGACTATTTCATGGGCAATACCTTCGATTGCGAACACCCCGAACAAAACCGCGAAGAAGCGCGTCAATTCACGCTTGCCTTTTTCTACTGGTTGCAAACAGAAGCACCTAACGGTGATAAAAAGGGGTATCCCTTCTTTGCGCCCTGCGGCGAGGCTGTAGGCACGAAGGACGGCACGACGCAAACCTATTATGTGCGTGAAAGCCGCCGTATTAAGGCGTTGTTTACCGTCACGGAAAACCACGTAGGACTGGGCGGCAATCCCGTATTCGAGGATAGCGTGGGGGTAGGCAGTTATTCGATTGACTTGCATATCACTACCAAAACGCATAGCTTTTTCTATAAGCCCAGCGAGCGCTTTACCATTCCTCTTGGAGCCATGATCCCCGTTAGAATGACCAACCTCATTCCCTCGTGTAAGAATATCGGTACAACTCACCTTACGGGCGGTTGCTATCGCTTGCACCCGATTGAGTGGAATATCGGTGAAGTGGCAGGTATGCTTGCCGCGTACTCTTTGGAAAACGGAATTTCCATTCGGGAAATCCGCGAGAATAAAGAGTGGCTGAAAAAATTTCAAGCCCGTTTGCAGGAAAACGGAATTCAGCTTTACTGGTAATAAAACACCCCCGAAAGTTGCCTTTCGGGGGTTGATTTTTTGCGGAAATTGTGCTATACTAATTTGCGAGGTGGCAATTATGGTAGATTGTATCATTATAGGCAGCGGCCCTGCCGGCATTTCCGCGGCGCTTACGTTGCAGGCGAATAGAAAAAGCTTTCTTATCTTCGGCTCGCAGGATTTGAGCGAAAAGGTGGAAAAAGCGGAGAAAATTCATAACTATCCCGGGCTTGCGGACGTTTCCGGCCGAGAGTTTTTAAGCGCGCTTAAAACCCAGCTTGAAAGAGCGGAAATTGATATTATCGAGGAAAAGGTGGCAGGCGTGTACGCGTTGAAGGATAAATACACGGTCATGACACAAGGCAATAAAACATATGAGAGCAAGGGGGTAATCCTTGCTTGCGGCGTGGAGAGTATCAAGCAGGTTGAGGGAGAAGAAGAATTTTTAGGGCGCGGCGTTAGCTATTGCGCCACCTGCGACGGTTTTTTATATAAGGATAAAACGATTGCGGTTATTTGCACCAGCAAGCGCCTTGAACATGAAATCGGCTATCTTGCCGACTTTGCGCAAAAGGTGTACCTCATACCCATGTATAAGGATATTGAAGTGCAGAGGGATAATATCCACATGATAAGGAAGATGCCTAAGGCGATTATCGGCGCTCGGCGTGTGGAAAAGCTACATTTTGCAGGCGAGGAAGACTTGGCGGTGGACGGAGTGTTTATGCTCCGCGAAAGCCTTTCGCCTGCCGTGCTTGTCGGTGGTTTGCAAACGGAAAACGGACATGCCGTCGTGGCGAGGGATATGTCTACGAACTTAAAGGGGTGCTACGCCGCAGGCGACTGTACGGGCAGACCCTATCAATATGCGAAAGCGGTTGGGGAAGGGAATATTGCCGCTCATGCTTTGAGCGAGTTTTTGAAATAAGATGGATACGCGCGAACGGGTAATTTTATATTCCGACTTGAATAATTTTTTTGCCTCGGTGGAGATTGCGTTAAATCCTGCGCTGGCAGGGAAACCGTTGATTGTTTGCGGCGATCCCGAAAAGCGGCACGGGATAGTACTTGCGAAAAACGAAGAAGCGAAAAAGTATGGTATTAAGACTGCGGAAACGGTGTATTCCGCCCTTAAAAAATGCCCTGAAGTACAAATGGTAGGGGCGCACCATACCGAATATGCCCGTTTTTCTAAAAAGGTTGTAGAAATCTACGGGCGGTATACCGACCGCGTGGAAGAGTGCAGTATTGACGAGTGCGCCATGGATATGACCGAAAGCACTATGCTTTTTGGCAGCGGTTTTGAGATTGCCGAGCGTATCCGCGCCGAAGTCAAGGCGGAATTAGGGCTTACCGTTTCCATAGGCGTTAGTTTTAATAAGGTGTTTGCCAAGCTTGCTTCCGAGCTAAAAAAGCCCGACGCCGTCACGGAGATTTCGAGGGAGAATTATAAGCGCGTAGCGTGGGGGCTGCCCGTGTCGGATTTGCTCTTTGTGGGCAAAGCCACAGCGGATACCTTGCGCAAAATCGGGGTACATACCATAGGGGATTTGGCAAATACGGACGAAGCGGATATTAGCCGAATTTTAGGCAAACACGGTAGGCAGCTACGCGTTTACGCGCGCGGAGAGGATAAAGAACCTGTCAAAACGAGCGCGGAAAAAGAGGAGTTGAAATCGATAGGCAACTCCATGACTTTGCCAAAAGATATCACGTCGAGGGAAGAGGTGAAACGTTGGTTTTACGTGCTGTCGGAAAGCGTTTCCGCCCGTCTTCGCGCGGCGGACGTAGGTCGGGCGAATACCGTACATATCGTTGTGAGAAATTCGCAGTTGCAAGATACTACGAGGCAGACCAAACTCCCTGCTACCATGCTTTGCGGAGATATTGCGAAAGCCGCGTACGAGTTATACTGTCAGCATTTTCCGCTGGGTACGAAGGTGCGTATGCTTGGCGTGACCGTGTCGGGGTTTGATTTTAATATACGCCAAACCACGCTTGAGAACTTGCTTGGAGGGGAGGATTACGAGAAAAAGGAACGCGCTGAAAGCGCGATTGCCAAACTTCGGGCAAAGTATGGGTATGCCAGCGTACAGCGCGGCATTGTGATTGAGGACGAAAATTCCAAGGGGTTGGATATTCGCGGTCAAAAAGAGGAATAAAATCAAAAAAACTGCCGATACTTGTATTATCGGCAGGGGAAAACAACTTCTGCTTGGATATAAAGAAGGGCTATCGAAAAACGGACGTTTCTCGATAGCCCTTTGCGATACTAAAAAAACTGCGCGATCCTTTTTTGCCGAAATCTACCGAAGCGGAAACGCCGCAGGTGACTCCTGCAAAGCTACCTCATGGCACACGCAAACATCCGCTTAGAGCTGCTACATTCCTGTCCTGACACGGTTCACGGCATTACGTTGCATAAGACCTTGCGATCAACGTTCCTTACGGCGCGCAAACCTTCCATAGACTTCGTCGGGAAAGGCATTCGGCTCTGCTATAGCGGATTGCAGATATAGGGTGCCGCTAACTCCCCACCTACGCGCAGCCTTTATATTATACACCATTACGGGGCAAATTGCAACACTTTTTACATTGTTATGTGGAGAAGATTTTGTCAAATTTCGTTTTTTGTGTGGAATAAATTGACATTTTTCTTAGAACTTTATATAATAAAGAAGTTATGGGCTACCGCGAAGAGAAAAATATTGTCGAAGGCAAGAAACGCAACTGGAAGAAAGTTTTTGCCTGTATTTTTGCTGCGCTTACGCTTGCTGTTGGCGTATTTGCGCTGTGTATTCCGCCCCAAGAATGGAAATATCGTATCAAAACGCCCGACGCGCAACAACGTGCGCTCGGAGAGTTGCGTATGCACTTCCTTGACGTTGGGCAAGGGGATTGCACTTTGATTGAGCTACCTGACGGTAAAATTATGCTCATTGACGGCGGTAATGGACAAAGGGAAGTGACGGCTAACATTTTGCGGTATATAAACGCGCTTAAGATTGACAAGATTGATTATCTTGTCGTCACGCACACGGACAGCGACCATTGTGGCGGATTAGAGGAAATCGTCAAACAAAAAGAGATTGTCACCGCATACCTGCCCCCGATTTATCCCGAAAAAACCCATGAGGTTTACCATTCCTTTTTCAAGGAGCTTTGCAAGCAAGAGTATGCGTGGGAATACGCCTCGCGCATGATACACTTGAATGGGGTAGGGGAATATCCCTATGTCCTTTCCTTTTTGAGTCCGTATTTGCGCACGGAGAAGGAAATGAAGAAAGACGAGTATCCTTCACAAACCAACGAGTTCTCTTCGATTGTATGGTTGGATTATAAAGGAGTAAGCACCATCTTTATGGGCGATGCGCCCGTGGAAATGGAAGAGAAGCTGATTCGTGACGATGGAATGAAGATGTTTGATCGCCATGGCGTGGAACTTCGTTCTACGGAAATTATCAAGGTATCGCATCACGGCAGCAAGGATGCGACGAGCATGCAACTACTCAATTATATGCATGCCAAATCGGCGATTGTATCTTCTGGAAAAGGGAACTTGTACGGACATCCCAACGAAGAAACTTTGGCGCGCTTGCGCCTAGCAAACGTGGACGTGCACCGCACGGACGAGGTTGGTACGATTATCGTCACGGTGTCGCCGACGGGCACTTATCGGGTAGACAATCCTTTTAAGGGCTAAAATAAAAGTTTTATCGCATTTTCACAGCATTTTCATTGTAATTTATTTTAAAGTTTGCTATAATTAACCTGACGAGAGTTGATCTCGAAAGAAAACTGTGCGCATAGGGGCGTCTTCTTAAGAGTATGGAAGTAATCAAATTTGAAAACGTATCTTTCTCTTACGAGAAAGCGGAAGACGGGGAACGGGACGTATTCTCGTTTCAAGACAACTTCGCCTTGCGCGGGGTTGATTTTTCCGTACAGGAAGGGGAATTTGTCGCCGTTTTAGGGCATAACGGCAGCGGTAAATCCACGCTTGCCCGTTTAACCAACGGCTTATTAAGCCCTGACGAGGGTAAAATCACCGTCTTTGGTTTGGATGCGAGCGACGAGAATAATCTGTTTGATATTAGAAAGCAAGTGGGAATCGTTTTCCAAAACCCCGACAACCAAACGGTTGCCTCAATCGTGGAAGATGATATTGCGTTTGGGCCTGAGAATATAGGCATAGAGCGCGAGGAAATCGGTAAACGCATTGATTTTGCATTGAATGCCGTAGGCATGAGCGAGTTTAGGCATGCAACGCCTGCGCGGCTTTCGGGCGGTCAAAAGCAGCGCATCGCTATTGCAGGAGTGCTTGCATTAAAACCTCGCGTTATGATTTTGGACGAGGCGACGGCAATGCTTGACCCTCGGGGAAGAAAAGAGGTTATGGACGTGGTATTGCGTCTAAACCGCGAAGAAAAAATTACCGTTATTTTGATCACGCACTTTGCGGAAGAGGCGCTTCTTGCCGATAGAGCGGTGGTCATGCATGGGGGTAAAATCGCCTTGCAGGGTACGCCTACAGAGGTGTTCGCAAAAGGTGACGATTTGGAAAAATACGCGCTCGTTATGCCTCGTTCCGTACGTATTTGCCGTAACTTAACCCAAGGGGGATTGCGCATTGCAGATAGCATGGACGAAGAGGAAATTGCAAGCGGTATCATCGGCGCACTTCCATGCGTAGATGTAAAAACCAGCGAGGCAGGTACGGGGTTAACAGCAAAAACAAGACCCGAAGATGGGGAACATGGCAGGGTTTATTGCGAGAATTTATCTTATGTATATAACCCCAAATCCCCCTTCGCTACACAGGCGTTGGAAGGGGTAAATCTTGAAATTCGTTCGGGGGAATTTTTTGGTATTCTCGGGCATACGGGGAGCGGTAAATCCACCTTCGTGCAGCATTTGAATGCCCTTTTGAAAGTGCCGACTGCCGAAAAGAAATACAAAGAGAAAAAGCCCAAAAAGGGCAAGCCCTTACCCCCTAAAACGCTTTTAACCGTCAACGGCTATGATTTGTCAGATAAAAAAACGGATTTCCGTGCCTTACGCAGTAAAGTGGGTATGGTATTTCAATATCCCGAATATCAGCTCTTTGCGGAAACGGTATTCGAGGACGTGGCGTTTGGTTTAAAAAATTTCCATGAGGACTGGTCTGAGGCGGAAGTCCGCGCCGCAGTCAAAGAGGCGTTGGAAACGGTAGGGCTTTGCTATGAAGAGGTCAAGGATAAATCTCCCTTTGACTTATCGGGCGGTCAAAAACGCCGCGTGGCGATTGCAGGCGTGATTGTCACAAAGCCTGAAATTTTGGCGTTGGACGAGCCTGCGGCAGGGCTTGATCCCTTGGGGAAAGAGGAAATCATGCGCCTTTTGCACGATATCCATTCCAAGTGGTGTAAAACGGTGATTATCGTTTCGCACGATATGGACGAGATTGCCGAAAACTGCAATAGAGCCGCCGTTTTTGCGGACGGGAAGGTGCTCCTTTGCGCAGAGCCTAAAACGCTTTTTGTAAACGCGGAAATGCTCCTTTCGCGTGGCTTGGATTTGCCGTTTACGGCAAAGCTTACACGCGCACTTTTGGGAAAGGGCGTTGCGATCGACAGCGATTTTACCTTAGGGGATTTCGTTCAAAAAACGCTTGATTTTGCAAAAACCAACGGGGCAGGTATGCGATTAACGGACGAAAGGGGGCAAAACCATGCGTGAAGTTTCCTTTGGTCAATACTATCCTGCAAATTCGTTCGTGCACAAATGCGATCCTCGTGCAAAGATATTGTTTTTAATCGTATATATCGTTGCGATTTTCTTGGGTAAGGATTTCTACGCGCTTGGCGCGTGCGCCGCGGTGTTTTTGTTGGCGGCTCTCTTTTCGGGCGTGTCCTTCCGCGCGCTGTTGCGCTCGGTCAAGGCGATATTATTCCTGCTGTTGTTTATGACGGTGCTCAATTTGTTCTTCTACGAGGGGACGACGGTACTGTGGCAATGGGGGATTATCCGCATTACCAAAGAAGCGCTTTACTATACGCTGTTTTTAGCCCTTCGGCTCTTCCTTTTGGTGTTGGGTTCGTCCTTGCTTACCCTAACGACCACACCCGTGTCCTTGGCGGACGGGCTTGAAAGCTTGCTCTCGCCTTTAAAGCTTATTCGTTTCCCCGTGCACGAGCTTGCGCTTATCATGTCAATCGCCCTGCGCTTTATCCCCATTTTGACGGACGAAACGGGGCGTATCATGAACGCGCAAAAAGCGCGCGGTGCGGATTTTGAAACGGGCGGACTGATCAAGCGTGTCAAGGCGCTCGTGCCTACGCTCATTCCTTTACTAATCAGCGCCTTCCGTCGGGCGGACGAGCTTGGCGATGCCATGGATGCAAGATGCTATTCCGGCAGTAAAGTGCGCACGAAATATAAAAAACTCACCTTTACTTGGCGTGATTTGATAGCGATGTTTGTCGGCACTGCGCTTTTGGTGGGAGTGATTTTAGTTAGAATCTATCTTTGAGGTATTTCCTATGCGGTATGTCATGAAAATTGCATACGACGGTACGGATTTCGCAGGCTGGCAGCGGCAAAAAAATGCGCTCTCCGTGCAGGAAGTCTTGGAAAAAGCGGTATTCGATGCGCTTGGCGAGGATATCCGTATCACGGCGAGTGGCAGGACGGATGCAGGCGTACACGCCGTAGGTCAAGTGTGCCATTTCGACAGCGAACGAATCACCGTACCTGCCGAGCGTATGCCCGATTGCTTAAATCGTTTTTTGCCCCCCGAAGTACGCGTGTTGGAAGGCTGGTCGACGGGAGACGGGTTCGATAGCAATCGAAGCGCCAAACGCAAGACGTATTGCTATACTTTATACGAATCTTTAAGAGAAATGCCCCTCAAAGAACGCTATGCCGTACGGCTGGATACTTTGCCCTCGATTGAGCGTTTACGCGCCGCGGCAAAGCTGTTTGAAGGGGAGCACGATTTCAAAGCGTTTTGTGCCTCGGGTTCGTCCGTAAAGACGACGGTGCGTACCGTGTACGAGGTGAGAGTGGAAGAAGGGGAAAGTTTTTCCTCGTGCGACGTGAAAATTTTTGTGACGGGGAACGGATTTTTGTATAATATGGTGCGCACTATCGTAGGTACTTTGCTGGACGTTGCAAACGGCAAAAAGAAGGAAGAGGCGATTTGTCTTGCCTTCCAAACGGGGGAGCGCAACTTGCTTGGAAAAACGATGCCTGCTAAAGGCTTAACGCTTATCAATGTAGAATATACTATGGAGAGTTAACGTATGGAAATATATTCTTTTTATCAAGTGGCAACGACGATCACGGCGTTTTTTACGAATGAACGAGAAACGCTTTTTATTGCAGGGCTTATCGGTGGCTTTTCAATATTGATCGCCCTGTTTTTATTACAGGGTTTTGGGCTTTACAAAATGGCGAAGAACCGTGGGATAAAAAATAGGGCGCTCGCCTTCGTGCCTTTCGTGAATTTGTGGTTTGTTGGTAAGCTGGCAGGGGAGTGTCATTTCTTCGGGCAAAAAGTAAAGAGGGCAGGCATGTACGCGATGATTGCACAAATCATCGGTACTGTATTCTGTCTTTTGACGATTGCGGCGGAAATGTATTTGTGGCTTGGACACGGCGATCCTCAATGGAATGAGGAAGGTATGGCATACTGGGTGAATTTGACGGGCTTTGCAAGTACGGTGTCCACTTTCTACGGGTTTAGCGCATATTTGCTTTCCACTTTACAGCTCGTATACGAAATTTTTCTTGTCGTGCTGTTTATGGGCTTATATAAGCAGTATGATCCCAAAAATTATATGGGGCTTGGCTTGTTGACGTTATTCATGCCTCTCTCTCGGTATATTATTGTGTTCGTGTTGCGCAAGCGTCAGCGGATCGATTACGAGGCGTATATCCGTGCGAGAAACGAGGCGTACGCAAGACAGTACGGGCAGTACCGTAATCCTTACAATAACCCTTATCAACCTCCCTACGGCAATCAGCAGGGGAATCCTTATCAACCCCCTAAGCCCGAAGATCCGTTCGAGGAATTTTCCTCTCCTCAAAATGAGAAGGACGAGGACGAATTTTTCTCTTAAATGGGAATAGAGAAGAGTTTTATAAAGCAATAAAAAAATAAACCTTGCGGAAACATTCCGCAAGGTTTATTTTTTTATTCTTTCAGCGTATTAACTTCCCCTTTACATTCGTTATAAATTGATCATGTAAACTTGCTAAAGGGAAAGCGTGCGAAAGAGAAAGGGGTAAAGGGAGTGAGATTAATAAGAGAAAGTTATAATTTTTCCATAAATTTATCTTGAAACGGTTTACATGGAAAGAATACTGTGCTATAATATTAACGAATATTATAGCAAGGAATAAAAAACCATGATGGAAGAAAATATTGCGGCGATTGCAACGCCGGCTGGAAAGGGCGGTGTGGCGATTATCCGTATGAGCGGCAAAAACCCGTTGGAAATCGCAAAAAAAATGTTCTATCCTGCAGGAAAAATCAAGGTAGAGGATTTCGAGCCGTACCGTATGTATCCCGGCCGTATCGACGGGGGCGCTTTTGAGGATTACGGGCTTTGCGTGTACTTTAAAGCCCCTGCAAGCTACACGGGCGAGGACATTATCGAATTTCAATGTCACGGCGGAGAAAGTATTGCGCGCGGTATTTTAAAGCAGACCTTCCGTTTGGGGGCAAAAGCTGCGGGGAAGGGAGAGTTCACCAAACGCGCCTTCCTCAACGGCAAACTGTCTTTGGCATCGGCGGAAGGCGTGGCGGATATGATCAACGGGGAATCGGAGGCGGAAGTGAAAGCGGGGTACCTGTTGTACACCGAAAAGCTGACCAACAAGGTACGCGATTTACAAGCCCGTTTAAAAACTCTGCTTGCAGGGATCGACGTGTCCGTGGATTATCCCGAAGAGGACATCGAAGAACAGCACGTCGCGGAATTGAAAGAGGCGCTTTGTAAGCTCACAAAGGAGCTGTCTTCCCTCATCGAAGCATACGGAGTGGGTAAAAAGATTAAATCGGGTGTGACGGTTGCTATTTGCGGTAAGCCCAACACGGGTAAAAGCTCTCTATTGAATCGTTTGCTCGGTTATGATAAGGCGATTGTGTCTTCGGTGGCAGGTACCACGCGCGATGCGGTGGAAGGCACGATAGAAATCGGGGGAAGAAAGTTTAATCTTTACGATACCGCAGGGGTGCGCGAAAGCGGAGATTTTATCGAAAATATCGGCATTGAGCGCGCGGAATCGATTATCAAAAGTGCGGACGTGGCGGTATTCGTCGCAGATATGTCCCCGCAAGGCGGTATGGACGAAGAGGATATCCGCGTGTTGGAAATGGTCAAAGGCAAACCTTTGATTAAGGTGCTGAACAAGTCCGATTTAACGCACGATAAAACGGAGACGGATGCGGACGTACACACCTCGGCGGTCACGGGGGAGGGGATACTCCGCTTAAAAGAATTGCTTTTTGAAAAGAGCTTTGGTGCGCGCAGCGAGGACGCGGCGTTCTTAATTGAAGAAAGACACTTCGATGCCTTAAGGCGTGCAAACGAAAGCTTGCAAAAGGGGATAGCGGCGTGCGAAATCGCACCGTTGGATTTGATCGGTATCGACGTAAAAGAGGCGTGGGACGCGCTTGGGGAAATTACGGGGGAAACAGCCACCGAAGCTATTATTCACGAAATTTTTGAAAAGTTCTGCGTAGGTAAATAAAGGGGGTAGGTACGCGTTTATGGTAAATTTAGAATTATACAGAGTGTTCTATACAGTAGCGAAATGCGGCAGTCTTACCAAGGCGGCTGAGGAGCTGTATATCTCACAGCCGGCGGTTTCGCAATCGGTGAAACAGCTTGAAAATCAGCTAGGGATTACCCTTTTCAACCGTACGCATAGGGGTATGGAGCTTTCCGCGCAGGGCGGTAAACTGATTTTCCCCGAAGTGGAGCGCGCGTTAGGGCTTTTGAACGAGGCGGAAAACCGCATTGCAGAAATGAAAGCTTCCGCAACGGGAGTTATCCGTATCGGCGCAAGTGAAACCATTTTTAAATATTTCCTTGCGGATAAAATCGTTGATTTTCACGATCGTTTTCCTGCGGTTAAAATCGAGCTTATGGAAGATTTTACGCCCGACACGATTGAAAAATTGAAAGCAAACAAGTGCGACGTGGCGTTCGTGAACTTGCCGATTGAAGTAAGTTCGGAGTTGACTTTGCGCGGAAACTGTATGCGTTTGAACGATATTTTTATCGCAGGCAATAAGTTTGCAGAACTTAAAGATAAGCCTACTATGTCCTTATCCAAGTTAAAAAAATATCCCTTGATCCTAATGGATAAAAACACGGTGGCTCGGCGCAGTTTGGATACCTTCTTGGGTGCGCACGGCGTTGAATTACAGCCCTCTATTGAGGTTGGCAGCTGGGATTTAATGAAACGCTTGGTGGCCTGCGGTATGGGTATCGGCGTAATTCCCAAAGAGTACGCTTCCCGTCAGCTTGGCGAGGGCGAGGTATTTGAGGTCAAAACTGATCCTGCTTTGCCGGCCCGTTCGGTGGGTATGCTTTTGCCGAAAAACACCCCCGTATCCTACGCACT
>JAFVTA010000110.1 GCA_017503525.1 Clostridia bacterium | reverse complement strand
CCGTGTACTCGGTTAATTTTGCCAAGGAGTATATGGATCGGGTGTTCGCCTATTTCCTTGCCGAGTACAAGGCAGGGCGCACTCCCAACCCCGACGTGCTTTGCAACCGCGAGATTAAGTTCGATGCGTTCGCCTCGTACGCTCGCGAACTGGGCGCGGACTATATTGCGACGGGACACTATTGCGATATTCAGCACGGCGTACCGCTTGCTGACGGTAGCGTAACCACTCACCTGCTCAAAGCCCGTGATACGAACAAGGACCAGACTTACTTTCTCAATCAGGTCAGCGCGAAACAGCTCGAAAACGTTATTTTCCCGCTTGGTGGGCTCACAAAGCCCGAAGTAAGGGAAATAGCCGATACCCACCGATTGACCGCCGTAGCCAAAAAGAAGGACTCTACGGGGATATGTTTTATCGGCGAACGCAATTTCAAGAAGTTTTTGATGGACTATTTGCCTGCTCAACCGGGCAATATCGTGGACGAATCGGGCGTAAAACTCGGCAGGCACGACGGCTTAATGTACTACACGCTCGGCCAGCGCAGGGGCTTGGGCATAGGCGGTAAGGCGGACTATTCGGCTAACCGTTGGTTCGTCGTAGGCAAAGACCTTGCGCGCAACGAACTCGTCGTTTCCTGCGGTGAGGACGACGCGCTGTTCTCTACTCGCCTGACTTCGCCTGCTATCAATTTTATCGGTGAAAAACCGACTGCGCGCGAGTTTGATTGCTGTGCCAAAACCCGTTATCGCCAACCCGATCAACCCTGCCACGTGCGGATCACGGACGAAGAAACTATGAGCGTGGAAGTGACTTTCGACACCCCCCAACGCGCAGTAACGCCCGGACAGTACGTCGTTCTGTACATCGGCAACCGTTGTCTTGGCGGTGGAGTGATTGAGTAAAAAAGCAAAGACGGCCAATAAAACACAAACCCCAACCCCGTCAACTTGGACGAAGTCGAAGGATCTAATACGGATCATAAGAAGAAACATTTTTACTCTATACAACCAAGATTTTTCGGGCATCGCTAACGCTCCGCTCAAAATGACGGTAGCATGGTAAAAGGAAATTGCCATAAAGCCTCCCTTGTGTAAAGGGAGGTGGCTCGGCGTAAGCCGAGACGGAGGGATTGTATGCAATCGAAGCATAATAAACAACTGGTTCCATTGGCGAAGCAGTTGCGAAAAGAAATGACGAAAGAAGAAAGACGTCTATGGTATGATTTTCTCCGCTTATATTCCGTCCGATTTTCACGACAGAAAGTGTTGGGAAAATATATTGCGGATTTTTACAGCGCGGAAGCCAAACTGGTTATTGAACTGGATGGCTCACAACATTACGAAAATGATAATATCGAGAAAGATGCAGAACGAACCGCTTTTTTAGAAAGTTACGGATTGACCGTGCTTCGAATAGCCAACAATGAGGTAAATAAAAACTTTCGTGAAGTATGTGAATATATTGATAATATGGTAAGGCAATCCCTCAGTCAGCGTTGCTGACAGCTCCCTTTGCACAAGGGAGCCTTTCAAACAAGCGTAATATACCCCTTCTTCTCCCAACATAATATCACCAGCAATAAGTAGCGATTGCGGAAAGATTTTTTGGAGATTTCTTCCAAAAAGCGTATTGCGTTAGCAAACGTCCCCGTTTGTTTATAAAGAATATTCATCTCCCAATATACTATCACCAGCAATAAGTAGCAGATGTGGATATATTTTCGAGGGAAAAGGCAGGAAAATCGTACGCCGTTAGGCGCACGTCCTCGAAGATAGCCTTATGGCATCGAGAGGATTTTCCTGACTTTTAACCGAAAAGATACCACAGATGCGG
>JAFVTA010000109.1 GCA_017503525.1 Clostridia bacterium | reverse complement strand
TGGACAGAGCGGACGTTATTAAGGAAGTTTTGGATTCCGGACTTCGCGGCAGAGGGGGCGGCGGTTTCCCTGCAGGGAGAAAGTGGCAGTTCGCTTACATGCAGCCCGAAGGTGAAAAGTACGTCGTATGCAACGGCGACGAGGGTGACCCCGGCGCGTTCATGGACCGTTCCATTCTCGAAGGCAACCCCCTTGCGGTTATCGAAGGCATGATGATTGCTGGCTATGCAATCGGCGCGCAAAACGGTTATTTCTACGTCCGCGCAGAATACCCTATCGCGGTAAACCGCTTAAAGCTTGCCATCGAACAAGCGGAAGCATTAGGGCTCCTCGGCGACAATATCCTCGGCACGGATTTCTCCTTCCGCGTACACCTCCGCCTTGGCGCAGGCGCGTTCGTTTGCGGCGAGGAAACGGCGCTTTTGAACTCGATTGAAGGTCAAAGAGGTATGCCCCGTCCCCGTCCTCCCTTCCCTGCTGTGAAGGGGCTTTGGGATAAACCCTCCATTATCAATAACGTAGAAACGCTGGCTTGCGTTCCCTTCATTTTAAGAGAAGGCGCAACCAAGTTTGCACAATACGGTACGGAAAAATCCAAGGGCACAAAGGTTTTCGCGCTCGGCGGTAAAATCAACAACGTCGGTTTGGTGGAAATCCCCATGGGTACCACCTTGCGCGAGCTCATTTACGATATCGGCGGCGGTATCCCCGGTAATAAAAAATTCAAAGCCATTCAAACGGGCGGTCCTTCGGGCGGTTGCTTGACCGAAGCCGACCTCGATACCCCTATCGACTTTGACAACCTCGTTGCAAAAGGCTCGATGATGGGTTCGGGCGGCGCAATCGTTATGGACGAGGACAACTGTATGGTAGACGTTGCGAAATTCTATATGGAATTCATTTGCGACGAATCCTGCGGTAAATGTACTCCCTGCCGTATCGGCACGAAGAGAATGCTTGAACTTCTGACCAAGATTACCGACGGTAAAGCAACCATGAAGGATTTGGACGAATTAGAAGAGCTTGCGGCAAGCGTAAAGGCGAACTCCCTTTGCGGACTTGGTCAAACCGCACCCAACCCCGTCCTTTCCACCCTCAAGCATTTCCGCGACGAATACGTAGCGCATATCGCCGATAAAAAGTGTCCTGCGCACATTTGCAAGAACTTAATGCAGTACAAAATCGAAAAGGATAAGTGTTTCGGTTGCGGCGTATGCGTGAAGGCTTGCCCTGCGGGCGCGATTATAAAAACGGATTATATCGCACCCGGCAAGCGTTTGCCTGCCTACACCATCGACCAAGACAAGTGCGTGAAGTGCGGTATGTGTATTGCCTCGTGTAAATTCAAGGCAATCGTGAAAAAGTAAGCGGAGGACAGCACCATGGCGAAAATCAATATCAAAATCGAAGGTATCCCCTTTCAAGTAGAAGAAGGTTTGACCATTTTAGAGGCGGCAAAAGCTTGTGGCTTTGAAATCCCCTCTCTTTGCGCATTTAACCACGGCGAATGTTCCAAGGGCTCCTGCCGTGTTTGCCTTGTAGAGGCTACGGGCGCGAGAGGCTTGGTTGCTTCCTGCGTATACCCCGTTGCGGAAGGTATGGAAATCACCATTTCCTCCCCCAAGGCTACGGCGGCAAGAAGAACTTCCGTTGAACTTCTCCTTTCCAACCATAACAAAAACTGCCAGCAATGCGACAAAAACGGCTATTGCGAACTCCTGCACGTGGCAAAGCTCACGGGCGCAAGGGACGATATGTACCAAGGCGAACAAACTCCCGTGACGGTGGATAGACTCACCCCTTCTATCGTAAGAGATACCTCCAAATGTATCCTTTGCGGCAGATGCGTAGAGCGTTGCAAGAACGCGCACGGACTTGGAGTGCTCGGCTTTGAAAAGCGCGGGTTCAACACCATCGTTGCCCCTGCGGAAAACAGAAGTTTCGCAAAATCCCCTTGTATCCTTTGCGGTCAATGCGTAAGCGTTTGTCCTACGGGCGCGCTTATGGAAGTATCCGAAATCGATAAGGTAGATGCGGCTATGCAAGCAGGCAAGTACGTCGTCGTTCAAACCGCACCCGCCGTTAGAGCTGCGCTCGGCGAGGAATTCGGTATGCCCATCGGCTCCCTTGTCACGGGTAAAATGGTTGCGGCGCTCAAACGCCTTGGTTTCAAGAAAGTATTTGACACCAACTTCGCCGCTGACCTCACCATTATGGAAGAAGCAACCGAATTGCTGAGCAGAATTGAAAAGGGTGGCGCATTGCCCATGATTACTTCCTGCTCCCCCGGCTGGGTGAACTATGCGGAGTATAACTACGGCGACTTGCTCCCCCACCTCTCTTCCTGCAAATCCCCCCACGAAATGTTCGGCGCCATTTTGAAGAGCTATTACTGCCAAAAGAACGGCATCGATCCCAAGGATATGTTTGTCGTTTCGATTATGCCCTGCACCGCCAAGAAAGCGGAAAAGGAAAGAGCGGAACTCTCTGTAAACGGGCTTAAAGACGTGGACGCGGTACTCACCACGCGCGAGCTTGCAAAGCTTATCAAGCGTTCGGGGATCAACTTCGTCAAACTCCCCGATGCCGAGTTCGACAACGACGTAGTCGGCGATTACACGGGCGCAGGCGTTATCTTCGGTACGACGGGCGGCGTTATGGAAGCGGCGCTCCGTACGGCGGCGTTCAAGCTCACGGGCGAAGAGCTTGCTTCCCCTAACCTTACGCAGGTACGCGGCTTTGACGGTATTAAAGAGGCGGCGTTCAACCTCGGCGGTAAAGAGATTAAAGTGGCGGTTGCCCACGGCATGAAGAACGCGAAAGTGTTGCTTGACGACATTCGCGCAGGCAAGAGCGAATATCTCTTCATCGAGATCATGGGTTGCCCCGGCGGCTGTATCGCAGGCGGCGGCCAGCCCTACGTAAAGCCTTGTTTCCTTCCTAACGAGGACGCGGACATTTTGGACACCTTCAAGGCAAAACGCGCGGCGGCACTCTATCAAGAAGACGAATCCAAAGCGCTCCGTGTTTCGCACAAGAATCCTCAAATCATTAAGTTGTACGAGGACTACTTGGGTGAACCCAACTCCCACAAGGCGCACGAGCTTTTGCATACGCACTACCACGCAAGAGAAAAATTCAGCGATTAATCAAGGTAAGGCAAAGCCTGGGTATGATATGTTGAAAACAATGGCGATTACCTTTAATATTTCAGCAGACTATTTTTTAGGAATTAAAGAATATTAATTGCAAGTTAAAACGCAGGGTTGCCCCTGCGTTTTTTTGTTTTATCCACCGCGTACACCACAAAAAGGACACCGCGAGGGCAGAGGTGGAAGATTGGCTATCGCCAAAGCGTCGTCGCGCCGTCAGGAAAGCGGAAATAACTTTACCCCGCACTGCGGACAACGTTCGCACGAACCACCGATAATACGGGGTTCGCTGCAACACCCCATACACCACAAAAAGGACACCTCGAAAGGTGTCCTTTTTGTGGTGGGCAGAGGTGGATTCGAACCACCGAAGTCGAAGACGTCAGATTTACAGTCTGATCCATTTGGCCGCTCTGGAATCTGCCCTTATATGAAATTGTCCGTCGGTGCGTTGTGGAGCCGGTGATTGGACTCGAACCCACAACCTGCTGATTACAAATCAGCTGCTCTGCCATTGAGCTACACCGGCGTGTGTTTGGTGCCTTGGGGCGGAATTGAACCACCGACAGGCAGATTTTCAGTCTGCTGCTCTACCGACTGAGCTACCAAGGCATAAATGGCGACC
>JAFVTA010000108.1 GCA_017503525.1 Clostridia bacterium | reverse complement strand
CCCTTGGCGGCTCGTGGCGCAGTTTTGGGAAGTCCTGCCCCGTGCCGTGAATAAGAATATCCTTAAAAAAACGGACGTGACGGTGGAAGAAGTGGACGGCAAAGAAATCGTCGTTATTCGTATCCCCAAAGCCAAGAAAAAGGATAAACCCATATATATCGGCGGAAACCCTCTAATGGGTTCGTATTACCGTCGTGACGAGGGGGATATCCGCATACCCGAGGCGCGTATAAAGCAAATGATAGAAGAAAGTAAAGAGTAAAAAATCCCCACGGCGGAGCCGTGGGGATTACTTTTTACTCAATTAGCCTACGATCAGGTTTACAAGTCTGCCTTTAACGATAATGCACTTTTTCACAGTTTTGCCTGCGATTGCTTCGGCAATTTCGGGATATGCGCAAACGGTGTCTTGGATATCCTCGTTGGAAAGTCCTTCGGGGATCATCATTTTCGCCTTAATCTTGCTGTTGATTTGGATTGCATATTCCGCTTCGTCCTTGATAAGCGCTTTCTCATCGAAGAGGGGATAAGCTTCCTCAAAGACGGAGTCTTTATTACCGCAAAGTTCCCAAAGCTCTTCCGCGAAGTGAGGAATGAAGGGGGCAATCATGCGGATAAGGTCTAAAATACACTCTTTATAGAATACTACGTTCTTGTCTTCTACGTCATTTTCGTATTTTTGCAAAGCGTTTACGTATTCCATTAAGCGGGCAACCGAAGTATTGAAGGAGAACGCCTCTACGTCGCGCGTAATGCATTTAATCGCGTAATGCTTTGCGTAAGCGACGTTCTTTTCTGCGGAAGTCATATTCGTGTGACCGCCGTTCAATTCCAAGGATTTACGGACCAAGCGTTCGATACGGTCGGCGAATTTTGCGACCGATTTAATACCGTCGTCGCTCCAAGGTCCGCCTTCGGTATAGCTAAAGCCGAACATGAGATAAAGACGGAACATATCCGAACCGAATTCCTCGATATAGGTATCGGGGGAAACGACGTTGCCGTGGGATTTGGACATACGGTTGCCGTCAGGTCCTAAAATGATGCCTTGGTGAACGAGGCGTTTGAAGGGTTCGCCGAAGTTGATATAGCCCATATCGCGGAGCGCTTTGGTAATAAAGCGCGCGTAGAGCAAGTGCATGCAAGCGTGTTCCGAACCGCCGACGTATACGTCTACGGGGAGCATTTTGTTGGCAACTTCACTGCTGAAAGCTTGTTTGTCGTTATGCGCGTCGGGATAGCGCAGGAAATACCAGCTGGAACATACGAAGGTGTCCAAGGTATCGGGATCGCGAGAGGCTTTGCCGCCGCAGTTAGGGCAGGTGCATTTCATAAACTTCTCGTGGCTAGCCAAGGGGGATTTTCCCGTGGGACGGAATTCCACGTCGTAGGGAAGTTTTACGGGCAAATCCTTTTCGGGAACGGGTACCGTTCCGCACTTTTCGCAATGAATCATAGGGATAGGCGCGCCCCAGTAGCGTTGACGGGAAACCGACCAGTCGCGAAGTCTGTAATTGACCTTCTTACCGCCTTTTCCAAGCTTGGTAAGGTGAACGGCAATCGCGTCGCGAGCCTCGTCGCCCGAAAGTCCGTCAAACGAACCGCTGTTGACAAGGATACCGTCTTCGCAATAGGGGAGAATGGTTTCTCCGCCCTTCTTTTGAATAACCTGCGTGACGGGCAAGCCGTATTTTTTTGCGAAAGCGTAATCGCGTTCGTCGTGCGCCGCAACCGCCATAACCGCACCCGTGCCGTAGGAATAAAGCACGTAGTCTGCAAGATAGATAGGGAGCTTTTTACCCGTCAAAGGATGGGTAGCGTACGCGCCCGTGAATACGCCGGTCTTTTCACGCGAAGTAGCAAGACGTTCGATATCGTTTGCTTCCGCGGCGTACTGTACGTACGCATCGATCGCTGCTGCGTGTTCGGGGTGTGCCGCTTTGAGCTTTTCCGTTAAGGGGTGTTCAGGCGCGAGTACGACGTAGTTCACGCCGAAAAGGGTATCGGGACGAGTGGTGAATACGGTGATATCGTCCCCCGTTTCACAAGCAAAGCAAACTTCGCAGCCCGTCGATTTGCCGATCCAGTTCTTTTGCATGAGCTTGGTTTTTTCCGGCCAGTCCAAACCGTTCAAATCTTCCAAAAGCTCCTCTGCGTAATCGGTAATTTTCAAGAACCATTGTGTCATGTCCTTGCGGAGTACGACGGAATCGCAACGCTCGCATTTGCCGTCGATAACTTGTTCGTTGGCAAGAACCGTTT
>JAFVTA010000107.1 GCA_017503525.1 Clostridia bacterium | reverse complement strand
GTCACCAACGGCATGAGCAACTATGCCCGCGACGGGCAAAACGCTAACAGTGCGCTGATTGCGCAGGTCACGCAGGCGGATTTTGGCAGTACCTCCCCTTTGGCAGGGGTGGAGTTTCAACGCAAGTTAGAACGCGCGGCATACCTTGCAGGGGGCGGTAATTACAGCGCGCCCGCACAGCTGGTCGGGGACTTCTTGAAGAATAAAACGAGCGATCGTTTCCGCTCGGTATCTCCTACCTACGCCGCAGGTGCGGCGTTTGCCGATTTTAAAGAGGTTCTTCCAGTCTCTATAATCACCGCACTTCAAGCGGCGATTGTGGACATGGATAGAAAATTGCACGGCTTTGCCGATCCCGACGGGATATTGACCGCGGTAGAAAGTCGTACCAGTTCCCCCGTCCGCATTGAACGCGGCGAAAACTTGCAATCGATTTCCGCGCAGGGCCTATACCCTTGCGGCGAGGGAGCAGGCTACGCAGGGGGGATCACCTCGTCTGCAGCCGACGGACTTCGCGTTGCCGAGGCCATCGTCCATTCGTTTGTTTAAAAAAGTTATGTTATATTTCAACAAGAAATGCAAAATATTATAATATTCACTAAATTATCACACAGTTTTCACACAATCAACACAAATAGGGAGTAGAATGAGGATTGCATAAGGGGGATGAATGATGAATTCATCCGAGATCATAGAGAAGTGATAAATTAAACTATACTAAAAACTTTTTTCATATTCTCTCACTAAAGGTATAAGGCTCGCATAAAAGCGAGCCTTATATCTTTATAAACGCTTGCATTTTCTCCACAAGCGTGGTATAATGTAAAAAAGTGGAAAAAGGAACGGTTATGGAAAATAAGGAAAGAAAAGCGGATCGAAGGGTAGCCAAGACCAAGCGCGCGATACAAAACGCGTTTGCTCAGCTATTGACGGAGAAAGAGGCGGACAAAATCACCGTAAAGGAGATTGCCGATCTTGCCGACGTGGATAGAAAGACGGTATACAACTATTACAAAGGGGTGCAGGACATTTTCGGGGAGCTGGAAAACGAACTTGTACAAAGTTTTCAAGAGAAAATGATGAAGTTTGAGTTTGACCCTACCCGTCCGCAGGAGATTTTCTACGCGTTAACCAGCGTTTTGAAAGACCAGTTTGAAATTTACGAGTTGGTTATGAAATTAGAAACCAGTTCGAGTTTTCTTTCAAAAATTGTCGTATTCTTGAAAAAGAAGATACACCTGGTTATGGAGAATTACAAGCTTATATCTCCCATGAAAATCGAACTTGCGGCGGAATACCTTGCGGCAGGGATATTTTCGGCGTACCGTTGCTGGTTTAACTCGGATAGAGCGCAGACCTTAGAGGAGTTTACCGACGATATCGCGCTGTTGGTTATGGGCGGACTTCCGCAGTACTTACTTTACAATTGAAAATGATTTTGGAAATAGAAAAGCGGAAGGTTTACGCCTTCCGCTTTTTTAAATTATTTTTTCTTTACGGTAATTTTTAAGGTGCACAGTTTTTTGGGTTCGGGTTCTGCGCTTTCTTGAACCGTTTGGATTTTACGGTATCCCGTTTTCTTTACGGCGATACGGATTTTGTCGCCCTGCGTGCTAACGGCTTTGATTGCCGCGTAGTATACCTCGCTCATGAGCTTGATTTTCTCAAAGGTCACGTATTCGTTGGCTTGGTGAATGGTCGCTTCTTCGCCTTCAACTTCGGGGCCGAACGCGCAGCCGCATTTCAAAGCTCTTGCATAGGTGCCGCCGCCGATAGCAACGGGGACTTCATTTTTGCCCGTAGCTTGATTATATACCCTAACCAGTGTCGAGATTAAACGCCCTTTGGGGTTGTTATAGATAGGGGGTTGGTAGCTTTTGATTTCGTAGCTTGCACCCACGGCGTCGAGTTTCGAGGTGACCGCATCCAAGGGGAAGGTCGCAGGGAAACGCAGGTCCGCCGTAATGGTCAAAACGCCGTTTTCAAATTTTGCAAGGTTGGGGGACAAAGTCAACGCTCCCGTTTCGTCCGCCAAGGTTTTTAAACCCGCGATATCGTTGAAGAGTAAGTCGTAAGCATTCTTACAGCCGTCGTGGAAGCTTGCTAAGAAACACAAGAGGGCTTGCAAAGCGTTTGCCCCCAGTTGAGGGGTAGAGCCGTGCGCGGATTTTCCGTAGACTTGTAAGATACTCGTGGTGTTGTCGTAGGAAAGACGGGTGCCTTCTACGGGGTTTTCGTAATAAACCAGCTTTGCCGCCGCTTTGCGGGTAAGGATAGCCGAAGCGTAATCGCATACCATATTTACCCTTTCGCCTGCTTTCAATGCGGACATGGGTGCATCGTTTAAATCAAAGCTTGCGCTAAAATGCAAGATACCCTTTTCCGCGTAGATCACGGGGAAGTTCGCATCGGGGGTAAACCCTTCGTCAGGCATTTGCGCTACTTCATTATAGTGCTTAATACATTCCCAGCCCGATTCCTCGTTGCAGCCGACGATAAGCTTGATTTTTCTTTGAGGGAGGAACCCTTCGTCTTTAAGCGCCTTCAAAGCGTACAGGCAAACGATTGCCGGGGTTTTGTCGTCCATGGCGCCGCGCCCCCAAATTTTCATGCCTTCTACGCCGCCGTCCGAAATATCGTCGTTAATTACGCCGCCGAAGGGGGGATATTTCCAACCGCTGCCTGCCGGTACGACGTCGAGGTGGGCTAAAATGGCAAACTCCTTGCCTTCGCCGAATACCACTTCGCCGATATAGTTGTCGTAGTTGTGGGTTTCAAAGCCCATTTCCTTGGCGAGGGAGAGGAAATATTCCAAGCAATCCGCCGTTTCCTTGCCGAAGGGATATCCTTCTTCCGCCTCTTTCAAGGAAGAATCGAATGTGAGGATTTTTGCCGTAGAACTTACGATTTCGTCAAAATATTTTTGCATAACGCTATCCATAGACATACTGTTCCTGCCTTTATACTTTATTATATTTATATTATACATATTTTTACCGCTTAGGTAAAGAAAATCAAAGGGGTTGCGTAAAAAAATATTTTTTTTATTCTCCCCCCCTTTGACATTTACAATAAAGTGTGCTACAATAGGTTTACCTCTATGAGGTAAAGGGGCAAAAGAAATGCACGAAGGACACCGTAATCGTTTATATGAAAAACTCAAAAAGGACGCTTTGGAAGACCACGAGTGGCTGGAAGCGCTCCTTTTTAACGCATTACCGAGAAAGAATACCAACGATCTGGCGCATGCGCTCATTAAAAAATTCGGTTCTTCCTACGAAGTTGTCAACGCCTCGGTGGAAGAGTTGCAAACGGTGCCGGGCATAGGGATTAGCATTGCGGCGTATTTGCACAATATCGGCAGGCTTTTGCAGAAGCATAGACAAAAAAACGAAATGACCTATCAAGGCAGATTTACGCCGCGCGACTTTTTGCCTTTCGTAAAACAAGCGTATAAGGATACCATATACGAGGTATTGGAACTGTATTTGCTGGACGGTGACGGCCGAGTGATTAAAAAACAGGGTTTTTCTATCGAGAGTATTGCCCATGTGAGCATCGTCCCCGAAGAGCTGTCGGGGTTTCTACTTGAAAAGGGCGCGTCGGGGGTAGTTATGGTGCATAACCACCCGTACGGCAAAGCTATGCCCTCCGATGCGGACGATGAAACGACAAGGAACTGTCAAATGCTTTGCAGTATGCACAACCGTCTGCTCTGCGAGCACGTCATTTGCGCGCAGGACGGGATATTTAGCTACTATTTAAGCGGTAGATTGCAGGAGATTAGCAAGCGCTACTCCGCGTCCGCTTTAAAAGAATAATCATTCGGGAGCAGGCATGGAACAAGAATCTAAAAAAAATAAAGAACGGTTCGTGAAAGCGTTAGAAAAATACGATTTTAAGGATGAAGCCCATCTTTTGCAGGCGGCAAGATGGGTGATTTACGTTATCCTCATGTTCATGGAAGTGCTCGTCCTTTTACAGCATATTGAACAGTTTATCGAGAACCAGGACATTTTGTCCTTCGTTGCCTTTTTAATCGTGGCGTGTACGCTGACAATCACCGAGGCAATGAAGAACTTTGACCTCAACGACGAGCCGAACGAACGCTTAAACCAAATGCTGGAAGGCTTGTGTGCGTGCGGTTTCGTTGCCTTTACTGTCGGGCCGTATTCCCTTATCATCTATCTTTTGATTTTAACGCAGTTTTATTTGGATTTCAAGGACGAGAAGTTTGGGGTTTGGACGCTCGCCTGCGCGATTTTGTGTTTTATCGTTAGCTATGCCGTTCAGGTATGGCAAAGGTTGGGTACAGATTACAGCATTATTGAAATTTTCCGTGAATCCATAGGTGCGATCGTTGCGATCTCCTTACACTTTTTCGCCGTGCAAGTCTTGCTCGTGTTCTATCGCCAGTATCTTCTTTTGCATAAAACTTTGGAAGAATTAGACTCGAGTAAACGGGATTTGGAAAGCGCGTACGAAAAGCTGGAAGAGGTGACAGTGTTGGAAGAACGCCAGCGTATCGCCAAGGAAATTCACGATACGGCAGGGCATTCCATTACCACCGTTATTATGCAAACGGAAGCCGCGAAACGCATCATTGAAAAGGACCCCGAAGAGGCAAAAGTGAAATTGGTTGCGGCAAACTTACAAGCCAAGCATGCCTTGGAAGAGCTTAGAAACAGTGTGCATTTACTCTCCGGCAGGGGGGGAGGTGTGAGCTTAAAGACAGCTTTAGAGGATATCGTACACGAATCGACGGACGGCACGGACATTCATATCCGTTCGATGATTGAGGATATTACCGTATCCGAAACAAAATACCGTTTCCTTTGCAATACCTTGAAAGAGGGGATATCCAACGGTATCCGCCACGGCGGTGCGACTGCATTTTGGTTTGAGTTGAAAAAAGAGGATAATAAACTTGTATTTTTGCTTTCGGACAACGGCAAGGGGCTTTTAAAGGAAGACTTGAAAAAGGGCTTTGGCTTAACGACTATGCAAGAGAGGGTCGAGGCGCTCGGCGGTGAAGTTCAGTTTACCAGTGAAGAGGGCGAGGGCTTTGAAATTTGTATCACGATGGGGATTTAAGTATGGCAAATCATAGAATTAAGGTATTGGTTGTAGACGATCAAAAAGAACTTGCAGAAGGGATTGCTTCCGTGTTAAAAACGGATAGCGAATTACAGGTGCTTGGCACGGCGCGCGACGGGTTTGATGCTTTGGATAAAATGGCGGAAGAGAAGGCGGACGTGGTGCTTTTGGATATTCGTATGCCCAACATGAACGGCGTGGTGGCGACTAGCCGTATTAAAACGGAATATCCCTACGCCAAGGTGCTCATTTTGACTACCTTCGACGACAGCGATTATATTCTCAACGCCATTAACAACGGCGCAAGCGGATACTTGCTCAAGGACATAGGCGGCGACGCTCTCATTCGAGCCGTGAAAAACGCCTACGAGGGGGATACCATACTCCCTGCGAAGATTGCACGCCGTATTGCGGACGCCGCGCGGCACGTTTCCGCGGATAGAGAGCTTAAGCTCATGCGCGCGTTCGGGCTTTCGGATCGTGAGGTGGAAATTGCTCTCATGATTTACGAAGGCTTTACCAACCGACAGATTTCTTCCGCACTTAAGCTTTCGGACGGCACGGCGAGAAACTACGTATCGAATATCTATGTGAAAATCGGCTGCGAAAACCGTTCCGAGGCGGTTGAGCTTATCAAAAATACCATCGATTTAGGGCAGGCGTAATATGTATAAAGCGTTTGTGTTCGATTTAGACGGTACGCTTTTGGATACGCTGGACGATTTAACGGACGCCGTCAACGCCGCCATGCAAGCGGTGGGCTTGCCCGTGCGGACGAGGGCAGAGGTTTGTTCCTTTGTCGGCAACGGGATTGCAAAGCTTATCGAGCGCGCCGTGGGCGAGCATACGGAAAAAGCGCAAGAGGCGCTTGCTTTCTTCAAGGAATACTATGCGCTCCATTGCGCGGATAAAACCCAACCCTACGAGGGGATCGTTCCTTTATTGCAAGCCTTAAAGGATAGAGGGCTTAAAACGGCGGTGGTATCCAACAAAGCGGATTTTGCCGTAAAAGCGCTTGCCAAGCAGTATTTCGAAGGTTTACTCGCAGAGGCGGTTGGGGAAAATGAAAGCGCAGGGATACGCAAAAAGCCTGCGCCCGACAGCCTGCTTGCCGTTATGGCGCGTTTGGGTGTGACGGCGCAAGAAACGCTGTATATCGGGGATTCCGAGGTGGATATTCAAACGGCGAAAAATGCAGGCGTGGCGTGCGCCTGCGTGACTTGGGGCTTTAGAGATAAAGCGTTTTTGCAAGCAAACGGCGGTCGGTTTTTCGTCGGCGAGCCTAAGGAATTATTAGAATAAGAGGGTAGCATGTCTGCATTGAATATCGGGAACACACCGCTTATACAATTGAATATAGCCGCACCTGCAAGCCTTTTTGCGAAGGTGGAAGGGGGCAACCCCGGCGGTTCGATTAAGGATAGAGTGGCGCTTGCCATTATCGAGGATGCCGAAGAAAAAGGCGTGCTCAAGACAGGCGGACTTGTCGTAGAGGCGACTTCGGGAAACACGGGGATCGGGCTTTCTCTCGTATGTAAAGCCAAAGGCTATCGCGCGGTGATCGTCATGCCCGATTCTATGTCGAAAGAGCGCAGGGAGCTTATCAAAAGCTACGGCGGCGAAGTGGTGTTGACGGACGGCGCAAAAGGTATGCAGGGCGCAGTGGAAAAGGCGAAGGAAATCGTCAAAAACAGCGACAACGCCTTGCTTGCCGACCAGTTTAATAATCCCGTGTGTGCCAAAGTGCATTATGAAAGCACC
>JAFVTA010000106.1 GCA_017503525.1 Clostridia bacterium | reverse complement strand
TCATGCTTTGCACAAACAAAAATACAGCACACCCGTTTGGGGTGCTGTATTTTTGGCTGGGGCGAAGTGATTTTGGTGCTTTGCACCAAAGCGTCGAAACGCCGTTTGAGTTTCGCAAAAAATATAAACCGACGAAGACGGACGTTTCTCGCACGAACACCCGATTAACGCGGGGACTCTCACCCTTCGCCAAAGCGCACTAAAAAGGCATACCCGAAGGTATGCCTTTTTTAGTGGCTGGGGCGAAGTGATTCGAACACCCGAATGACGGAGTCAGAGTCCGTTGCCTTACCGCTTGGCGACGCCCCAATATATAAAACTTTCCGTTCGCTTTACTTGCGTTATTTTATCAAACTTTTTCGCTTTTGGCAAGCATTTTCACACCCTTTTAAGAACTTTTTTCAAATTTCGACGAAAAAAGTCCGCACTACTCTTTTTTCGCGCGGCTTTCTATTTTATCATGAAAAAAAGGAGTTTTTTATGTTCTTAAAAGATATCACAAATAAGCCCGTTTTCGCGAACGGCTGCCTGCAAGGAGTATGCCGCGGCGTGGGCATTTCGTTGAAAACTTACGCGGTGAAATACCTGCTTTGCGCAAGCACGCCTACACAATCCGCAACCGATTTCGCCGTTGGGGTATCGGCGATAGAAAGCGTGCAAAATGAAATCCGCCTTTCTCGACTTCGGGTGGTATATCCCAAATCTTGCGCCAAAATCTTTATTGGCGCACCCGTTTACTCGTTTGAGGGCGGTTATCTTGGCAAGGTTGCCGATTTGCAAATACGCGATTTCGTTGCCACTTCCCTTGTCACTGACCAAGGCGAGCGCTTTTCCGTTGCCTCGCTGTACGCCTGCTCGGATGCGGTAATCCTAAAAAAAGAGCAACCCTATCCATTAGGTCAACGCATACCTGCCCCCATGCTTTCCCTTGTAGAGTGCAAAAAAGAAGCCGTTGTCACCAAACCTGTTTTACGGGCTGCAATACGGCAAAAAGCCTTAATAAACCTCACCCTTTCTCTCCCCCCGTTTAACGCGGAGCTTTAAACGGCGTACTTTGCGGAAAGCTTAATCAAAGCCGAACACAAATCGTTGACGGCACGCAAATCCCCTGCCGTCCAGCCTTCTTTTTGCACGTATAAAGAGAAGGCATTTTCCATTTCGCTCGCCTGCAAGCGCTCGGCAGGGCTTAAGGGCATTTCCTTTAATTTTTTCAACAAGGCGCTTGCGTAGGATAGCTTTAACGGGGGTTCGTCGCCCATATCTTCTTCGGGTTTTAAAACGGTATTTAATCGCGCGCGAACAAACGCATTTTCTCTATCGGGTAAAGTAAATTGCAATCTTCGCTTGATTTGCGCGCGCTTTTTCTTGCGCTCGATGATCCGATTCTTTATCCCCAACGCAATGGACAGCAGCAAATATGCCGCCCCCGACAAAACGAACAGCGCGCCGCCCCCGACCAACCTCGCAACCGAACTTTTCACAAGCACGGCAAACGCAATCAGCGAAATACCCAAAAGGAGTGTCGCCAAGGCGGCAAAACAGCCTGCGTTATCCAAAAGATATCCCAAAGCCCAACCTAAAACAAGCACGGCAACAGAAAACAGCGTCAGTAAAAGCAACGTGCGCTCCGTCGTATAAAGGGCGTACAGCCACTCAAAAAACCACATATAAAAGCCTCCTTAAAAGGGATATCCCCAAAAAGAAGGCTCGTATTTTTTTATATTTTAGAAAATTTTGTCAAACTGTGTCAAAACTCGAAATCTACTTGAAAACCGTAATAAATATTCACGATAGAACAGCGGATTTTCTCCAAGGGAATACGCATGATCTTAGATACTGCACGACGGTATAAATCCAGTTGAGGCGCATAGTGCTTCTTTAAATAATCTGCGCCCCCTCGGGAGAATTTATAATCGACGATTTGCACCTCATTATCTTCCCCTACGGCAAGCAGGTCAATCGCCCCTTGAAAAAGAATTTCCTCCTCGTTTTGAGAAAGCAATGCGCTATCCTCGCCCTCTTTTTTCGCGTAGGTGTCCGCAATCGGCAAAGCGACGAGGAATTTTTGCTCTTTATACAGCCGTTTACCCTGCAAAGCCCTAAACACGGGATTGGATAAAATCCCCGCAAGCTTTTGCTCGTTAAGCAGGCTCGCCTCGCACCTGCCCCCGTCCTTTTCCTTTTTGATAAGCTCTTGCAAGAGAGATTTCTCAATCAACTTCCCTTCCCCGTCATACAGCAAAGAGAAGTCAAAATTCTCCAAAAAGGCGTGATAAGCAATCCCTGCCTCTTTGCTTGTTTCCCCTTTCTTATCGTAATCTTCACCCTCGTCAAAGAGCTTTTTCGCATCGGGTTCCTCGCCGTAAACGGGACGGGCAAGAAGCTGTGTCGCCGAACTTTTCACAGGCAGATTTTCCAAGCCCGTATGAGCGTACTCCCATAAAAACGCCTGCATAATTTCCCTTGCCAAGCCTTCGTCGGGACGGAAGACGAGCGCGGTGCGCTCTTGCTTGGGAATATCCACGCTTTCGTCGTTTACAACATATTCCTGCCAAACGGAAAAATCGGTAAACTCGGCAAACGAACGGGCGTATTTCACGTCGGGCATTGCCGTGGGACCCTCAAAAAGCATATGCAAGCCGTACTTCGCGCGCGTGAGCGCAACATAGTACAAATTCAAGCCGTCCGCACGGGAGCTTTCCTCCTCGTTTTGCTCGTGCAAGCGGCGAAGAAGAGTGGTGGATTTGGTCATGCTCTCCTCGTCGAAGGCGTACGGCGCAAGCCCGTAATTCTCCTCAACTTCAACCTCGTCCCTATCGACCCCTCTAAAAGGCGCGCTTAAATTATCCAAAATGACGATAGGATATTCCAAGCCCTTGGACGAGTGCATGGTAAGCACTTTAACCGAATCTTCGCCCCCGTTTTCGCTATACTCAATCTTATACCCCAAATCGCGCAACCGATCCAAAAAGGCGTGTACGCAAAGAGGTTCAGGGGAGCTTGCCTCTTCAATAAACCGGCGGATACGCCGCACGGCCGCCACCCCGTTGGTACGCGCAAGCAAATCGCTTTCCATGCGGTTCTCGGATACGACACGGGTCAACAATTCCCCTGCATCCAACACCCTTGAAAGCACACGAAGCTGATCAAAATAAGCGTAAAACTTTCTCAATCTATAGGCGAGCAAATTATCTTGCTCCACGGCGTACCGTTTGCAAGCCGTTCTAAAAAAGCGCTCGTCCTTGTACGCCAAACGAATCTCCGTCAAGTCGTCCGCCGTTAAATTACCCACCGCCGAAAGGAGCACGCTGCAAAGGGCAATATCCTGCGCCCCATTATCGATTAGAGAGAGCAAATCAATCAAAGTCTTAATTTCGGAAAACTCACAAATATTCACCGCTGCCGCCGCATTAACGGGTACGCCCTCTGTCGCCAGCGATTCTACCGTACGGGCAATTTGACCTTGCTTTTTACGGGAAAGCACGGCGATATCCGCATACCGAATAGCGCGGTATTCCCCCGTATCGGGATCGTAAAACTTGTTATGCCGTTCGTCCTCGATAATCGCGCGAATGGTTTTCGCCAATAAACTTTCCTCGTCCGTTTTCTTGCCAGCCTGCGCCTTTACCGAATACACGCCGCGCTTTTCGGCAGCCTTTTTCTCCTCTTTTCCAACGAAGTGAACGCATACCTTACCGCTGTTCGTCTCATACCTGCCC
>JAFVTA010000105.1 GCA_017503525.1 Clostridia bacterium | reverse complement strand
CTCTTCAAATACGCCCTTTCCCCAGGCGTTTTCCACCCGTAGTTTAACTGTACGTCTCCGTCTTCCGTCCAACCGTTTATAAGCGATTTTTCTACGAAGATTTCCACCGTGTGGATATATTTCCCGTTCGACTGCTCTACCGCATAGGTGAACTCCGTCACCCCTTGCGATTGCTGCTTTGCCGTCACGTATATTTGCGTGCCGTTGTTTAATCTAAATTCAAAATGCGTGTTATCACTCCAAGCCGTTTGTGTAGACACAACGCTGTTAAACACACCCTCGGCATAAATGAGTACGCCGCTTTCTAACTTCGTCGCACTAATCATGTACGATCTTCCGTCGTCTAACGCAACGTTTTCGCTTGTATTGCTGTAAAGGGTTTCTTTAATACCGTCAACAACCGACGTTTCCTTTTCATATAAGCAAGCGCTACACGTGCGCGTTTTTCTCAAACCGTTAATAAGCCCTGCATCGTAGGTATGGTCCCCTAAATCCTTTTTATCCCCACAAAAACCGCATACGTGCCAATGTCTCGCGTCAGTCTTTGACCAAGTTGTAGAATAAGAATGTCCTTTTGCACCTATGACCGTCTTTGTGGAATAAGAACATTTCGCGCAGGTTTCATACGCTCCCCAGCCCGATTCCGTACACGTTGCCGCCTTTGCAGCGTGCGTTATCACAGTGTGCTCCGCTTTTTCGCCTTCTCTAAACGCCTTGTATCCGCAAACGCAAGTGCCTTCTTCCGTTGCCGCTGTTTGACAAGTCCCAGCAATTTGAACTTCCCAAGAAAACTCGTGGTCCGCAACGCCCTTTTTCTCTCCGCAAACGCTGCATGCGTGCCAATGCCTTGCTTCCGTTTTAACCCAAGCTTCCGAATAAGTATGTTCCTTCTTTCCTATCTCTTGTTTGGTGGAATACGAACAGTTTGCACAGCTCTCATACGCCTCCCAGCCTATTTCCGTGCAGGTGGGCTCCTTGGCGGCGTGCGTGATTAAGGTATGTTCCTTCTTCTCCCCTTGGCGAAGCGTTTTATAACCGCATATACATATGCCCTCTTCCTCTGCAGGCGTATCGCACGTACCGTCCTTGACCGTTCTCCACGTAAAATCGTGTTTCTGCTTATCCATCGTTGCCGTGCAGGTACATTCGCGCCAATGCTCTGTTTTATTATACGACCACTTATTCCCGTAATCGTGCACGTGCTCACTGCTGGGCACTTGAACGTAAACGCACGAACCGATAAACAATAAAGAAAATGCAATGAATATAAGCAGCAGGACTGCTTTAACCCTTGTTTGAATTGTTTTTCTCATAAGCACACCTCTTTTTAGGTATATCGTTCACTATCCGATACTTCCACAATTATATTTTAACACAAAAATACATCAACGCCTATGGCGTTGTTTTAGTTTGTTGTGTGTTTTACAGACAATTCTTATAAAAAAAGCAATTTCAACCCATAAAGGATTGAAATTGCTTTTTATTCGCTTTGCGAAGAAAGGAGCGCCTCTCTGTCCGCTATGGCAAGCGCCTCGACCATGCTGTCGATATCGCCCGTCATAAACGCCTCTAAATTGTACTGGCTCAAGCCGATACGGTGGTCGGTCACACGGCTTTGAGGGAAGTTGTAGGTACGGATACGCTCGCTTCTATCTCCCGAGCCGACCATGCTCCTGCGGTTTTCCTCACGCGCTTTTGCGTTTTGGCCGTTATAAAAATCGTAGATACGGGAGCGCAACACCTTAAACGCGCGCTCTTTATTTTTAAGCTGTGAGCGTTCGTCTTGGCAGGTGACCACGATCCCCGTGGGAAAATGGGTGATACGCACCGCCGAAGCAACCTTATTTACGTTTTGTCCGCCTGCGCCGCCCGAATGGAATATATCGATACGGATATCCTTATCGTTGATTTCCACCTCGACCTCTTCCGCCTCGGGAAGCACGGCTACGGTCGCCGCCGAGGTGTGTATTCTGCCCTGCGTCTCGGTAGCAGGTACGCGTTGAACGCGGTGTACGCCGCTTTCGTACTTCAAAAGCTTATACGCGCCCGCACCTTTGATATTGTAAATCGCCTCTTTCACGCCGCCAAGTTCGGTGGCGTTGATATCCATTTCCTCTACCCGCAAACGATGTGCCGAGCAGTAGTTTTGGTACATTCTGCAAAGCTCTGCGGCAAAGAGCGCCGCCTCTTCTCCGCCCGTACCTGCGCGTACTTCCAAGATACAGCTCCTCTCGTCGTTTTTATCCTTGGGAAGAAGGAGAATTTTTAACTCGTCCTTTAAAAGCGCAAGCTTTTCCTTGCACTCGTACCCTTCGTCGAGGAGCATTTTTTTCATTTCCGCATCCGTTTCCAACTCCGCTAAATCGAATGCGTCCGCCATTTCCTTTTCCTTCGCGAGGTATTCCTCGTACTTTTCCACCGTTTCGGTAAGGTCGGCTTGTTCTTTGGAATAACGCTGCCAAGTACCCATGTCCGCAATCACCGCCGTATCGGCAAGCTGTGAGGACAAAAACTCGTAACGCGTTTTCATATCCTTTAATTTGTCAAACATGGGAACCTCCTCGATAAAGTACGAAACCGTAAAGTGGGTAGATGCGAGGCAAGCTGAGCCTGCACCCAGACTTAGTGTCTTTGCTTGCGTGTTTACAGTTCGCTCCGTTTTGAAACCGATACAGTACGAAGTTTAAAGCGGGTAGATGCGAGCAGTTCAAGGCGCAGGAGCACCCCCGAAGGGAGTGTACTAAACCGTACACGAGCAAGGGGGCGCGCACTGCAACGTAGAAATGCGACGCATATACACGCTTTAACTCTACATCATAATTTTAACGTATCTTTCTACCCCGTTAAAATCTTGAATAATCATGGCATAGGAATTGCCTTTGAACATTTTAACCACTTCGCTGGCTTGCCCTGCGCCGACTTCCATAATCAACATACCGCCGCGCGTTAAATACTTGGATGCCTCTTTGGCGATTTTTCTATAAATCTCCAAACCGTCCGCACCGCCGTCCAAAGCAAGGCGAGGTTCGTAATCCTTTACCTCTCGCTGCAAGGTTTCAATATCTGCCGTAGGAATGTACGGGGGGTTGGATACGATAATATCAAATCTGCCGCGCAAACGGGAGAATAAGTCGGACTGCACGAACAAAACGTCCGCACCGTTCGCCTCCGCGTTTTCCTTAGCAAGCTCCAACGCATCCGCGCTGATATCCACCGCCGTCACTTTGACCTCGCGGTTATTCTTTTGCAGTTCCTTGTACACCGCAATCGCAATCGCGCCGCTGCCCGTGCATAAATCGAGCACCGAGTTCCCCTCTTCCGCCGCCGCTACGACCATCATTGCCATTTCTTCCGTTTCGGGACGGGGAATAAGCACTCTTTCGTCCACCTTGATTTTATATCCGCAAAAATCGGTGTCCCCGATAATATACCAAAGGGGTCTGCCCGTCAAACGCTCGTCGGCGATTTTGATAATCTCTTTCGCCTGCGACGCCTTCAAAATGCGTTCTTCCGTCGCCACCGAGCTCTTGGGTATCTTCAAAACGATAGCAAAAATCCACTCCGCATCCTCTTCGTCCACACCGTTATCCGCAAAACGCTTTTTGGTGTTTTTAAGCAACGCGCTCATTTTCCCGGGCACAGCGAAGACCTTTTCAGGTATGGTGGGATCGCTTTCCATGGCAAGCACCGTTTTAAAGGCGGTGATTGCACATTCGATCATGCCGTCTTCCGGTTCGCTCGTCGTCAAACGCTGTAATAATAAACCGGGGAATTTAAAGATAAGGAAGAACTTGCTCTTGGTCTTAGAAAGCAAGCGCAATACTTCGTACGAAACGCCTGCAACGACGGGGAGCATTAAAAGCTTGAACACAAACCGTAAAACGCCGTTCAATTTATCGTTGTCCGTATACAGTCCCAAAGAGGCAATCCCCACGTTGACGAGGGAGAATACCAAAATACTGACGATCATAACGATAAAAAGGAAGGTCGTACCGCAACGGTTGTGCACACGCGAGCAGGTGCGTACGTTTTCAATGGTAAGCTCCTTGCCCTCTTCGTAGCAGGTAATCGTCTTATGCTCCGCACCGTGGCACATGAACACGCGCTTTAAGGACGGGATTAAAGAAATCAAAAGGATATACGCCACGAAAATGAGGATACGGATCCCCCCTTCCACGAGGTTGAACCAAAGCCCGGCCCAGCCGCTGCTCGTTTTATCAAAAGTATCCTTAGGCAAATAGCCGGTGAGCCACTGCGGAAGCGCGATAAAAATAAGCACAGCCAAAACCACGCCGAGTACAACGGAGAGAGTGTTGAGAAGTCCGTCCAAGCTGATTTTATGCTTTTCGTTCAACCATTTTTCCGCTTTGGTGGGCTGGTCGTCCTCGGGCATACAAACGTCCGCGCTGCGCATTAAAACGCGGTTGCCGTCCACGAGGGAGGAAATGAAACTCAATACCCCCCGAATAAAGGGAATACGGTTCAAGCGTTTGCGCCTGTCGCTCATTTTTAAATATTCCGATTCAATTTGAATCCCCCCTTCGGGGTCGCGTACGGCGGTAGCCATGGAGTTTTTTCCTCTCATCATGACCCCTTCCATAACCGCTTGACCGCCGATAGAGGTACAATTTTTATTTACACTTTCTTTTTTCATACTTAAACCTCTACGCGCATAATGCGCGCGTAAAAAGAAGAAGGCTTTAAGACTTGACTGTCTTAAAGCCCTGTTTTACCAATTAAAGACCATATCTCTTTTTGAACTTATCGACACGTCCACCGGTATCAACCAACTTTTGCTTGCCCGTGAAGAAAGGATGGCAATTGCTGCAAATATCTACTTTCATAACGTCGCCTTCTTTCGTCGTGCCCGTCTTAAAAGTAGCTCCACAAGCGCAAGTTACAGTTACTTCGTGATATTTGGGATGAATATCAGCCTTCATTATTTTCACCTCGCTGTTATTTTTCTTTCATGCTAGCTAATTATACCGCTTTTTTTACTCCCCGTCAACTGTTTTTGAATGGAATTTGTAAAAAATACTTGCAAATTTCATGAAAATGCGTTATACTTTATATAGTACAGTAAATTTTCAAGAGAGAGTAGCATGAAAGTTTGGCAACTTACTTATCCCCATAATTTACAACACGTGACTTCTCCCGACTTAAAACGCGGCGAGGATAAAGTCAAGGTAAAGGTGACCAAGGCGCTTTTGACCGAATCGGACGTCGCCGTTTATTCGGGCGCGGTGAAGGTGAAATCCCCCTTTATTCCCGGTAGATTTGCAATCGGGCAGGTGACCGAGGCGCAAGAGGATTCCTTTATTAAAAAAGGCGAGCGCGTATACCTTGCAGGCACGACGGAGGACGAGTGCGCCCCCGACGGCTTGAACGTGGCGGGCGAAACCGTGGACGGGTTTTATAGAGATTTCGTTTTGGCAGGCGTGGACGACGTATACCCCCTGCCTTCTTCCGTTTCGGACGAGGCGGCGTTCCTCATTGATGCAATCGCTATGGCGGAACACGTCGTTGACGAAATGAACATTCAAGTAGGCGACCATATCTTGGTCGCAGGCGGCGGTTTATACGGCAATATCCTTTGCCAAATCCTCATTTACCACCGTGCCGTACCCATTTTGGCGGATAACAACCAAGACCGCTTGGCGCGCGCAAAGCGCAGCGGTATTTACTATACCTTCCCCAACGACGACACTTTAAAATCAAGAGTGCTGGACGTGACGGGCGGAAAATTCGCGGACGGCGCAGTATATTTGGCGTTCTCTAACCGTACCGAACCTTCGGTTATCTTCCCTCTCGTAAAACGGGACGCGCACGTGGCGTTTTGTTCGCTGACCCATAAGCCTTTGCATGTTAATTTGGAGCATGCGCTCAAAAACAATTTAACCATAAAAGGCATTACCGAAAGCCGAGAATTCGTTTCCACGGCAATCAACCTTCTTGCCAACAAGGCGGTGAACTTCTCGGAATTCCCCTTCCGCAGCTTTAGAGAAGAGGAATTGCCTGTACTTCTTGAAAAATACGCAAACATTTTTGAGAGCAACGCCTATCTCCCCGAAGAGTTTGACGTAATCAAGTTTATTTTCTAAGTTCTATTATGAAATTATTAATTGCATCCGATATCCATGGCTCGGCATACTGGTGCGAGCAACTGCTTTTGGCGTTTGATTTCGAAGGCGCGGATAAGCTCGTATTGCTTGGCGATTTGCTCTATCACGGGCCTCGAAACGATTTCCCTGACGAATATTCCCCTAAAAAGGTATTTGAAATGCTAAACGGGGTTAAAGAAAAACTCGTTTGCGTACGCGGAAACTGCGACAGCGAGGTTGACCAAATGGTGCTCGACTTCCCTATCATGGCGGATTACGCCCAGCTACTCCACAAAGGACGTACCCTGTTCTTAACCCACGGACACCTGTTCAACGCGGACATGCCCCCTTTATTAAAGGAAGGCGACCTGCTTTTCAACGGGCATTTCCACACCCCCGAAAACCGTGTTTTGGAAAACGGAGCGCACTATCTTAACTGCGGTTCGGTTTCCCTGCCCAAAAAGGGCGCACCCCATTCCTACATTTTAGTGGACGGGCGTACGATTTACTTTAAGGACCTTGAAACGGGCGGAATTTTTGATTATTTGGAGCTTTGATACTTAGGAGAAAAGTATGAAAAAAGAAATACCCTATAAGATTTATTTGGAAGAGAGCGAACTGCCCAAACAATGGCTGAATTTGCGCGCGTTTATGAAAAAGAAACCTGCGCCCTTGCTCAATTCTCAAACTTTGCAACCCATGACGCAGGCGGAAATGGAAGAAGTATTCTGTTCCGAACTTGCCCGTCAAGAGCTGGACGACACCACCCCCTATATCGATATTCCTGCGGAAATCCGCGACTTTTATAAAATGTACCGTCCTGCTCCCCTCGTCCGCGCGTACTGCTTGGAAAAAGCGCTGGGTACGCCTGCGAAGATTTACTATAAATTCGAGGGCAACAATACCAGCGGTTCACACAAGCTCAATTCCGCAATCGCGCAAGCCTACTATGCAAAAGAACAGGGCTTGAAGGGCGTGACGACGGAAACGGGTGCCGGACAATGGGGTACGGCGCTTAGCATGGCTTGCTCGTACTTCGGCTTGGACTGCAAAGTATTTATGGTCAAATGCTCTTATGAACAAAAGCCTTTTAGAAGAGAGGTTATGCGCACTTACGGCGCAAACGTGACCCCCTCTCCCTCGCAAACGACGGAAGTGGGCAGAAAGATTTTGGCGGAATTCCCCGGCACGTCGGGCAGCCTTGGCTGTGCGATTTCCGAGGCGGTAGAGGCCGCAAGCCAGTTGGAAGGATACCGCTACGTACTTGGGAGCGTATTCAACCTCGTTTTATTACATCAATCGATTATCGGTTTGGAAACCAAAGCAGCGCTGGATAAATACGGCGTAAAAGCGGATATCGTTATCGGTTGCGCAGGGGGCGGTTCTAACCTTGGCGGTTTGATTTCCCCTTTCATGGCGGAACAGCTTGAAGGTAAGGCGAAGTATCAGTTTATCGCCGTCGAACCTTCGTCCTGCCCCACTTTAACCAGAGGCAAGTATGCCTACGATTACTGCGATACGGGCAAAGTTTGCCCCTTGGCTAAAATGTACACGCTTGGTTCGGGCTTTATTCCTTCGGCAAGCCACGCGGGCGGACTTCGCTACCACGGCATGACGACTACCCTTTCCGAATTGTACGAACAAGGCTTAATGGAAGCGCGTTCGGTGGAACAAACGAAGGTGTTTGAAGCGGCGGAACAGTTCGCGCGTGTCGAGGGTATTTTACCTGCTCCCGAATCGGCGCATGCAATCCGCGTTGCCATTGACGAGGCAATGAAATGCAAGCAAACGGGCGAAGAGAAAACCATCGTATTCGGGCTTACGGGTACGGGATATTTCGATATGTTCTCGTATGAAAAATTCCACGACGGCAAAATGCAGGATTACCTGCCCACCGACGAGGAATTAAGCGCCAGTCTTGAAAAACTGCCTAAAATTTAATGATAAGCCATCGCCATTACATCTTTGATTTCGACGGCACGCTGGTAAATTCCATGCCCTTTTGGGCGCAAAAAATGCTAAATATCTTGCAAAAGACGAGCACGGCATACCCCAAAGATATTATTAAAATCATCACGCCTTTGGGGGATGCAGGCACGGCGGAATATTTTAAAAGTGTCTTAAAAGTGCCCTTATCCAAAGAGGAAATGTTCGCGCAAATGGACGAGTACGCGCTCCCCTTGTATCGGGACAAAATCCTGTTCAAGGACGGCGTATACGCATACCTGCTATCGGCAAAAACGGCAGGCGTACACTTGCACGTGCTTACCGCAAGCCCCCATAAAATGGTTGACCCCTGCTTAAAACGGCTTGGTGTTTTTGAATGGTTCGACAACGTTTGGACCTGCGAAGATTTTGGGTTGTCCAAGTCCTCCGTGGAAATTTATCAACGCGCTTTGGAGAAACTCCGCGCCACCGCCAAGGAAACCGCCTTTTTCGACGACAATCTCATTGCCGTGCAAACGGCAGGAAAAGCCGGGCTGTATACCGTTGGCGTACACGACGACAGTTCGGAACCCTTCACGGCGGAAATCAAGGCAAACTCAAACACCTATTTTACCACTTTTGAAAAGCAAAATTTAATATAACGAAAACGCATATGCGGTCAACCGCATATGCGTTCTTTTTAATTTCTTCTCGCTCGATAGGGGAATATATGCGGTTCAACGCATACCTACCCCCTTTTTTCAGCTTTTTTACGTATGGGGTTCACCGCACTTGCGGTTGTGTCCATTCGGGGGAAAACGACGGCGTTCGCCTGTCACTTTTTGCCGTATGCGCTTTGGGGCATATTTTAGCGTTTTGAAAATCGGCAACCGCAAAAATCCTGCCGATATAAGCCGTATTCCGTCGAAAGTTCAATCGAACGGTAATACCCACCCTTTTTCTTAAAATCGGTATACAGGTAATTCACCTCATACCTGCCCCCTGCCTTTTCGCCAAGCTCGTTTAGCCATTCGGCATTTTTATGCGGACTTAAAGTCAATGTGGTGGCAAAATAAGCAAACCCGTTTTCCTTGGCGACCTTCGCCGTCTTATCCAAACGCAGGGCGTAGCAAGCATAACACCGCTTGCCCCGTTCGGGTTCTTGTTCAAGTCCCTTTGCCATGCTTACAAATTTCTCCGCCTCATGATCGCAGTCCAAAAACTCCGCCCAGCCCGTTTCCTTTAAAAAGCGGATTTGCTCGGCTTTGCGTTTTTCATATTCCGCTTTCTCGTCAATGTTCGGGTTGTAATACAGCACGGTGATTTGAAAATGCTCTTTCAAGCGTTCCAAGCACGCGGACGAACAGGGCGCGCAACAGCTATGCAAAAGCAACCGCGTTCCTTTGGGAATATCTTTTAATTGTTCCTGCATGAGCAGTTCGTAGTTTTGTTTCATACCCTCATTATACCCCCTTTTTTTGCGCTTGTCAATCAAGAACTTGACAAAGGCAAAAATTGTGTATATAATAATGTCTATGAAATTGCTTATTCCCGTTGCATCGGGCTTAGAACAAATTACAAAACGCCAGCTTTTTACCTTGGGCTACGAAAAAGCCCCTGCGGACAACGGGCGTATCGAGGTAGAGGGGGACTGGCTGGATATCGCCCGTTTGAACCTCTTTTTGCGTTCGGGAGAACGGGTACTGATTTTGCTTGCTCGTTTTCACGCAGAAACCTTCGACGAATTGTTCGACGGCGTTTACGCGCTGCCTTGGGAAGAGTGGCTGACCGCCGATTCCCAAATCCTCATGGACGGCAAGAGCGTGCAAAGCAAACTCGCCGCAATCAAAGCGGCAGGCGGCGTTGCTAAAAAAGCCATTATAAGACGGCTTGCGGATAAGGCAAAATCCAAACGGCAGACGTTCACGGAAACGGGCGCACGCTCGATTGTCGGCGTGTCCATTTTCAAGGACGAAGTTTCGATTACCCTGGACACCTCGGGCGAGGGCTTGCATAAGCGCGGATACCGTTCGCTTGCGTACAGCGCGCCCTTAAAGGAAACGCTGGCGGCAGGGCTTATCGACAGCACTTTCTATAACCCCGACAAGGACGTCCAAAAACCCTTCGCCGACCCCTTTTGCGGCAGCGGTACTCTGCCGATTGAGGCGGCAATGAAAGCCCTGCATATCGCCCCCGGGAAAAACCGTGATTTCGATTTCACCGCTTGGCGGTGTACGCCAAACGGCGTACTTGCACAAGCCAAGGACGAGGCGTTCGCTTTGGAAAAACACGATATCAAACCCGTGATTTTGGCAAGCGATATCAATCCGCAGGCAATCTCCATCGCCAAATACCACGCGAAAAAAGCAGGCGTGGATAAGTATATCCGCTTTTCCGTCGCCGATGCAACCCAGTTCAAAAGCACGGATAAATACGGCGTACTCGTTAGCAATCCCCCTTACGGAGAACGGCTTGGCGAGGAGAAAGAGGTGCAGGCGCTCATGGGCGCGTTTGGTAAAGCTTTCCGCGCATTAGAAGACTGGAACGGGTATATTTTAACCTCTTTACCCGAATTTGAAAGGTGGTTCGGCAAGACCGCCGATAAGAAGAAAAAGCTGTTCAACGCGAACCTGGTATGCGGATTTTATTCCTACTTTGGCAAACCGCCCAAGCTGCAGGACGAAAAGAAAGGAGAAAAGAATGTTTGATTATACGAAAGCCGCTTTTAATAAAATTTTAAGCGATTTTAGAAAAATCGCCAACGGCATTAAGATTACCACGCAACTGCTTTCCATTGCCTATCTTATCTACGCCCTTTGCACGGGAAAACGGTTTTGGATCGCCAACACCGTCCTTTTAACCCTCTCGCTTTCCTATTTCGTCTTCTTCTTTGCCGTCGAACGGCAAAAGGGCAGGAAACAGCTCAAACGCAGAGTAAAGGAAATTTACGGTTGGAGCAAACGCTCGATTAAATTCCTTACGATAGGGATTACGGTATACGGGTTAATCGTATCGAAAATCGAATTCGACCCCCTTTCCTTCCTGCTCGTCGTGCTTATGGTCATCGGTTGGGCGTTGGAGCTTTTGTTCTATATTATTATCAAGTTTTTGGACGCGGAGTTCCACCTGCTTATGGATGCGGCGAAAACGGACGCGTCGAATATTCCTCTCGTGGGCGGATATTTCGCCAAGAAAATGGATGTCCCCAACCCCGAAGGGAAAAATATGAATAAATTGAAAGGCATGGTAAACGAGGCACGGGCAGAAAAAGCCGAAAGAAAACGCCAAGAAAAAGAAGAAAGAAAAGCCCTTAAAGCCTTGAAAAAAGCGGAAAAGAAGGAAAAAAAGAATGATTGAAACACTCAAAAAAGCGCGTATTTTAAACGCCAACACCTTAAAACTGCTTGCCGCCTTTTTCATGGTCATCGACCATTTCGGGCTGATTTTCTATCCCAACGTGCTGTGGTGGCGCGCGGTGGGACGGCTGTCCATGCCCCTGTTTGCTTTCGCTATTTCCGAGGGCTGTCGGTATACCCGTAATAAAACAAAGCACTTTTTGCTTTTGTTCGCGCTTGGCGTAGCTTGCCAAATCGTGTATTATATCTTCGACCCCGTAAATTTGTACTTCGGTATTTTAATCACCTTTTCCTTTTCTATCCTTTTAATCTATGCCTTGCAGTTTTTCAAAGAAAAATTGTTTAATAAAGATTGCAAGGTATGGGAAAAATGCCTTAGCTTTTCCCCCTTTTTTCTGCTCCTTGTTTTCGTTAATTTATTTTGCAGAAAGTTTGAGGTAGACTACGGCTTTTACGGCGTGCTGATGCCCGTATTCGCCTCCCTTTTCGACTTTCACCGCATACCTGCCCCCGACAAAGTGCAAAAATTAGACTGTCTGACCCTTAGGATACTTTGTATGTTTATCCCCCTGCTCCTTTTGACGCTTGGGTACGACGGCGAGCTGTATTCTATCGTGTTTTACGCCTTTTTAACCTTACCCATTTTACTGTTATACAACGGGCAAAAGGGCAAGCGAAATATGAAATATTTCTTCTATATCTTCTATCCCGTACACCTTGGGTTGTTAGAGGGCGCGTACATAGCCATGTACCTTTTGCAAAGCATATAATTAAAAAGCAAGCCGAGCTTTATAGAAAGCTCGGCTTTTCTTATGCAAATTCAAACGCCCGCTCGTTAGAGCGGGCGTTGCTTTTCTCTAATTAGTTCAGCTTTTCCAAAAGCTTCATGTCGATACCCTTTTCGCCGATCTTGATAATTTCTACCTTTACCTTGTCGCCGATATTGAGTACGTCTTCTACTTGGTTTACTCTCTGCTCGGAAAGCTTGGAAATGTGCACCATGCCGTCCTTGCCGGGAGCAAATTCAACAAACGCGCCGACCTTGGAAAGGATACGAACGACTACGCCGACGAACATATCGCCGATTTCGGGGTCGTGTGCGATCGATTCGATAATCGCTT
>JAFVTA010000104.1 GCA_017503525.1 Clostridia bacterium | reverse complement strand
GTAATTCGAGCGTATATAATCGTTGTTCATGCGGTACGACCTATGGCTGTCAGCGTATCTGCCGCGACTGCTGCGGCAATATCCGCGTAAACAACAACTGCGGCTGCGGTTGTTCTCACGGCTGCTATCAATGGCTTTGGGATTTGCTTTTTGGCAATACCTGCGCCTATGTAGCGCAGACGAGGAACACTTGCGGTTATACCGCGCAAACCACGAATGGCTATGGCTGCGGTTATACCGCGCAAACCGCCACCACGGGTTGTAGGTGCGGCTATAACGGTTAACGATAATCCGATAAAGATAAAAAAGCGACGGTTTTTTCCGTCGCTTTTGAGTATTTAAGGGGGAAATCGGGCATACTTGTTTGGTGGAAAAGTTGCGCGCGCTGTATGCCTATTTACGGAAAAAATACGATTTGCTATCGGTAAAAAAATACAATACGCTGGCAGGTACGCTGGTATTTTTTCTCATTATGTCCATTGTGCCGCTTTCCTTTTGGCTCAGCCTATTTATCGGCAGGCTTCCCATTCCCAGCGAGCAAATTTTATCCTTACCCGTCTTTGAATCGGTTAAAGAGGTGCTTTTCTTCGTGCAAACGGAGGCGGCGAGCGCCACGAGAGGCGCGTCGCTTATTTTGCTGCTCACGACCTTGTATTCGTCCACCAACCTCTTTTATCAAATGCGAAAAAGCGGAGAGTTGATTTACGATTTCCATCCCAAACGCCAAGGCCTGCGTTTAAGACTTGGCGCGCTGGTTCTGTTGATTGTCGTTATGGCGACGGTGGTTGCGTTTTTACTGGTGTTCGCCTTGGGCAGCTTTGTGTTTTCAAAGCTACTTTCTAAAGCGTGGGAACGGCTTGCCGACTATGCTTTGCTGTTTGCCGTAGCTTTCTTGCTTGTGTTATTGCTAAACGTGTACATTTGTCCGTATAAGGCAAAAATGAAAGCCTTTCTCCCGGGTACGATTTGGACCGTGCTTGCTTGGACGGTTGCGATTACGGGGTTTTCCATTTATTTAAAATTAGGGAATCTTTCCCGTTTGTACGGAGCGTTAAGTACGCTGATTATCTTTTTGCTGTGGCTGTACGTGCTCATGATTTGTTTTATCGTGGGGGTGATTTTCAACAGCGAAAAGGTATCCCTTCAACGGCGGAAAAAGCATAAAAATTTATAAAACGGGCAAACTGTGTTTGCTATGAAAAGTTGTATTTTGGCAGGCATAGCGGCGCTTGCCTTTTATTTGCCCAACACTTTAAAGGAAGTTGCAAAACCTTATCTCGGCGTTTACGAATGCAAAGAGGCAAAACTTGGAAACGAGGATTATTTACAGCGTTTCGAGGATATTACTTTGGAGCTTAAAGGGAACGGGGAATTTATCCTTACCTTTCGCGAGAAAGGCGGAAGAGAACGCCGAGAAAAAGGGAAATACACCTACGACGAAAAACGTGAAGCCATCACCTTGGACGGCGGCGCAATCAAGCGGCAATTTCCCTTAAAGGACGGAGCGTTGCGTTTTCAGCTTTCCCTTGGCGGAAAATGGCTGTCTGTACTCTTTGAACAAAAATAAGGTGTAATTAGTTCAAAAAATGTGAACCAATGCCACAAAAAACACAATTTTTATAAACTATTTTTTTGCGCTGAGGCTATTGCGAGGCGCTTTTTTTTATGTTATAATAAAATAGTAAAAAAACATTTATGGAGGGAGATACAATGAGGAAAAAAATTAAATCTTTATTCGTATTATTCTTTACCTTTTGCATGGGAGTAGCGATAACGGCTTGCTTGAATATGGTAGCTTCGTCTTCTCCCGATTCTTCTAAAGATTCGTCTTGTTCCAGCTTAGAGTCTTTAGACAGTTCTTTAGGATTAGGCAGTTCTGAAGCAGGCTCGTCTTCCGAAGAAGAGTCGTCATCAGAAGAAAGCTCGTCTTCCGAAGAAGATTCGTCGTCAGAAGAAAGCTCGTCTTCCGAAGAAGATTCGTCGTCAGAAGAGGATTCGTCGTCAGAAGAGGATTCGACTTCCGATGTTGACGTCAACGCAGGCGAGCAAGACTGGTGGAATGATTTGAAAGGAGGGAATTAACGGTGAGAAAGTATAAAAAACTTACAATTCCTATGATGTTTGCTTGCTCTTTAGCAAGTTTCTTTGTCGGTATGGCATTTATTACGCCGACGGTCACCGAAACCAAGCCCCTTTTTGCTGAGGCGGCGGTTGAGATCCCCGAGGAATATTGGATTGACGAGGGGAATGAGCCCGAGGATTACGCCTATTCCTTTATGGTCATCGGCGATACGCAATATCTTACACCGTACGGCTTATTAGGCAACGTATACGATTATGTCGTTGACAATGTGGCAAGCAAAAAGGTAAAACACGTATTCGGCGTGGGCGATATTATCACGGGTTGGAACAATCCCAGCTTGCCTGTATCCGACGAATGGACGGAGGCAAAAGCGCAGATTACGAGAATGGACGGGCTTGTCACGTATTCGCTCGTACGCGGCAACCACGACGACCCCGAGGGGTTTGTGGAAACTTTCGGTACCGATTCTTCGTATGCAAATCAGTATACTTGGTGTTATGATAACAATACGTTAAATACGATACATACCTTTACGGCAGGCAGTTATAACTATATGGTTGTAGCGCTCAACTTCGGCCCTTCCGACGAGGTGTTGGAATGGGCAGGGGAGATTATTGAGGCGCACCCTTACCATAACGTTATTATCACCACTCACGGGTATTCCGCGCCCGATAATACGACGCTGGATAAGGGCGACAATCCCGATGCGCCTTCGTATTATCCCGAACAGGATACGCATAACAACGGCGACGATATGTGGAATAAGCTCGTAAGAAAATACGAGAATATTTCCATGGTACTCTCCGGACATATCGGCTTGACGGATATCATTTACAGACAGGATAAGGGTGATCACGGCAATGTAGTCACGCAAATGTGTATCAATCCTCAAAGACTGGACGGCAATATCGACGGTCAAACGGGTATGGTAGCGACCTTCTACGTAAACGAAGACGGGGAAACGGTATCCGTAGAATACTATTCTACCATTCGCGAGAAATTCTTCGGTACGCAAAACCAGTTTGACTTTACCATGAGCAGCGTGGAAAGCAAACCTGAATTTTACGTAGATAAAAACGTAGAGGCGTTCGTGCGCGCAGGCGAAGTCGCAGGGGAAGACCCTAACGGTATGCGCTTTGCGTTTACCATGTCGGAGGCGCAATTTGCAAGCCTTCTTCCTCAAGGTACGACGGCGCAAACGGCGACCTCGTTTGCGGACGGTGTAGAGGTGGGCGCGTATTTAGCACCTGCTTCGGAAATTAGAAGTACTGCCGTACGCGTAAATACGGAAGTAGCGGATTTGGTGGCTTGCGCGACGGCGGCGAAGGAAGTATTATCCTTTAAAAACTGGAAAAAGACGGAAAACGGATATACCGCGTACGTAAACTTGTATAATTTACCTGCATTCGGGTATACGGAAGAAATTTTTGCCTGCGCATATTACACCGTAAACGGTCAAACCGTGTATACGGATCTTGGTGCAAGCTCGCTTGCAAAGGCAGCGCAAAAGGCGATTGACGGCGGTTCTACGGAAACGGCTTTCACCGAATATTTACCTACAAAACTTGACGCCCAACTGTATTCGCTGGACGACGGAACGATTGACGTTTCCAAGGTAGACGGCGAAGTGTTGGCGGTGAAATACGTTAGCGGCGTAGACATTGCCTTCACCCAAAAGGGGAATGTGGTCACGATTTCTGGTACGGAAACCTTAAACGATTCCGCGGCGAGCGGTTGGAAACTTGCCAACGAGGCGTTGGGTGAAATTACCGAAGTCAAGGTATATACGGCAACTAATACGTATATCATTCCCTTGAAGGTATATTCGGACGTAATCGATACTGCAAAGGAATTTGACGAAATGCAAAAATTCCTTGTCAATTCGGGCGTTCAATACAATGGTCAAGAATGTAAGATTATTCACGGGTATTTCATTTTGGCGGACGATTTAGACTTTGCGGAAGAATACCCCAACGGCTACGCATCTCCTTTTGCAACCAACGCAGCATGTGCGGATAACACGGGCGGCTGGTCGCATGGTTGGAACGCGGTGTTCGACGGTAATGGGCATACGATTAGAGGCTTACACCTGATTAAAAATAACGGTAATTACAGAAACTCCTTGTTCGGGGTTATCGTAGGCCGTCCTAAAGAACTTACGCTTCGCGGCGGCGTTGTAAAGAACGTAGCATTTGTGGATTGTTCGATGGCAAACTTATACGGTAGTGCTTTCCTTGCAAACAGATGTTTTGGTACAGTTGAAAACGTATATTTGGACGTGACGCTTTCCACTACGCACGATAGCTTGGATTCCAACGCGGCACTTGTTGGGTTTAATAGAACGGACGGTCAATACAACGCTTTCGGTACGTTTAATAACGTCACGGTAGTGGTAGATGGATTAGGCGCGAAAGACTATGTCATGAAAGGCAATCCTGACTACAAT
>JAFVTA010000103.1 GCA_017503525.1 Clostridia bacterium | reverse complement strand
TTTCAATTGTTTTGTTGTGATACCTATTTTCAAAAGCCTCTTTATGTTTGAGCGCAAATATGATGTTTGGAATCATTATTGCAGTTATAAACGCCAAACCGAAAATATTAAACCATTCCATAACATCACCCCGTCAAATTCTTATTTATCGATAACCTCACAATATCAATCCTTGGGCAATCCCGCCTCGAAACGGGAAATAAATTCTTTTCCCGAAAGATAGGCGTATTCGCCGTCTAAATCAAAGCGTAAGCTCTTGGCAACCAAACATTGTCTTGCTGCGTTTTTCGCTTTGTTTTGCGCCGAAGTTCCATACTTCATATCCCCGACGATGGGACAGCCGATATGCGCCAAATGCGCGCGGATTTGGTGCGTTTTGCCCGTATGTAGGATAATCTCTGCTTTGCTGCACTCCCCGTCCGTTTCAAGCACTCTATATTCGGTGATAATCTTCTCCGCACTCCTTTCGGGCGTATCAAAAATCCGCACAAGCGCGTTTTTGGCGTCTTTTTGTAGATATGCCGTCAAGGTATCCCGTTCTTTTTGGAAAGCCCCAAAGCACAAGGCATGGTAGCGTTTTTCCACCTTTCTTTCCGCAAAGGCCTGCAATAAAACACGCTCCGTTTCTTGGTTTTTCGCAAAAGAGAGCAAGCCCTTGGTATTTCTATCCAAGCGGTGGATAAAGTAGCATTCCCCAACCCTTGCAAGCGCGGTGAATACCGCCTCGGAATTCACGCCGCTTTCCTTATCCACGATAAGCACGTTTTCGTCTTCGTAAACGGTATAAAAAGCAGGCTTTTCTTCTTGTTTTTTGGTGAGAAAGTAGCAAACCTCGTCCCCAGCCAAAAGCTGGGTATCCTTGGAAACACGCTGTCCGTTGACCCGAATTTCCTTATTCTTTAAAAGATAATTCCAAAAGAAACTCGCCTGCGCGTAGTTGTTTTCGGTGAACTCTTTTAAGGTTTGAGCTTTCTGTGCAAAAATTCGCAACATATCTTCCTCGATATAAAGAAAGGCGACGTATCGTCGCCTTTACTTAATTAGTCTTTTTTGTTTGCTTTCTTGTCAACGTCTTCCAAGGTTTCATCGGAAGGTTTTACAAGGAGCAGGATAATGATAAGGATAAGCATTACGCCTGCGATAGAGAACAGGATAATGGAAACCATGTTGTTCTTGAGCCAGTTGTTTTCGCCCGAGATTTGGTCCGCCTCGGCGTCAACCTCGACAACCATGTAAACCGCAGCTCTGTCCGCGCCGTTCACTTCTTCGTCCCAGTAATCCGCAAGGATTACGTAAACGCCTTCGTGCGCCACCTTAAAGCTCTTGCTTTCGGGATTCCATTTATATTCGTTATCGCTTGCAGCCCAAGCGTCCTCGTCTTCTTCGGTGATGCGATCGTCCATAGGATCGATTACGCTAAAGCAAGACTTAATCGCCGCTACCTTATCCGCATCGCCGCCTACGCCAAGCTTCGCCGCAACCAACGCAACGTACGCATCCAAATACGTACCAAGGTAGTCGCCGTTTGCTACGGTCATCGCGTTGACCTTCGTTTGCAAGTCCGCATACTTGATACCCGAAAGCACTTCCGCGGTCAATCTAAGCGCGTTGCCGCTGAGCGTATTATTATATTTGTTTACGTCTACGCTATAAAGTACTGCATCCGATTTCTCGTCGCTTGCGCCGATAATCTTAACGCCGCTTAATTTATAATCGCTGCCCAAAATCTTGGTATCAAGCTTGCTCGATTTCTCTTCCGCTTTCATACCGCGGTTAACAATCGTGAAGGTGAACGAAGGAATTTCGTCGATATCCCAAACGTTGGATTTGGTCACTTCAACCTCTTCGCCGTCAAGCATCGCTTTCATGGTGTTGCCTGCTTTGTCGGTGACGAAGACCTTGAACTCGTACATGCCCTCTTCGGTTGCCGAAATTCTCAACTCGTCAAAGTCCTTTGCGCTGGACCAGCTTTGTGCGTTGGAAGAACCGGGCGTTTTGTAGCTTGCCATAAATTCCAAGCTTTCATAGCCGTTGTTGTCTTCAAACAACCAGAACAAGGAAGGCAATTCCACGTCTTCGCCGACGTACTTCGTTGCTGCAACCGCATTGATTTTACCTTGATAGGTATTAACCGCATCTTGCCCTTCGGTAGTAGTAATATCGATTTTAAGCTCGGGGCCGTTTTCGTTGCGGTCAAGCACGAAGAAGTCGGTCGTGCCCACGAGGTCAATTTCCAAGTTAGTTGGATCCGCCGCGTACCAAGCCAAATCTACCGTTGCTTTATTGTCTCCCGTATACGTATCGTCGCCTACAAGGAAACGAATGGAAACGAATTCCTTTTCGCCTTTTGCCTCGTACACGGTGGTAGCCGTGCGGCCATCCGCGTATTCTTTATAAAGGTTCGTGCCGTCCGTATAACAGGTCGTTTCCATGAAATAGGTGGAATCGCTAAGACTTGTATATTTAGGCTCGGTATCTTCGGGCAAGAATTGATAGTACTGTTTGTCGCAGGAAGGATCGCTGTCCAAAACGTCTACAACTGCATAGGAAAGACTAAACTGCGTACCGATCATAAAGCCTGCAACCGTATCGTTTACAACAAGCACGGGTTTGGCATTATCGGTGACAACCTTCTTTGCCGCCTCATTTTCGCCTACGGTAGTAATGTTATCAAACGCTTGTCCGTTCAAGTTATGCAAGCGTACTACGGAAGAAACGCCTTCCGCCGATTCCGCTTTGATAACAAGCGTATCTAAGTTATCCGCATTCGCATATTTCGCGCCGACGTTCGCCATCGTTCCAACGGGCGTACCGTTAATGGATACTGCGTATTCGCCGTATTCCGCGGTGGGCGCGATCGTGAACGCGTAGGTATCGCTTATTGCAACGTCATTCATGGTCGTCGTTTTTTCGTCGCCCTTCAAAACGCCTGCCTTAAGCGCGCTGTTCTCATACGTGAATTTCAAGGTGTTCACGGATTTGTCGTCCTTGGTTGCCTGCGCAGGAGAGGTTTCAAACACGAAAGACATGCTCGTGAAGTTGAGCTCCTTAAATGAGAATACGAAGTTGAGATACTTCGGGCTGTCTTCCGCGCTCCAAGCGTATGCCAAGCTGTTGTTATACTCGACGCTTTGACCGTTCTTGAGGGTGAAAGCCGTCGTTTCTTTGCTTGCAACCGTTTCCGAACCGATTACGCCGCTAACGCTGGAAGTGAACACTTCGCTAAGCGCGTAGGTTTTCCCTGCAGGGTCTTCCGCGGAAACCGCAATCGGTTTAACGAACGCAAAGCCCGCCCCCGTAGTGAGCGCGCCTGCAAGCATAAGAGTAATGATTTTTTTGTTCATATTTTTCATGAAACTTGCCTCGTAAATTTTTGCCTTTTACAATATCGTACTTCTCTATTGTACACTTTATCCGCCCGTTTGTCAATCGCATTTCAAGCGGATTTTATTTGTTTTTTGATTTTTATGGGAAAATCACTTAATTTCTACCGCTTTCGTAAGGTCGAACGCCTTCCAAGGAGTTTCCGTTTCCGGTGGATACGCGATAAATTTTAAACGTTCCTTGGTAATGGGATGCAGGAAGGACAGCGAATACGCCCAAAGCGCGAGCTTGCCCTTTTGCGCCAAAGCGTCGCCGTAGCGCATATCCCCGTAAATGGGATGGGAAATGCCTGCCATTTGCACGCGGATTTGATGGGTTCTGCCCGTATGCAAACGCACTTCCACCAAGGAATACTTCGTCTTATCCTCTACCACGCGGTAATCAAGCTCCGCATACTTTGCGCCCTCTTCGCTCGGCGTACAAATGTACACCATATTATTGACGGTATTTTTACGCAAATAGTTGCAAAGCGTACCCCTTTCGGTATCGGGCGCGCCGCAAAGCACCGCGAGGTACTTTTTCTCGAAATCCCCCGTTTGCAAACCCTCGGTCAATCTTGCCGCCGCCTTGCTCGTCTTTGCGTATACCATAACGCCGCCCGTAGGTCTGTCCAAGCGGTGCACAAGCCCCACGTATACGTTGCCGGGCTTGTTGTACGCCGTCTTGATATAGCGTTTGATTTGGTCAAGCAGGTTGTCGTCCTTGCTCTCGTCGGGGCAGCAAGCCGTCATTTGAGGCTTTTGTACAACGATAATATGGTTATCCTCATAGAGAATGGAAAACTCCGTTTCCACTTCCGTTTTCGTCTTAATTTCTTCCGTCATTGACAAAGATACCTCCTGCTCCGCAAGGAAGGGAAATGCCCTCCTCCGTTTTTATGCCCACCTCGTACGCATCCACCCTTCCGTGAAAATCTTTTAAGGTAAGCTGTAAAATATTTTTCAAAACCATAGGCTGCAAACCCGTCGTGTAGCTGTTGATAAGCACGAATAAAGGATTATCGGAAAGCACCTCTTTGCAAAGGTCTACGAATTTATATAAATCGTTTTCAATCTTCCACATTTCCCCGTTCGGCCCTCTGCCGTACGAAGGGGGGTCCATAATAATCGCGTCGTACTTATTGCCGCGGCGGATTTCCCGTTGCACGAACTTCAAGCAATCGTCCACGATATAGCGTATGCCCGTGTCAATCCCCGACAGTCTTGCGTTCTCGCCTGCGCGTTCGACCATGCCCTTTGCCGCGTCCACGTGCGTGACCTGCGCGCCTGCCTTGGCGCAAGCCACCGTCGCGCCGCCCGTGTAGGCGAACAGGTTGAGCACCTTAATCGGTCTGCCGGCATTTTGGATCAGCTCGGTCATGTACTCCCAGTTTACAGCTTGTTCGGGGAAAAGCCCCGTATGCTTAAAGCCCATGGGCTTGATTTTAAACTTGATATTCAAGGGCGCATAGTCGATATTCCATTCTTCGGGAATGGGTTTTAGGATTTTCCAGCCGCCGCCCCCCTTTTCGCTGCGCTTATAGTACGCGTTGAGCTTGGGATACGCAAACAAATCCGTTTGCGCCGACCAAATCACCTGCGGATCGGGACGGAGCAGATACACGTCCTTCCAGCGTTCGAGTTTGTATCCGTCCCCCGTGGCGATAATCGAATAATCCTTCCAGTTTTGGGAAATTTTCATACCTTTTTCCTTTAGCGCCCTGACGTGAGGACACAATAAGACAATTATACTTCTACATTATACATAAAAAAAGAGTTTTTGTAAAGTGTTTGCCTGTAAAAATCACAAAAAAACACCCTTCAGGGTGTATTTTTTCACGCTTCCGTTTTCTTTTGCGCGCGTTTGCGCTTTTGTTCCTCGAGTACGCCGCGCACTGCCTCGCACTCGTCCGCGCCCCATTCCGCAAAGGGAATACCCAGCTGTTTTTCGTACCATTTGACCGTCTTGCCGATTTCTTGCACTCCCCACTTTTCCCGAAGTTCCTTTTCCGTAATCGGCTCGAAATCCTTAGGGAATTCGGGCAAGTCCTCGCCGGCGTAAATGTACAACCCCAGCCCGAACATAGCGAGATTTTTCGTCAAACAACGCATAATCGATTTGTTGATATCCGTCATTTTGGGTTGCAAAATCGTATTGTTGCGCATGTCCATAATCGGCAGCCACATTTCATACGAACAATCCCCCGCCGTCACTCTCGTTTGAACCATGTACCCCATCTTTTCGTTTCCCGAACAAAAATTGCCGCCAAATTCGTTGACCTTATAGCTCGCGTCGGGGTATACTTTTTTAAATTCCGCCCAAGCAAACGCCCAAGACAAATAGGTTAAATTCCCTTTCTTTTCCGTCTTGTCGTTGACGTTGATTGCGTATACTTCTTCAAATTTTCCCATAGCGGCAGTATGCGCGGTTTTTGGGTTTATATACAAAAAAAGCACCCTCAATCGAGGGTGCTTAATCTTTAGTTTCTACGCTCTTTTAAGAAGAGGAAACAGCCTGCTAAAAGTAGTACGCCCGATACGGATAACCCTATGGTTGCGCCGCAGCCTGCAAGCCCCGGCTTACTCTCTTCTTTATTAGAAGAATCGCCGCCAAGCGCAGGAATTTTTTCCTTTTCCGTCTTGCCGCACTTAGGACAAGTACGTACCTGCATGCCCTCTTCCGTTTCCGTAGGGTCAAGGGTTATGAACCATTCATCGAATACATGGTCGCATGCCTTTTGCTCTTCGGTCTCCGAACTGCTTATAAAAAGGTCGTTTGAAGAGCTACTATCGTAAGAGGAATTGCCGCTTGACGAACTGCTCGAAGAGCTACTCGAATCGCTGGAAGAACTGGACGAGCTCGAAGAAGAGCTGCTGGACGAACTGGACGAACTATCCTGCGAAGTACCGCCGCCGACGGAGCTGCCCGTTCTCTTGGCTTTCGAGGGGGTCACGTAGTCGGCAGGTACCGATTGATTAAACAAAAGAAATGCATATTCGGGATAATCGATAAACACATTTCTCGTACCCGTGACCGCTTGCACGGCATCGTTTCTACCCATTTCCCAAGTATCAACGGGATCCTCCTTCATCCATTGAATCAGGACCTCCATGCTTTCCATAACGTTGTTTGAACCCCAAATACTCGTATTGCCCCAACGTACGTAATTGTAAAGTATCATACGAGCACAATCACCGCGAATTTTTTCACCGTTTTTATTCGGGTCATAATAACCGCCGCTTTGTCCGTATGCAATATCGTCACGGTTCGTATTTTCTTGCGTTTGTGTTGCCCGAAGGGTCATCAAATCCGCAGAATCTTTGGTTTTATTCGTATTAATACATTTGCTTTTTGGCCAAACGTGTTCTCTATTCCAAGTATTTCCACTATTCCAAGTGCTGGAATAATCATTTCCCAAATAAAAAGAGGATATTCTTGCGGTATTGTTGCTTACGCATTCGGTATAGCAATACAGGTTTCGCGTTCCGTCGTAAGTCGTAATTGTGTCATGTCTGTCCACCATTAGTGCTTGCAAGGACTTGTACAACGCGCTTGTTGGAGCGCTGGAAGAAGACCCACCGCTTTTTTTTGAGAGTTTATCATACACATAATCGCCCGTATAAAACTCCTCGCCGTATTTGCTAACGAACACGCAGTTTTCTTCCCTTGCACCCCAATTAGCAATATATTTTCCGCTATAAGCGTATTTTACCTGCGAGGCTTCCGTATACCCCGTAGCCGTAGTCGCCGCCGTGACGGTGGTCACGCGCTCTTCCGCTGTCTTTACGGAAAAAGCAGGCGGGGCAAACCCTGCCGCCATCGCAATCGTTAAAGCTGCTTTCGTAAATACTCTCATTTCAACCTCACGCCATCATGATTTCGGAAATTACGTCAAGCACCTTATCGTGGCAGCCGCCGCAACCCGTCGAACAATGGGTAATTCTTTGCACTTCTTCAAAAAGCTGCAACACGTCTTCCATCTTATTGTGGTTTTCAAGCGCGTGTTCAATATCCTTATAGCTTACCTGCTTACAGTTGCAAATAATCACGTTTTCCATAACAGTATCTCCTTTTACATTGAGTCTATCCATATTATAACAAATAACTTTCCCCTTTTCAAGCTTTTTAAGCAACTACCGCTCATTTTTTTATAAAATTTTATTAATAAGATAAAAATTTATCGATTTAGCGATTTTTTCTTTGCCGATACGCCCTGCAAATATTTGGTAAAGCGTGAAAAATATGATATAATATACTTGTATTAATATGCGCGCACGTGCACGCACATAAACATATTATCTACCATATAAGGAGGCTACTATGGCTCATTTGCAAGAAGCGGCTGTCAAAAAGATTAACGAAATCTGCGACAGATATATCGCGGAAAAAACACCGCTGATGATGATTCTGAGCGACATTCAAAAAGAGTACGGGTATATTCCCCTCGAAGTGCAGGAACTCGTTTCTAAAAGAACGGGGATTTCCGTTGCGGAAATTTACGGCGTGGTCACCTTCTACTCTTTCTTCTCCCTTACCCCCAAGGGTAAGTACGTAATCGGCGTTTGCCTTGGTACGGCTTGCTACGTCAAGGGCGCTGGGCAGGTGCTCGATAAATTCTCCGAAATTATCGGTATCAAGCCCGGGGAAACGTCCGCGGACGGCTTGTTTACCTTGGACGCTTTGCGTTGTATCGGCGCTTGCGGTATCGCACCTGCCGTCACCATTAACGGCAAGGTTTATCCCAAGCTTACGGTGGACGCCGTTCCCCAAATTGTAAACGAATACAAGGCCATGGAGGGTAATGCGTAATGATTAAGAATTTTGAACAGTTAAAGCAAACCAGCGCAAAGTACGCCTCCTGTCTTAGCGCAAAATTCACGGGCGGCGACGGCAAAAGACACATCGTCCTTTGCGGCGGTACGGGCTGTCTTTCCTCCAGAGCAGACGAAATTACCGCTCTTTTCCGTAAACTCGTGGAAGAGAAAAATCTTTGCGATAAAGTGACCGTCAACCAAGTAGGCTGTTTCGGTTTTTGCTCGCAAGGCCCTTTCGTGAAAATTTATCCCGAAGACACCCTGTATCGTTTGGTGCAGGTGGAAGACGTAGAAGAAATCCTTGAAAAGGATATCATCGGCGGCGAAACGGTGGATCGCCTTTTGTACGTAGACCCTACCACCGCGGAAAAAATCACCAAACAAGAGGATATCAAC
>JAFVTA010000102.1 GCA_017503525.1 Clostridia bacterium | reverse complement strand
GTCGAGCAAAGTGAAAAGGCGGATAGCAAACGCGATTGCCGATCGGTATTTTTTAGGCTTGATTAAAAAGAACGTCATGGTGATTGACGGGATTGAGGGTGAAGAATACCTTGAAGAGGGCTTGAAAAATGGCGCGGTGGTCACCTGCAATCATTTTTCGCCCTTCGATAACTATATCCTGTTCCATTGTATCCGTAAGTATATTCCAAAAAAATACCTTTACAAAATCATTCGCGAAGGGAATTACACCAACTTCCCCGGGCTGTACGGCTTTTTCTTTAGACATTGCAATACTTTGCCTCTTTCGAGAAACCGCCGTACCATGATGAATTTTACTTCGGCGGTCAATAAGCTTTTAAAGCAGGGGGAAGTCATCCTCATTTATCCCGAACAGGAAATGTGGTGGAATTACAAAAAACCCAGGCCGTTTAAGGCGGGCGCGTTTAAATTTGCGTACCGCGCGGACGTGCCCGTCGTACCCACTTTTATCACGATGACGGACGATAAAGAGCGTTTGGACGGGGACGGGTATCCCGTGCAGCGGCATACCTTGCACGTTATGCCCCCCATTTACCCTGATAAGGCGCTTGGGGAAAAGCTGGGTGCAGAAAAAATGATGAACGAGGCGTACGCCTTGTGTAAAGCAAAATACGAAGAGGTGTACGGTATACCCCTTGTATACCGTATAGAGGAAGAAGAATGATTTTGTATCTAACGATTATCTTTTGCGCGATGCTCGTGATTGCAGGGGCGGTTGCGCTTGCGTACTCCGTGGGATTTTTCGGGGTGTTTGGGTACACGGCGTTTGCCGTTGTGCTCGTTATGCTGATTGACGCGGTTGTGGCGACGGCGGCGAGGCTGCTTCCTGTGAAATGCGCGAACCATGATAAGAAGATTTTTAAAGTAAGCCCCAAGGAAAAGAAGTTTTACGAAAAGCTGAAAATCCGCGCTTGGAAGGACAAAGTGCCCGAAATCGGGCAGTTGACGGGGTTTAGAAAAAATAAGCTCGATAGCCCCCAAAGCGTGGAGTACCTCGATAGATTTTTACTCGAAAGCTGTTATGGGGAAATCGGACATTTTTGTTCGGTAATTTTAGGGTTTTTATTGGTATTGCCCTATGGTATAACCCCCATGTGGTTTGCGATATCCATTCCCGTGGCGTTCGTAAACGCGCTTATGAATATCCCGTCCTTTTGTATTTTGCGCTATAATTCCTATAAGCTGGAAGTGTTGAAAAAAAGCATAGTAAAAAAACAAGCCCGTCAGCAAAAACGGCAAGAGGATGCCATCACTGACGAAGCTAATTAAACTCAACCGCCCCCAAGGGCGGTATTCTTTATACAATAAAACCTCTCGATTTTGCGATGGAGAGGTTTATTTTTATAAAAAAGTAAAAAATTTCGTCAAAAAAGAGGATTTGAAGAAGTTTTGTCGAATATATATATAGGATAAGTTTTCAAAAAGGATAAGTATATGCAAAATCAAGAACATTACGCCACGGTAAGAGAGCGCGTTTGCGCGCAGGAAGAACGTTTGTTATCCCCTTACGCAGTGCGTTCCGCAGAAAGTAAAGGACGCGCGAAAGAGGAAAAAAGCTGTGATTTCCGTACCGAATTTCAACGCGACCGCGACAGAATTATATACAGCAATTCTTTCAAGCGTTTGAAGAATAAAACGCAGGTATTTTGCGCGCCCGAGGGGGACCATTACATTACCCGTTTGACTCATACGCTTGACGTTTCGCAAATCGCGCGTTCGATTGCGCGCGTGCTGTCTTTGAACGAGGATCTCGCCGAAGCGATCGCCTTGGGGCATGACCTTGGGCATACGCCTTTCGGGCATGTAGGGGAAAATGTACTTGACAAGCTCTCCGAACACGGCTTTATGCATAACGAGCAATCCTTGCGCGTTGTGGACGTGATTGAAAAAGGCGGACGAGGGCTTAACCTTACCATGGAAGTGCGCGACGGTATTTTGGAGCATAAGAGCAGCGGCAAGCCCATGACTTTAGAGGGTGAGGCGGTTTCTTTGGCGGATCGTATTGCGTATATCAACCACGATATTGAGGATGCCATTCGCGCCGGAATTATCAAGGCGGAGGATTTGCCGAAACACGCGGTAGAGGTGCTTGGAGATAAGACGAAAACGCGTATTCATACGGCGATTGAGGATATTTGGAAACACTCGTTAAAGCAGCCTTTTGTTAGAATGTCGGACGAAGTCATGAAGGCTACCAACGAACTTCGGGCATTCATGTTCGAGAGGGTATACGCTTTAACGAATAAGTCCATGCAAGAGCGTTCGGAGAGAATGCTTACGCAAATGTTTAGATATTTTATGGACAACGTAGACAAGCTCCCCACGCCCTATTTAAAGCTTTTAGACAGCTACGATAAGGAACGGGTCGTATGCGATTATTTATCGGGTATGACGGACAGGTACGCGATTAGCGTGTTTGAAAGCCTGTTTATCCCGGCTACCTTTTCGATGGGAGGTGTGCGTTGAACGACGGAAGATTTGACAACGAATTTTCGGCGTTTTTGAGAACGCTTAAACAAAAGACGGACATCGTCGAGGTGATTAAAAGCTACGTTGCCTTGGATAGAAAGGGCGGAAACTACTGGGCTTGCTGTCCCTTCCACCATGAAAAAACCCCGTCCTTTGCGGTTAACGAAGGCGAGCAGTTTTACCATTGTTTCGGCTGTCAGGAATCGGGCGATGCCATCAAGTTCGTGCAGGAAATCGAATCCACCGACTTTATGGGCGCAGTTCGTATTTTGGCGGCGCGCGCAAAAATGACCGTTCCCGAAGGCAGTTTCGACAGCGAAGAGGCGGCGCGTAAACGCAAAAAAAGAGATGCAATCGTTAAAATCGTGCTGGACACCGCGAGATTTTATTTGGCGAATTTGTATAGCGGCGATAAGCGTGCCGAGGTGTATTTAAAGTATATCCAAGGCAGAGGACTTGCGCCGACGACGGTGAAAAAATTTGGGCTCGGCGCCTCGTTGGACTATAACGCTTTGCCCGATTACCTCTTAAAGAAAGGGTATTCGAGGGAAGATATGCTGGACAGCGGCGTGGTTGCGGAAAACGACAAGGGACGGCTGTACGACCAGCAGGGCGAACGCCTCGTCTTTCCCATTATCAACGCCTTTGACGAAGTCGTGGGGTTTAGCGGCCGAAAACTGGAAAAGGTGAAGTTTGGGAAATATAAAAACACTCCGGGTACTTTGCTTTTCGATAAGAGCAAAACGCTGTACAATATCAATTTGCTTAAAAAGCTCAAGCGAGAACAGCCGATTAACGAGGTGATTTTCGTGGAAGGGCAAATGGACGCCATTTCCCTCTATCAGGCAGGGTTTAAAAACGTTGTTGCGACCATGGGTACTGCGCTTACGAGGGAGCAGGCAAGGCTTATCAAGCGGTATACGGATAACGTGCTGATTAGCTACGACGGTGACTTTGCAGGACAAAATGCCGACGTGCGCGGTTTGGATATTTTAAAAGAGGCGGGGCTGAGCGTGCGCGTCGTACCCATGCCCGAGGGGAAGGACCCCGACGATGTGGCAAGGGAAAGCGCCGAGGCGTACCAAGCTTGCTTGGATAAAGCCATGCCCGTCATTGATTATCGCTTGCACGCTTTGGAAAGGAATTTCGATTTATCCTTGACGGCGGAAAAACGGCAGTTTATCGCCGAGGCGTTAAAGATCGTCAAGACCGCCGAAAGCGAAAGCGTGAAAGAGGAGCTTTTGAAAAAGCTCCGCGACAGAACGGGGATTACCTACCACGCGTTGGAGCGCGATTTACAAAACGTTAAAAAGGACGCGCCTGCGGAAGTGGAATTACCCAAAGAAAAAATTTCCGAGGCGGCGACGGGAACGGACAAGAAAAGAAAAGCCACGCGTTTTATCTTGGCGGCAAAGCTTTTCTCCGCACCGTATGCAAGCAAGGTGTCCGTGGAAGAATTGCCTTTAAAGGACGAAACGCATATCGTCATTGCCCATTATATCGCCGAATGCGAGAGAAAGGGAGAGCGTATCCGCCCCAGCGAGCTGTTCGAGCTTTTAGACGAGAAATGCCCTGAATTTAACGCCATTTTGGATTTGAATTACGGCGATAAGCTAACGGGTGAGATTGCGGAGAGGTTCTTCCTTGACAGCGTAAACACCTTGCAAAAAGAGGCGATAGAAGAGGAAATCACACGGCTTAACGGCAAGTACGCGCAGGCGACCCAAGAGGAAGAGCGCAAGCAAATTGCCAAACAGTTAAGCGAATGTATCAAAAAGCGCAACGCGCTGAAAAAAAATTAACAACGGTTTATATAAACGGAGGATAAAAGATGAATATTTCCGAGCAAAAACTCAATGAAATTCTGACGGGAATTATCAACAACTACTCTAAAAAAGGCAGTATTTCCACCAACGCGCTTTGCGACATTATGGAGAAATACGATACCAACCCCAACCAAATCGACTACGTGTACAAGTCCTTGGGCGAGGCAGGCATTCAAATCATTGACGAGGATCAAAGGGATAAGGAGCTGTTTGAACAGGCGCTTTCCGATATCGGTTTGGACGATCCTGTGAAAATGTACCTCAAAGACATCGGCAGAGTGCCTTTGCTTACCGCAGAGGAAGAAGTCGAGCTTGCAAAGCGTATGCAGGAAGAGGACGAGGCTGCGAAAAAGCGCCTTTCCGAAGCGAATCTTCGTTTGGTTGTTTCCATTGCGAAACGCTACGTAGGGCGCGGTATGCTCTTCCTTGACCTGATTCAAGAGGGCAACTTGGGGCTTATGAAGGCGGTGGAAAAGTTCGATTATCAAAAGGGGTTCAAGTTCTCCACCTATGCAACGTGGTGGATCCGTCAATCGATTACCCGTGCGATCGCCGATCAAGCGCGTACCATTCGTATCCCCGTGCATATGGTCGAAACGATTAACAAGCTTACGCGTGTACAGCGCGTTTTGTTGCAGGAACTTGGCAGAGAGCCTACGCCCGAAGAAATTGCAGAGAAAATGGGCGTGACGGAAGAGCGCGTGCGTGAAATCCAAAAAATCGCGCAGGATCCCGTGTCCTTGGAAACTCCCATCGGCGAGGAAGAGGACAGCCATCTTGGCGATTTTATTGAGGACGAAAAGACGGCTACTCCCAACGACTCCGTGGTCGGCACCATGCTTAAAGAACAGCTTTTCGGCGTGTTGGATACCCTGACGCCCCGTGAAGAAAAGGTGCTTCGTCTTCGCTACGGCTTGGACGACGGGAAACCCCGTACTTTGGAAGAGGTCGGCAAAGAGTTCAACGTCACCCGTGAACGTATCCGCCAAATCGAGGCGAAGGCATTAAGAAAACTCCGTCACCCTTCCCGTAGCAAGAAATTAAAAGATTTCCTTTAATCATGGGTTATGGTAAGCGGATAGATACTCTGTGTGCCCTTCTTGCGCCGGCAAAGACGTTTGCGGACGTGGGGTGCGACCATGGGTATTGCTCGGAGTATATGCTGAAAAACGGGCTTTGCGAAAAGGCAATCCTCTCCGATATCAGCAAGGGGAGCTTGCAAAAAGCCGAAACCCTGCTTGCGCCCTACATGCGCCAAGGCAGAGCGGTTTCCGTGCTCGGCGACGGGTTTGCAGGGGTTCCCAACGACACGGACGAGGTGTTGATTGCAGGTATAGGCGGCAGTGAAATCATCTCCATACTTTCGGATAAAAAGTACGGCTTTATGCCTAAGCGTTTCGTCTTTCAACCCATGCACGATGCGGAGAAACTGAGAAGATATATCATTGAAAACGGCGGATATATTGAAAGGGATTTTACCTTCCGCGACGGGAAGTTTTATGAGGTAATTTGCGGCGGCAAGAGGGAGCAGGGACAGGCGCAACAAGTTTATACTCCTGCGGAATACGAGTTTGGCAAAGAGAACTTGCTCACCCGTCCCAAGGCGTTTTTAGAGCGCATGGAAAAGCTGATCAACAATATCGATAAGTACTTAAAAGTGCCTACCTTACAAGAGGACAGCAGGAAGACTTTACTGGAAAAGAAAGAGAGATTACAAGGAGTAATAGGCGGTGAAATTAAGTGAAATTTATGCAATCGCAGACAGCCTTGCGCCCAAGTGTTTAAGCGACGAATATTGTGCGAAATACGGCGCGTACGATAACAGCGGACTGTTAATAGAGGCGAGTCAGGAGGTGAAGGGGATTTTGTTTACCCTTGACTTTACGAACAGCGCCATTGACGAGGCGGAAAAGTCTGGGTGTAATTTGATTATCACCCACCACCCTGTAATCTACGGCAAGATTAGCGATATCAAGGAAAG
>JAFVTA010000101.1 GCA_017503525.1 Clostridia bacterium | reverse complement strand
TGACCAAAGCGAGTACGCTCCAAACGGCGAACTTTATCTCACCACGGCTATCGAGCGTATGATACATACCTCGGGCGTATACGCTTACGAGTTTGAGGGTATTCGTTACGACACGGGGGATAAACTTGGTTACCTAAAAGCCATAGTCGAGTACGCTTTGCGTGACGAAAAACTCAAAAAACCTTTCTCTGAGTACTTAAAAACCATTAAATAAGTTAAAATTCCCACTACTTCGTAGTGGGTTTTCTTTTGTAAAAAAATGAGGAAAAAGACTCCCTAAATTTGTCAAAACTGACCTTAATTGGCTTGCAAATTGACGGCGCTTGTGATAAACTTTAATATGTGTTTCTATACAATATATAGTCACCGAAAAAAAAGGGGTAAAAAATGCTTGCAAAACTTAAATCTTACGCCCTCTACGGATTGAAGGGTTATCCCGTCGACGTAGAGATAGATATAAACCCGGGCGTACCGTCTTACGAGACGGTCGGTCTTGCATCCACCGCGGTCAAAGAGTCCAAAGAAAGAGTGCGTTCCGCCATTAAAAACAGCGGTCTTACCTTTCCCACTAAACGCATCACGGTCAATCTCGCCCCTGCCGATACCAAAAAGGAAGGACCGATATTTGATCTTGCAATAGCAGTTGGACTTATGGTGGCAACGGGATACGTGCAAAATACCAACTACCGTGATTACGTCATACTCGGTACTTTGTCTTTGGATGGTACGGTATGCAAGGTAAACGGAGTTATGCCTCTTTTGATATCGGCGGTTCAGTCGGGCTTTACGAGATTTATAGTGCCGTTAGACAACGCGCACGAAGCATCTTTTATAGAGGGCGCCGAAGTTTACGCCGTGGAAAACCTTAAAGATTGCGTAGACTTTTTGAAAGGGGATAAACTCATACAAAAGGTTACGGCGGGAGATTTTGAGTCGGACGGCGCGCAAAAGTACTACGGCGTAGATTTTTGCGAGGTCAAAGGTCAGGCTACTGCAAAGAGAGCGTTGGAGATAGCCGTTGCAGGCGGACATAACGCGCTTATGGTAGGTCCTCCGGGCGCAGGTAAGACCATGCTTGCAAAATGCGTTCCTACTATAATGCCTCCTATGAGTTTTGAAGAGGCTTTGGAAGTGACTAAAATACATTCCGTAGCAGGTGTACTTGACTCCAAAACGGGTATAATCAGGCAAAGACCTTTTCGTACCCCTCACCACACCGCTACCGTCGTGAGTTTGACGGGCGGAGGAGTGGACGCGCATCCCGGTGAGATAAGTTTGGCGCATAACGGCGTACTTTTCTTGGACGAGTTGCCCGAATATCCGCGTCACACCATCGAAACCCTTCGTCAACCTTTGGAGGACGGCTCGATCACGGTATCGAGAGCAAGCGGTACGGTGGAATACCCTGCAAACTTTATGATGATAGCAAGTATGAATCCCTGTCCTTGCGGTAATTTCGGTTCAAGAGTACACGAGTGTAATTGTTCGGACTCTCAGATTAGAAAGTACAGAGCCCGTCTTAGTGGACCTTTGATGGATAGAATAGACTTGCATATAGAGGTGGACGG
>JAFVTA010000100.1 GCA_017503525.1 Clostridia bacterium | reverse complement strand
GGATATTGCAAACAAGTACACAGATTTAAGGGAGCTGACTCCCGAAGTGCTTCGCACATTCATAGAGCGAATCATTATCCACGAAAGAACGGCAAAGCACAGCAAAACCGCAACGCAGCAGATCGATATCTACTTCCGCTATATCGGAAAACTCGCGCCCAAACAAGTTGCCTAACCCCACAAAACGGAATAGGACGGACAGCCGAAACTGTCCGTCCTACATACCGAGTACCGCCTATACGCAGTTAATATCCTTATGAGAAACTGCGTAAAGGGGTGCTTTTTTCTTATTTTTCGTACGGTTTGTCGCCGTATAACGCCTCAACGTTGTCCGCGTAGCGGCGCATTTTGTCATATTGTTTTAACTCGAAGTCCTTATCCAACTTTTCCAGTTCTTTTTTCTGGTCCTTGGAAAGCTTGGTAGGGATTTCCACGATCACGCGTAAAATCAAATTACCCACGCCGTTTCTTGCCGAACGGATACCCTTTCCCCGAATGGTGAATACCGTACCGCTTTGCGTACCTTCGGGTACGGTAAAATCAAAGGTATCGTCCAAGGTCGGAACCTTGACCGTACCGCCAAGTACCGCCGTTTTATAGGAGATAGGTAAATCCAAGCGTAAATCGAAATGTTCGCGCGTGAAGATGCGGTGAGGCTCGATACGGAAGGTGACGATTAAATCGCCCGGCGTACCGCCGTTGGGCGCGGCTTGACCGTACCCCTTTTTGCGAATGTAGCTGTTTGTATCCACGCCTGCGGGAATATCGAAGGAAACGGTGGTTTCCTTGCGTTGCGCGCCCTTGCCCTTACAGTCGGGACATTTTTCTTTTACGATGCGACCCGTACCTGCGCAGTCGGGACAAACGGTTTGACGAATGGTGCGCCCGAACATGGTATTTTGAACCTGCTGAATAACTCCTTTGCCTTGGCATTTTCCGCAAGTTTCAAACGCCGTGCCCCCCTTTGCGCCCGTTCCTCGGCAGGACGAGCAAGGCTCGTTGCGGGTATACGAGAAGGTCTTTTTACAGCCCTTTGCCGCATCCATAAAGGAGAGGGTCATTTCGCGTTGAATATCCTCGCCGACCGCGGACTGCGCCGTACGCGCTCCGCCGCCGCCAAAACCGCCGAAGAAACTGCTGAAAATATCCGAAATATCCTCAAAGCCGCCTGCGCCGCCGCCAAAACCGCCAAAGCCGCCGAAACCGCCCATGCCAGGGTGTTCCAGCTCGTAATCGTACGCCGCGCGCTTTTGGCTATCGGAAAGGGTTTCGTTCGCCTCGTTGATTTCCTTGAATTTTTCCGCCGCCTCGGCATTCCCCTGATTTCTGTCGGGGTGGTATTTCATCGCCAGCTTTCTATACGCGGATTTTATCTCGTCGGGCGTCGCTTTTTTATCTACGCCCAAAACGTCGTAATAATTTTTCTTGTCTGCCATACTCTTTCCTTACAGCGTAATCGGGTTTGGTTGCCCAAACCCGTGTACGCGTTTCATTCAAATTACTGGTGGAATTCCGTATCGCCGCCGTCCGTTTCAGGGTTTGCGCCTTGTGCGCTTGCCTGTTGATACATCTTGGTGAATACGGGCTGTACGTCTTGCATAAGCTTGTCGTACGCCGCCTTGATACGGTCGTCATCCTCGCTTTCAAGCTCGGTCTTTGCCGCGTCGATAGCCGCCTGTAAGGTGGACTTATCGTTTTCGTCCAGCTTGTCGCCTGCTTCCTTCATGGTTTGCTCTACCGAGAAAATCATGCCGTCAAGCTTGTTGCGATTGTCCACTTTTTCCTTGCGCTTTTTGTCCTCTTCCGCGAACTGTTCCGCTTCTTTTACCGCCTTGTCGATTTCCTCTTCGGAAAGGTTGGTGGACGAAGTAATCGTAATATCCGTGGACTTGCCCGTGCCCTTATCCTGCGCCGTCACGTGCACGATACCGTTTGCGTCGATATCGAAGGTGACTTCGATTTGAGGGATACCTCTGGGTGCAGGCGCAATCCCCGAAAGCATGAAGTTGCCGAGGGTCTTGTTGTCCTTGCAGAATTCGCGTTCGCCTTGCAATACGTGAATGTCAACGCTCGTTTGGTTATCCGCCGCCGTGGAGAAGATTTGGCTCTTCTTAACGGGAATGGTCGTATTTCTATCGATAATTCTCGTGAACACACCGCCGAGCGTTTCAATACCGAGCGACAACGGCGTTACGTCAAGGAGCAATACGTCCTTCACTTCGCCCGTCAAAACACCGCCTTGAACCGCCGCGCCGATTGCTACGCATTCGTCGGGGTTGATTCCCTTGAAGGGCTCTTTGCCGGTAAAGTTCTTTACAGCTTCCTGTACGGCGGGGATTCTGGAGGAACCGCCTACCAGAAGAACCT
>JAFVTA010000099.1 GCA_017503525.1 Clostridia bacterium | reverse complement strand
TTAATCGAATATTTGAGGGAAACGCAAAAACATTCGCTTGCGAATATTAGCTCCGTCAAGCTTATCGATCAAGAGAAGTTTATGACCTTGGACGGCAACGCCGTGCGCAATTTGGAGCTTGTCAGAAACAACGCGGAAAACAAGAAGTACGGTTCATTGCTTTGGGTAATGGATAAAACCAAAACGGGCATGGGCGCTCGTTTGCTGGCACGTATGCTGTTGGCGCCCTTGAAGAATAAAGAGGAAATTAATTACCGTCTTGACGGCGTGGAAGAGCTGTACAACGCGTCCGTCGTTCGCGTAGGCCTTAGCGAGAATTTACATGGAATTGCTGATATAGAACGTTTGGCAGGAAGGATTTCTAACGGAAACTTTACGCCTAGGGATTGTATCGCACTTAAGAAATCCTTACAGATTTTGCCTTCGGTGAAATTCCAACTTACGGGATTTAATTCGTCAATTATAAAGGATATTGACGAAGGGATTTTGGATATGAAGGAGATTGCCGACCTTTTGGCTGCGGCAATCGACGAAAATGCGCCCGCGCAAACGAAGGACGGAAAATATATCCGCGAGGGGTTCCATCAAGAACTTGACGAACTGCGTGAAATCCGTGACAAAGGTAAGCAGATTTTAGCAGACATGGAAATGCGCGAAAAGGAACGCACGGGCATTAGAACCCTTAAAATCGGCTACAATAAGGTATTCGGGTATTATATCGAAGTTTCCAACTCTTTTAAAGATCAAGTTCCTGCGGAATATATAAGAAAACAGACCTTAACGACGGGTGAGAGGTATATCACCGAAGAATTAAAGATTTTTGAGGAAAAAATTCTTACCAGCCACGAAAAGGCACTCCAAATCGAGGCGCAGCTTTATGCGCAAATATTGCAAGTGCTTTCACAAAATATCGAGGCGTTCAAAACGATAGCGGCATCGATTGCGCTTTTGGATTGTATCGTATCCTTTGCGACGGTTGCAAAAGAACGCCGTTATGCCCGTCCTATCCTATTGGAAGCAGGACAGCCCCTTAAAATTACGGATGGCCGCCATGCGGTGGTCGAGGCGATCTCCAAGGACCGTTTTGTTCCCAACGATACCCTTTTAGATAACGGGGAAAATCGTTGCGCGATTATTACGGGCCCGAATATGGCAGGTAAAAGTACTTATATGCGGCAGGTTGCACTGATTACGATTTTAGCGCATATCGGCGCGTTCGTGCCTGCAAAGGCGGCGGAAATTCCGCTTACCGACCGTATCTTTACGCGCGTTGGTGCAAGTGATAATCTCATTTTCGACCAAAGTACTTTCATGGTGGAAATGACGGAAGTGGCAAGCATTTTATTGCATGCAACCAAAGACAGTCTTTTGATTTTGGATGAAGTAGGCAGAGGTACAAGTACTTACGACGGACTTTCTATCGCTTGGTCGGTTATCGAATACCTTACCGAGCACGTTTGCGCAAAAACTTTGTTTTCTACGCATTATCACGAGCTTACCGAGCTTGAAACCAAGCTTGACGGCGTGAAGAATTATAAAGTGACGGTCAAGGAATTAAACGGCGCGGTTGTCTTTTTAAGAAAGATTGCAAGGGGCGGAGCGAACCGTAGTTTTGGTATTGAGGTTGCTGCACTTGCAGGTGTACCCAAGGAAGTGACTACACGCGCAAAAGGGATTTTAAAGGCGCTTGAAAAGAGTGATATCGCACGAGGGAAGATCCAAACGGAATGGGCGGAAGAGGAACCCGTTGCGGAAAAACAGCTTACGGAAGTGGAGTGTATCCTATCCGAAGTGGATATGAATACCATGTCGCCCATGCAAGCGTTTATGCTGGTTAGCGATTTAAAGGATAAAGTAGACGGAGATAGATAACGATGCCGAAAATTAATATTTTACCCCAAAGCGTATTTAATAGAATTGCAGCAGGCGAGGTGGTAGACAGACCGTATTCGGTCGTAAAAGAGCTTGTAGAAAACGCAATTGATGCTGGGGCAACGGAAATTGAAATTTATATTGAAAAGGGGGGCAAGCAGCTCATTCGCGTAGTCGATAACGGCTGCGGTATCGAGCGTGAGGATTTACATTCCGCCTTTTTGCCCCACGCAACGAGCAAAATTGCCAAAGCGGAAGATTTAGAGAATATTTTAACCCTTGGTTTTCGCGGCGAGGCTGTGGCATCGATTGCGGCGGTATCCAAAATGACGATTACTTCCAAGACGGAAACGGGCAAGGGTTATTCTCTTTC
>JAFVTA010000098.1 GCA_017503525.1 Clostridia bacterium | reverse complement strand
ACCGTTTTAGCTGATTGTCAGCCATATTTAAAAAAGGAAATTCTTTATTATTACGGCGATAATAAGCACGCGCCTTACGGAAATTTGCCCAAAGCAAAAATCCGCAAATACGTCCTTCGCGCCTTCAAGCGTTTTAAAAGGTTAAAAGTGAGGGCGGTAGTGATTGCTTGCAATACAGCAACCGCCGTTTGCATAGAAGAATTGCGTCATCGTTTCTCCTTTCCCATTATCGGCGCGGAGCCTGCCGTTTTCCCTGCCTGCGTAAAAGGGGGAGAGGTGTTCGTTCTCGCCACAAGGGCTACCTGCCAAAGCGAACGGCTCGTACGGCTGTGTAGGCGGGCGGAAAGGGTATATCCAAATTGTACGGTGCGTATCGCGCCGTGCGATCTCTTGGCGGGGGAGATAGAGGGCAATTTGCAAAACCCGGATTACGATTATAAAAGGTTTTTACCAAGGGGGAAACCAAGCGCCGTCGTGCTGGGCTGTACCCATTATATATATATTAAAGAAAGGATAGAAAAACATTACGGCTGCGAGGCGTTTGACGGCAACGAGGGGATTGCCAAACGCCTTTGTTCGGTTTTGAATGAAAAAAATAGGGACGGGCGACCACCTTTCCAAAAGAGAAAGACTTTTTTGGGATTTTTGACCACCAAAAAACCCCAAATCCCTAAAAACGGGGGAAGTGAAAGAAAACCAAACAAACGTTCGCTAAAAAACGCCAAAAAACGAGCAAAAAATGGGCATATGCAATCTCTATTTTTCTTAGGAAAACAAAGGAAAAACAATAAAAATACATACGAACAAATGTTCGCTGTATAAAAAGGGGCAAAAATCCCAAAAAAAATTAAAAAAATTTAAAAATTTTACCAAAAAAGTCTTGACAATGGTCAAAAGTGGTTGTATAATATAGTCATGCAACCCGTATAGGGGTAAAAAAACGAGCAAGGAGGTAAAACGCAATGTTCAAAGGCATGTTTGAACACCAGTTGGACGATAAAAACCGCTTGCGCATTCCCTCCAAGTTCAAGAAAGAGCTGACAGGAGAGAACGGCGAAAAGACGTACAGTTTTTTCCGCGGCATGAACCGTTGTATCTGCGTTATGGCGGACGACGAGTTAGACGATACCATAAGCGCTTTGGCATCCGAGGGGATTTCGGAAGGCAATCAAGCGTCGGCGCTTTTCTTCGGAAGTATTTTTTCGGCGGAAGAAGATGCGCAGGGCAGAGTGGTATTGCCCTCCCCGTTAAGAAAAATGGCTGGGATTCAAAAGGACGTTATCACGCTTGGGCGCGGCAACCGTTTGGAAATTTGGGCGGCAGAGAGATATTACGAATACGTTGAAGGTATCGATTACGATACGGAGCTTAAAAAACTGGGGATTTAAACAATGTTGGAATTTTCGCACAAACCCGTAATGCTGGAAGAATGTATGCAAGGTCTTGCCTTGAAAGAGGGCGGGGTTTGGTACGACGGCACGGTAGGGGGAGGCGGTCATTCCTACGAAATCCTTAAACGAACTTCTAAAAGCGGCAGATTGATTGCTACCGACCTTGACGACGAGGCGATCGCGGCGGCGACGAACCGTTTAAAGGAGTTCGACGGGAGATTTGAAATTTACAAGTCCAACTACAAGGACTTTTCTCTCGTGTTCGAGAGGGCAGGCGTCGATAAAATCGACGGCGCGCTGTTGGATTTCGGGGTGTCTTCGCATCAGCTTGACGACGAGGAAAGAGGATTTACCTATAGAAATCCCAATGCACCCTTAGATATGCGTATGAACACTTCCGCATATTTGACGGCGGAAATCGTGCTCAATACCTATTCGGAAGAAAAACTTGCAAGAATTTTAAAAACCTACGGCGAAGAAACCTTTGCTAAGCAAATTGCAAGAAATATTGTAAAATACAGAGAAAACAACCCCTTAAAAACTTCGGGTGAATTTTCAGAGATTATCAAAAACAGCATTCCTGCGAAATTCCGCTACGGCGCGCCTTGTGAGAGAAAGAGCTTTCAGGCAATCCGTATCGAAGTAAACGAGGAACTTGACGGATTGTACGAACTCGTGCTTTCCTTGACTAGAAGATTAAAAAAGAGTGGACGCATCGCCATTTTAACCTTCCATTCCTTGGAGGACAGAATTGTAAAAGAGGCGTTTAGGGAGCTGGAAAAACCCTGCACCTGCCCCGGGAACTTCCCCGTATGCGTATGCGGAAGGGAACCGGAAATTAAGACGATTACCCGCAAGCCGATTACGGCGAGCGAAGAGGAGCTCGAATATAATTCGAGGAGTAAATGCGCGAAACTTAGAATCGCGGAAAAGTTATAAGATAAGGAAAACTGGAGAAGAACTAAGACACGGAGGGGCGAAATGGAATTGTTACGCGAACAGCAAATGCAATTATCTAACGCGGAATTAGAAGCGAAACAACATAACGCAATGATTAAAGAACGTTATCGCAGATTGCAAACTGCGGTTGCGGATCAGTTTGCTGCGGTTGAGAATGCGGTGCATGCAGAAATGCCGGTAAAAGAAGAAACCGTCACTTACATTAATCCTTCCAAGGCAAATACTGCAGTTCTTGAACAAGAACCCACGGTGACCGAATACATTTCTCCTATGGCGAATGCGCTCTTTACCACGGAGAAGTTTGAAAGATTGACGGTGGAAGAACCCGTCCGTCCCGCTGCGCCCGTTGCAAAAGTGCAGGCGGTCGTTTCTACGCAGGCGCAATATTCTCTTTCGCCTTTTGCAAAGGCGGCTATGGCGATATTTACCATGGTTATCGTGGCGATGCTTACTATGATTTGCATCAATACGCACATGCTCACTCAAAAGAGAATAAAAATTCAAAATTTGGAGCAAAAGAAGGAACAGCTTGCAGACCGCTACGAGGACATTCAGCGCCGTATTGAGGCTGCACAAAGCGAAGAGGCTATCCGCGAATACGCGTTGTCACAAGGCATGGTGCAGTCGGGGAATTAAAGAGGTATTATTATTAAACAAAAACGAGATTATTCTATATCGGTTTTACGAAAGAGGTTATTTGCCGTCAGCTAGGCAATAACCTTTCTTTTTTGCCTTTTATGCGGAAGATTTTTCTACGTGCAGGTCGTTTGGAGCGAGGAACTTTCTTACCGTGCGCTCGATCAATGGACGAGAGAAATTCCCATAGCGCCCCAAAGAGGGAAAATCACGGATAGAAACGGAGTGGTGCTAGCGGATAATTCCACGGCATACACCGTATATGCGCGCTCTAATGCCGTCAAGGATAAGGAAAAAACTTCCGCGCTGCTTGCAAGCGCCTTGGAACTGGACGGGCAAAGCGTATATGAGAAGTTAACCAAGAAAAAAGCCTCCGAAATTACCGTGGCGAAAAAGATAGGCAAGGATAAAATTAACGCGCTTTCCAAGCTTTCTTTGGACGGAGTTTATTATTCGCGCGATAATATCCGTTTCTATCCCAAAAGCGATGCCCTTTGCCAAGTGCTTGGCTTTACCTCGTCGGACGGGGTAGGCACGACGGGATTAGAGAAAGTTTATCAAACCTATTTGGCTGGAAAAAGGGGAGAATTGCTCTATGAAACCGACCTTGTCGGCGTGGAGATAAAAGGGAGCGTAGCCACTTATTTGCCGGCGGAGGATGGGTACAATTTACAATTGCCTATCGATTACGGGATACAGGAGCTTGCCGAAAGCGCGCTTGAAAAAGTGTATAAGGCGTATTCTCCTGCGTCCGCGGAGTGCATCGTACTGGATGCTGCCAACTTTGAGGTGTTAGCCTTGGCGAATTACCCTTCGTACGATTTAAACGCCGTTCCAAGGGATAATACGGAGCTTTTGAACACCTTATCAAGGAATAAGCTCGTGTGCGATATCTATGAACCGGGTTCTACCTTTAAAATCATTACTTCGGCAATGAATATCGAGGAGCATTTGCAGGGCAATCCCAAGGCGTTTTCTACGAATTACGTCTTTCCCAGCTCCCGTACGCGTACGGTAGACGGCACGACGGTCAAGTGTTGGAGCAATCACGCCAACGGTAAGCATTGCAACCAAACGCTAGCAGGCGCGCTCAATACCAGTTGCAATCCATGTTTTACGGATATTGCCATGTCGCTTGGGAAAGAAACCTTTTACAAGTATCTTTCGGCGTTCGGGTTTGGTGCAAAGACGGGGATAGATTACGGGGGCGAGGCGTACGGTTTACTCTTACCGAAAGAAGCGGTGAGGGGGTGTGATTTGGCGCGTATCGGGTTTGGGCAAACGGTAGCGGTGTCGGGGATACAGCTTGCCTGCGCGGCGGCTGCCGCGGTCAACGGCGGATATTATTATACGCCGAGGCTGGTCAAGAAAGTTTACGCTGACGACGGATATATTGTAAAGGAGGAAAATCCCGCGCTAAAAAACCGCGTGGTAAGCGAAGAAGCGTCCAAAACGCTTGCGAAAATGCTGGAAGGGGTTGTAAGAGAAGGGAGCGGTAAAAAAGCGTATATCGAAGGCTACCAAGTCGGCGGTAAAACGGGTGATATTCTGACAACTTGTGTAAATCTCGTCAAAAATCTTATTAAAATATATACTTGACAAAAAAATAGCCAATTTTTAATGAAAAAAAGCCTAAAATGTCAACAATCTAATTACGGTTTATAGTTGACAATAGGGCTT
>JAFVTA010000007.1 GCA_017503525.1 Clostridia bacterium | reverse complement strand
GTACCCCAGTCGCCAAGGTGGTTAATGCCCACCGCGTTGTAGCCAAGGTGGCGATAGATTCGGTAAAGCGAACCGCCGATTACCGTTGTAAGCAAGTGTCCGATATGAAAAGGTTTTGCAATGTTTATGGACGAATAGTCGATACAAACGGTTTTGCCGTTGTCCGCTTTTGGCAAGCCGATACCACCGCTAGTAAAATTTTCCATAGCCGAGCAAACCACATTTTTTCTCGCGTAGAAAATATTAAGGTATCCGCCCTCAACTTCTACTTTATCGATAATATCGCATTTAACCAAGTCGAGTTGCTCTTTAATTTTGCTTGCAATAGCCGGCGGGGCTAGGCGAAGCGCGCGCGAAAACTTAAAGCACGGCAAGCAAATATCGCCTTTGTTTATGTCGGGAGTGGGCGAGAGCGCGTCGAAAATTTCGCTTTCGCTTACCCCGTCAAGTTTGATTAGTTTCGCAATTATACTTTTTAGTTCCATATTTCACCTATACATTAAAACGGAAAAGCGCAACATCACCGTCTTTGAAAACATACTCTTTGCCTTCGCTACGAACTTTTCCTTGTTCTTTTGCCTTGTTAAAACTACCGCACGATACCAAATCGTCGTAAGTTACGATTTCCGCGCGAATAAAACCTTTTTCGAATTCGCTGTGAATTTTGCCTGCCGCTTGGGGCGCTTTCGTACCTTTTTCAATCGTCCAAGCGCGTACTTCCTTTTCGCCGGCGGTTAGGTACGAGATAAGACCAAGTAGGTCGTAGCCCGTCTTGATTATGCGGTTAAGCCCGCTTTCTTTAAGCCCGAGTTCTTCGATAAATATGGGGCGTTCTTCCGGATCGAGCGCGGCAATTTCTTCTTCGACCTTGGCGCAAATTTCCATAAATTGAGAGTTTTCCGCCTTTGCAAAAGCGCGCACCTTTTCTACGAATTCGTTATCTTCTTTGCCGATATCACTTTCACCAATGTTCGCGCAATAAATTACGGGCTTTGATGTGATAAAGAAAAATCCGCCAAGCATTGCCTTTTCGTCGTCGTTTAGTTTAAGCGTTCTTATACTTTTGCCTTCTTCTAGCGTCGTTACCACTTTGCGCAACAACTCCGCCTCGTCCGCATAAGATTTTTCGCCCGTTTTTACCAACTTTTCCGCCTTTTCAAGTCGCTTTTTCGCGCTTTCAAGGTCGGACAATGCAAGTTCGAGATTGATAGTTTCAATGTCGCGAATAGGATCAATATTCCCGTCGACATGAGTGATATTTTCGTCGGCAAAACAGCGCACCACATGAACGATTGCGTCCACTTCGCGAATATGCGACAAGAATTTATTTCCCAAGCCTTCGCCCGCGCTCGCGCCCTTTACAAGTCCGGCGATATCCACGAATTCAAGTACGGCAGGCGTAATTTTTTTCGTTTCGTACATTTTACCCAAAACTTGCAATCTTTCATCAGGAACGGCTACTACGCCAACATTAGGTTCGATCGTACAGAACGGGTAATTCGCGCACTCTGCGCCCGCTTCGGTTATCGCGTTGAAAAGCGTGCTTTTGCCAACATTAGGCAATCCTACAACTCCTAGTTTCATTTCTTTCACTCCAAATGGTATTTATCAAGTAATTAGTAT
>JAFVTA010000097.1 GCA_017503525.1 Clostridia bacterium | reverse complement strand
AGCAACGTTGCCGCTGCCTACGACCGCTACGCACTTCCCTCTTTGAATGGGGGTACGGCTGTCCTCTTTATACGCCTTCATGAGGTTGGAACGAGTCAAAAACTCGTTCGCGGAGTATACCCCTTTCAAGCTTTCGCCCGGAATATTCATAAATTTAGGCAAGCCTGCGCCCGAGCCGATAAACACCGCCTCGAAGCCGTACTCGCTCTTAAGCTCTTCAATCGTAATCACGCGCCCGATGACCATGTTGGTTTCCACTTTCACGCCGAGCGCCTTCAAATTGTCCACTTCCTTTTGCACGATTGCCTTGGGCAAACGGAATTCGGGAATCCCGTACACGAGCACGCCGCCTGCCACGTGGAGCGCCTCGAACACCGTCACCTCGTACCCCATTTTTGCCAAATCCCCTGCGCAGGTAAGCCCTGCAGGGCCCGAACCAACCACGGCTACTTTATGCCCGTTAGAGGGGGCAGGTACGGGTTTATCCGCACAGTTTGCATTATGCCAGTCGGCAACAAAGCGTTCTAATCTACCGATACCGACCGCCTCGCAGCCTGCTTTGATACCGCGCGTGCATTTACCTTCGCATTGCGTTTCTTGGGGACAAACTCGTCCACAAACCGCAGGAAGTGAGGAATCCTTTGCGATAATTTGATATGCGCCCTCAAAGTCCCCTTCCGCCACCTTTGCGATAAATTCGGGGATTTGAATATTGACGGGACAAGCCGCCACACAAGGACGGTTTTTACAGTTCACGCAACGTTTAGCCTCGTCAATCGCCATTTCGGCGGTGTAGCCAAGCGCCACCTCGTCGAAGTTTCCGTTTCTAACGAGGGGATCTTGCGCAGGCATGGGATTTTTTAAAGGGTTCATATTAAACTTTGCCATCTCACTCTACCTCCTTTTTGAACAGGTTGCAGGTATCTTCTCTTTCGTGAAGTTCAAATTCCGAATACATACGCGAACGGCTCATTGCCTCGTCGAAGTCGATAAGGTGGCCGTCAAATTCGGGCCCGTCCACGCAGGCGAATTTCATTTCGCCGCCTACGGTAAGTCTGCAGCCGCCGCACATACCCGTGCCGTCGATCATAATCGGGTTCATGCTGGCAATCGTCTTTACGCCGAATTCCTTGGTTGCCGCGCAAACGAATTTCATCATGATAAGCGGTCCTATCGTAATCACTTCGTCAAAGGCTTCGCCCTGTTCGAGAAGTTCCTTTAAGGGCACGCAAACGTTGCCTTGACGCCCGTACGAACCGTCGTCCGTCATCATATAAAAGTCCTTGGAGCAAGCCTTGAACTCCTCTTCCAAAATGACGAGATCCTTATTTCTAAACCCGACGATCGAGGTGACCTCGGCGCCCTGCTCGTGCAAGGCTCTCGCTACGGGGAGCGCAATCGCACAGCCAACGCCGCCGCCTACGACGCAAACCTTTTTCAAACCTTCGGTATGAGTAGGTTTTCCTAACGGGCCTACAAAGTCGGAAATATAGTCTTTTTCCTTCTTATGATTCAATCTCTCCGTACCTGCCCCTACGATTTGGAAAATAATGGTGACGGTACCCTTTTCCCTATCGTACCCTGCAATGGTAAGGGGGATACGCTCGCCGTCCTCGTCCACTCTCAAAATAATGAACTGCCCGGGGCGAGCCTTTTTCGCCACGAAGGGAGCGTAAATCTCCATTTGCGTGACGGTGGGATTGAGCGATTTTTTTGCAACGATTTGATACATCTTTCTTTCTCCTTAAGTCAAAGCCTTTCGAGTTCTCCTCTCGCTAGGTTATCTCTCATCTTATATTATACCAAGCAAACGGCTGTATTGTCAAACCCTTGCAAAAGCTTTTATAAAGCTTTTATAAATATTTTTTTATTTTGCCTATCTTTTCGTTTGCTTTTCTAAAAAAGAAGTAGTATAATAGCAAGCGATTTCATACAAAGGACTTATTTTTATGGAAACCTTACTCTCATTATCCATCGCCCTGTTAACGGGGCTTATGCTTTCGCGTGTAGCGAAAGTGCTTAAACTTCCTGCCGTCACGGCGTACCTTGTCGCAGGTATTTTGGTCGGTCCTTACCTTCTCGGCGCATTTGGCGTTAAGGGTTTGGGCTTTACGGGCAAAGAAGACATTGAATCGGTTAAAATTCTCTCCGACGTCGCGCTTGGCTTTATTGCCTTTTCTATCGGCAACGAATTCCGTCTTTCTCAATTAAAGAAGATCGGTAAGCAAGCGGTGATCGTCGGCGTTTTCCAAGCCGTCGTCACCACCTTGCTCGTGGATGCCATACTCATCCTTTTACACCTTGCAATGCCCCATAAGCTCCCCCTTTCCGCGGCAATCGTCCTTGGCGCAATCGCCTCGGCAACCGCGCCTGCGGCAACCCTTATGGTCGTGAAACAGTACAAGGCAAAAGGTCCCGTCACCGACATTCTCTTGCCCGTAGTCGCTCTCGACGACGCGGTAGGCTTAATCCTCTTCGCGATTTCCTTCGGCGTTGCGAAAGCCCTCAACGGCACGATTTCCGTCGTTTCCATTTTGGTAGAACCTATGCTCGAAATTATACTCTCTATCGGGCTCGGCGCAGCCATGGGGTATGCGTTCTCCTTCTTTGAACGTTTCTTCCACTCCCGTTCCAAGCGTCTTGCAGTATCCGTTGGGTTCGTGCTTATGACCATCGGTCTTGCCATGATGAAATTTGAAATCGGCGGCGTACATATCGGGTTCTCGTCCTTGCTCGTTTGCATGATGCTGGGTACGATATTCTGCAATATCTGCGACTTCTCCGAAGAGCTTATGGATAGAGTAGACCGTTGGACAGCTCCCCTTTTCATTATATTCTTCGTCATTAGCGGCGCGGAGTTAGAGCTGTCGGTATTCACGGATATCATGATCGTCGTGATCGGTTTGGTTTACATTTTGAGCCGTTCGGCAGGTAAATATTCGGGCGCATTTTTGAGTGCTAAAGCGGCGAAATGCGACGATAATATCGTCAAGTATCTCGGCATTACCCTTCTTCCCCAAGCAGGTGTGGCGCTTGGTATGGCGAATATGGTCATGAACTCTGCAGAGCTTGGCGCGGAAGGTATCTTGATTGCAAATATCACCCTTTTCGCCGTGCTTATCTACGAACTTGTCGGCCCCGCCCTTACCAAAATTGCCCTCACGAAAGCAGGCGATATCGACCCCGAAGGCAAGACCAGCGCGCGAAACGCACATGCGCGTAAAATGGGTTGGTTCCACCACATTAAGGGCGAAACGCCCGCAGCGGAAACGGCGGCGCAAGCTCCCGTAGAAGAAACCGCGCAAGAATAAATCTTTTTGAATAAGCAAATCGCCGAGCAAGCGCTCGGCGATTTATTTTTATGTAATTTAGTTTTCCTCTTTCTTTTTCCGTCTTTTAAAAATAAAGGAACGGAACAATATGATATTCATAACCACGAAGAACCCGAAAAGCAGCCACCAGGTCAAGATAGGCTCTTTCGGGGCCAGCGTTGCGAGCAGCATTAAGGGGAACCCAAACGCCATTGCAGGGAAGTTTTGGT
>JAFVTA010000096.1 GCA_017503525.1 Clostridia bacterium | reverse complement strand
GAGCGAACCAAGCGTACGGTTGCCGATAATTTTTGCCGTGTCCGTATCCATTAAGGCGATGTGCGTAATCTTGTCCGTTTGAGGCATATCGGTGGCAAATTCCGCTTCCGTTACGCTTATAACGCTTGAATACGCGCTTGCATTGAAAATCGTAGCCGAAGATATTCCGCCAAACATCAAAACGACAAGCGGCACAAGCGGTATAATCAAAAACAGATACGGCCTTTTTATTCTACTGCGCGGCTCTATTTTTATCTCCACGGTACCGTCATTGTTGACCTTCTTCTTTTTCTTGCCGTAGTTAGGCACGTATCCTCTTAAAAAACGCTCTCTAACTGACGCGCCAAATCTGCGAATCTCGGGTCTCATTAGAAAATACGGGGCAAGGCCAAGAATCGACACGAACGCTAGGAAAAACCAAAATCCAACGCTGTACACGTTGATTGGCGGAAGCGCAAGATAATACGTGACAAACGCCACGAACGCCGCAATAGAATAAAGCACGACGTATAAAATAATTTTCTTTTTCTTATCCATATCAATCTCCTTTACAAGCAAAGCTTGACTATGGGCGCGAAGGGCGTTGTACGCTAAACAAGCCTACTTTGCGCCGAAAATGTCTTTTGTTCTTTTGTCTTAAATGCGCTATGTCGCCGCATTTCACGTCTTTTATATCATCCGTTTGTTGTAACAGCGCCAAAAACAAAAGAGTAAAAATAGCAGGATCTCCTATTATTCTTACTCTTTCTGCTTTTATTGTATGCACCTGCTTGGCAGAAGTGAGTTCTTTTTGCCTTGATTTAGTGCTGAGCTTTGTATTTTACAAATCCTCTATCATATTGTTGTAGCTTTCGAAAACGCCGTCCAAAATATCGTCGTCAATAACCAGCTCGTACTCGTCACCATCGTCCGTTTCGATAATTCTAAAAACGAGCGCCTCGTCCTCGGCTACGCCGTCAAGCGGCTTTACGGGCTGCATTATTGCATAAAAGTCCTCGCCGAGTGCAAGCTCGGTAACGATTTCGAATTCAATATCCTCACCCTCGTCGGTGGTAAGCGTAACTCTCTCGTCCATTATTTTTCCTCCGGCATAACTACCCGAATGTGCGTTTCCTTAAGCTGCTTTTCGGTAACGAAGTTGGGCGCATTCATAAGCAAATCCTTTGCGTTTTTGTTCATCGGGAATGCAATAATTTCGCGAATGCTCGGCTCGTCACAAAGAAGCATAACCATTCGGTCAACGCCCGGTGCGATACCTGCGTGCGGCGGTGCACCAAACTTGAACGCATTGTAAAGTGCCGAGAACTTGCTTTCGATTACGTCAATGCCGTAGCCTGCAATCTCGAACGCCTTAACCATAATTTCGGGGTCGTGGTTACGAACAGCGCCGCTAGAAAGCTCTACGCCGTTGCACACGATGTCGTACTGATACGCAAGAATAGAAAGCGGATCCTTGGTTTTAAGCGCTTCCATTCCGCCCTGCGGCATCGAGAACGGGTTGTGGCAGAACTCTATTTCGCCCGATTCCTCGCCGATTTCGTACATGGGGAAGTCCACAATCCAGCAGAACTTGTATACGTCCTTTTCGAGCAAATCAAGCTCGTTACCCAAAATTGTACGAACGATACCCGCCTGCTTGCTTACACTCTTACCGCCGCAAACCATTGCAACGAAGCTATTTGGCTTAAGGTCAAGTGCAGAGATAAGCTCGCCGCCTACCTCGCCAAGGAACTTTGCAAGTCCGCCCACAAAGCTGTTGTTTTCGTCCGTCTTTACCCAGTAAACCGTTTCGATTTCGTTCTGGCGTGCCTGCTCGATAATGGTCTTGTCGATAAAGCTACGCGGCTTGTCGAAGTTTTCCACCTTGATCGCCTTGACGGTTTTGCCCTCGAACATAGGCACCGCCTTTTGCAAAATCTCGGTTACGTCCTTGATAATAAG
>JAFVTA010000095.1 GCA_017503525.1 Clostridia bacterium | reverse complement strand
CCCGACCTCTTTATGACTTTTGACCCCGTCACGGGGTATGAAACCGGCAGGCGAGGTTAAGTGAAGATATGCACATACGAAAAACGGTAGAGGCAGACCTTGCTAAAATCGGCGAGATTTACGAAAACGCTAAAATTTTCATGCGAGCAACGGGTAATCCTAATCAATGGAACAGCGGAACGCCGAATATAGATACAGCCAAAGAGGATATGGAAAAAGGGATCGGCTACGTCGCCGAAGAGAACGGTGAAATTCTTGCCGTGTTTATGTTTTCGCAAGAGGACGACCCTACTTACGCGAAAATCTACGGGGGAGAGTGGCTGTCTAACGCGCCCTACGGAGTGATACACCGTATTGCTGTAGCCAAGCAAGGGCAAGGGATAATCGGGTATTGTATCCATGAATGTTTTGCACGTTGCGGGAATTTGCGTATGGATACCCACCGCGATAATCTGCCCATGCAACACGCGCTGTTAAAGCACGGATTTGAATATTGCGGAATTATCCGCCTTGCAAACGGCGACGAACGCTTGGCATATCAAAAGATAAAGAAGTAGAGGGGGCTTTTATATGGATTTGGAGCGCTTGTATGCTCAAGTCAAAAACCGTATCGACAGGATTGATTTTTCTAAGCTATGGAAAGGGTTTTCGCCGTTAAAATTTGCGTTATATAACGATAGTCAATGTTTTTACAATGGCGCTTATATTTCAAAAACGGACGACTTTCTCGCCAATACTTCCATTTTTTACGAAGGGGAATGGATTGCGATATGGAACGTGCAAGAAGAGCTTGATCCGAGTATCTTAACCTCGAAAATCGTCCACGAAATGTTCCACGGGTTTCAAAATGCGCACGGGGAGAGCCGTTTTCCCGACGAGTTGGATGCATTGTATACCTATCGCTATGAGGACGGTAATTTAAGCGTAAAGCTGGCGGAAAATCAAATACTGTGCCAGCTTGTCAACGCCTTTGACGGCGAGCAGTTTAAGCGGTTGCTCGCAATGAGGAAATACCGCTCCAATACCTTTGCGTACGAATATCATTATGAGGCTTGCTTGGAGCAAATTGAGGGAACGGCGAACTTCGTGGAGCTTAAAGCATTGAAACAGCTCTCTAACGAGCTCTTTCAAAAGAAATTATCCTCCATGCAAGAAAGGATAGTACGGGAAGCGCAATTATTTCCGATAAGAATAATTTGCTATGACGTGGGCGCGCTTTTGCTGTTTGTCATGTCAGAGAACGGGATTGCGTTTGAAGAAGGCTTTACGCCCGTACCCTTTGCCGAAAGCCTATTGCCAGCCGTTGCACAAGAAAACACTGTGCCTGTTTGCAGTATGCAAGCATGGATTGACGAGTACTATGACCAGGCGGACAAAATCATTCAACGTGCAATAGAGAAAAATGCGCTCGTTAGCGATAGCCCTGCCGAGCTGTTGGGCGTAAACGTATATAACGCTGTGTACTATCAAGGGTATATTATCAGCAGATACTTCGTGATGTTCGGCTCTTTAGAGAATAAAACAACCGAGTATGGGGATTTCGTGATTGAAAGTAAGTCGTATAAAAAGACGGCAAGAATTTATAGGGTTGTTTGATAGAGTATGCAGGGCGTGATGTCGTGCTTTTATTTGACCGATAAAAAGAAGGGTAAAAAAATATAAATATTCTAAAATCTTGCTGGTTTTTCGTTTACATTTTTCAAAATTTATGGTAAAATAGTTGCGTTGTATAAAGGAGTAATAAGGAAGAAGATTATGAGTAAAGTGCAGAAGATTGCGATTATGACGGGCGGTGGGGACTGCCCCGGTTTAAACCCTGTAATTCGCGCGGTTGTTAAAACGGCTATTTCTAAATACGGCTTGGAGGTAATGGGCGTTCGCCACGGTTATCACGGGCTGTATCACGGTGATTTTATTAAACTTGGATTAGAGGACGTAGAGGAAATCATCACTAAGGGCGGTACGATCTTGTACAGCTCGAATAAGGACAACCTCTTCCAGTACCCCGTAAAAGACGCGGACGGCAATTTTGTCCGTGACGAAAACGGTAAGCTTACCTATGAAGACGTTTCCGACGTTGCGGTAGAACATTTGAAAGCAGCTAGTATTGACGCGCTTTTTATCTTGGGCGGCGACGGTACGCTTACTTCCGCAAGAGATTTCTCCCGTAAGGGCGTAAACGTTGTTGCAATTCCTAAAACGATTGACAACGACCTTGCAAACACAGACTATACCTTCGGGTTCGATACGGCAATTTCCGTTGCGACGGACGGCTTGGACAGAGTCCGCACGACGGGTATGTCCCATCACAGAGTTATGGTTGTGGAAATCATGGGCAGAGGCGCGGGCTGGCTGACCTTGCACGCCGGTATCGCAGGCGCGGCAGACGTAATCTTGGTCCCCGAAATTCCCTACGATATCAACAAAGTAGCAGAAAAGATTAAAGAGGATAAGGCAAACGGCAAGGAATTCTCCATTGTCGCCGTATCCGAAGGCGCGAAATCCTTGGACGGCAAGCAGGTCGTTTTGAAGGTTATTGAAGACAGCGCGGATTCCATTCGTTTGGGCGGTGTTGGCGCGCTTGTAGCCGACCAGCTTGAGAAATTGACGGGCTCGGAAGCAAGAGCGACCACCCTTGGCCATATCCAACGCGGCGGTACGCCTACGGCGCACGATCGCGTTCTTTCTTCTCGCTACGGCTATGCGGCGGTGGAGCTTTGCATGAAGGGCGGCTTCGGCAGAATGGTTGCGCTCCAAGGTGACGAAATCGTAGACGTTTCGCTTGAGGACGTAATCGGTCAAAAGACCAAGAATGTCGATCCCAACGGCGAGCTTGTGACCATGGCGAAAGCGATGGGCGTTTGTTTCGGCGACTAATGTAAATCCCTTACCCCAAGAGTGAAAAACTCTTGGGGTGTTTTTCATTTATTTTTGTTCACGCCCTTGCAAAAGGGCGGAAAGTGTGGTATACTATTTCTATGATGGATTTGCAAAGGTACAAGGGAAAGAGAATATGCGTTGCCGTTAGCGGCGGCGTGGACTCCGTTTGCCTTTTGCATTATCTTAAAAGCGTGAAAGAAACATACGGTTTTTCTCTTTCCGCCGTACACTGCGAACACGGGATTCGGGGAGAGGAAAGCCTTGCGGATATGCGCTTTGTACAAAACCTGTGCAAAGAGTGGGGTATTGAATTAGTCCTCTTTCAAGAGGATTGCCCTGCGCGCGCAAAAAACGACAAGGTGAGCTTGGAAACGGCGGCAAGAGCGTTTCGCTATGCATGCTTTTCCGCTCTCGTACAAGATGAAAAAACAGACTTTATCGCTACGGCGCACCATAAAGACGATGATGCGGAAACGGTGCTTTTCCGCTTAGCGCGAGGGACTTCTCTTTCGGGCGTAGGGGGCATGTACGAGGAGAATGGGTATTTGCTTCGTCCATTTCTTTCGTGGACAAGGGAAAAGATTGAAGAATATGCAAAAAAGCACGCCCTTTCCTATTGTGTAGATAAGACCAACGGCGAAACGGACGCTACGAGAAATAAGTTGCGGTTAGAGGTATTGCCGAGGCTCAACGAGGCGGTACACGGCGCGAGCGAGGGGCTCGTTCGGTTTGCTAAACTGGCAACGGAAGACGATGAGTTGTTGTACGAATACGCGAAGCCGTTATTAAGCGTTGCAGACGACGGCGTTTTCGTCGATTTCTGTGAAAAGAAACCTTTGTTCCGCAGGGCTTGCCTACTGGCGTTAAAGGCTTTAGGGGTAGAGAAAGACTACACCGCCTTGCACCTTGAAAGCGTGTATAGCCTGCAAAGCGCGGAGCGGAGCGCAAAGCTCGATTTGCCCAAAGGTATCGTTGCGGAAAAGACCGTAGAAGGGATTTTCTTTTATAAAAAAGACGCTTTTTGCGTGGCAAAAAGCGAGCCAAAGACCTTTGATAAAAACGGCTTCGACGGGGGCAGGTACGAGGTTATCATATCTACCCAACCTATTTTAGAAGAGGCTTTCCCGTGGCGCGTGTTGCGGTTGGACGGGGCAAAGATCCCCGAAAACGCCGTTTTCCGCTTTAGAGAGGAAGGAGACTTCATGCAACGGTTCGGGGGCGGAACGAAACCCTTAAAAAAGGTGTTTAACGAAGAAAAAATCCCCGCCTGCGAGCGCGTGCACATTCCCGTGCTTGCCGCAGGGAAAGAGGTGTACGCCGTTCTTGGGGTGGAGATTTCGGAAAAGGTAAAGGTTGGCGAAGAAACGCAAGCCGTGCTGTATATGCAACTAAAGAAGAAAGAAAGGAAGGAGTAAAACTATACAAATGAGAAAGGGAGATATCGAAAGAGTATTGCTCTCCAAAGGCAAAATTCAAGCGCGCGTCAAAAAGGTGGCGAAAGAGTTAGACGCTTACTACGCAGGGAAAAGCCCTATCGCCATTTGTATTTTAAAAGGGAGCGTGGTGTTTTTCTCCGATTTGCTCCGTGCCATGAAAACTCCCGTATCCATGGAATTCATGAAAGTGTCGTCCTACGGGGTAGGTACGCAAAGCAGCGGAAAACTGTCCGTGGGCTTGGATATTCTTTCTAATATTGAGGGTAAGGACGTCTTGATTGTAGAGGATATTATTGATTCGGGCAATACCATGTACATGTTGAAAGAAATGTTGAAGACGAGAAACCCTGCGGATATTTGTATCGTTTCCTTGCTGGATAAGCCTGCGCGTCGCACGGCGGATATTCAGCCCGATTTCACCTGCTTTAAAATTGAAGACGAGTTCGTGATCGGCTACGGGCTTGATTATGCGGAGGACTACCGCGATTTGCCCTATGTGGGAATTTTGAAACGGTCTGTTTACAAAAATTAATAAAACGGCTTGCCGCGAGGCAAGCCGTTTTCATATTTATAAATTATTCGTAAGTCGCAGAGGCGAGGGTATAAACCAAAGTACCCAAGCTGTAGGAAAGAGGGGTTTGCAATTTCAAAATCACGTTGCGGTGCAGGTTGTTTTGAGAGTCGGTGGTTTTTGCGATCCATGCCGTTTGGCTTGCCCCGGGGTTTTTCTCGTTTAACACCATAGTCATAGGACGGTAGGTAATGGTTTGCGTGCGCTCCTCGCCGTTTTTCAAGAAGGTGAAAGAGGCACTTTCTTCCGCCGCAAAGTTAAATCCGACCGTTTGTACCGCTTTTGCAAAGGGACTGTAGGAAATTAGCTTTGCCGAAGTCACGACAGAATTAAGTCCGCGCGCGGCAAAGAGTAATACTTCATTATCCAAGTAGGAGTATTTTTTCTCGTCAATTTCAAAACGGTTTTCAACGGATGCTTGGCCTTTTTGCGCAACCGCAGCAACGCCGCCCTTTCCGTCCGCATCGTAAATGGTGGAAACGGAATATTCAAACGCCTGATAGCAAGCGCTTAATTCGGATTTCGAGCCGCTGCTTGTAGGGGTGTGGCTGACAAGGGTTTTTTCTGAGGAAATGGGTTTAAGCGCGTTATATACATCGTAGAATTTGCTTACGCTCACGATAGTATCGGTGAAGGATTCGCTTTCGCCGTTTAAGGTATAGGTGACGGTAATGTTCAGTTCCGTCGTGTAAGTATAGACGGTTTTTCCGTCCACCTCTTCGCTTACGAGTACGGTTTTGTACTGTCCGTTGTCGTACGAAAGTCCGTAGCCGATTTTGTCAAGTCCTGCATCCGGCGTAAACGCCACGTTGTACACGAGGGTTTCGTGAACGGACTCTTTTACGTGGGAATCTTGTTGCCAATAGCTGTGGAAGGACACCTTTTGGTCGCCCGTACAGCCGCTAAGCGCCGAAACGCAAAGGGTAAGCGCGAGCATAGGTGCGAGTTTTTTCATTTTCATAATTTCTCCGTATTAAAAGCAAGCTTTTCTATTATTATAGCACATTCTTTTGTATTTGTAAAAACAAAATCAAGATTTCCGCAAATTTATTGTGAAAAAAAGCTGAAATTTTCCCTTGGAATATGCTATAATAGAGGTATCCATCAAAGGAGGACACAAAATGAACGCCGTATTAAAGGCTTATACCCTTTCTGAATGTATGGAAGTCATGGCGGAATACGCCAAAGCGTACGAGGAACAGGGCGGTGTTAATTTAATCTTTTGCGAGGACCGATTGACCTTGCTTGCCGAACGCGCGCTTGTGAATTGTTTGGGCGGGACCTTTCGTTCGCACGTGTCCACCTTTGCAAGACTTCTAAGCACGGAAGAACGGGTGATTTCCAAGCAAGGATCGGTGATGGCTGTGGGCGAGGTTATGACCCGTTTACAGCGCGAGGGGGTTTTACAATGCTTTACCTCTTTGTCGGGAATCGGCAACAATGCGCGGTGTATCTATGAAACGCTGGCGCAAATGTCCGCCTCCGAAATTACGCCGGATATCTTAAAGGAAAGCCTTGCCTTGCTTCCCGATGATATGTTAAAGAAAAAGGTTTCCGACCTTGCCTTGATTTACGAAGGCTATCTTGCTTTTTTACAAGAGGGCGGTTTTGTAGATGAAAGCAAATATCTTTCTCTTTTGCCTCGCAGATTGAGAAAAGAGGGTTTACTCAAAGGCGTGAACGTCTTTTTCCTTTGTTATAACTCCTTTACGGCGCAGGCGCGTGAAACGGTGCGCGCGGCGATTGAAACGGCGGCAAACGTCGTCGGCGTGTTCTGTGCAGGCGAAGAGGAGCTGTACACCAACCGCGCTTATGAAATCTTTGCGCGCGTTTGCGGAGAATACGGTAAAGTGCGTATCTTGGACAAGGGTACGCCGCTTGACGGTGATGCGGAAATTTTGCGTAAAGGGCTTTTCAACCCCGTCCGCGCAAAAAACAAAAAGCAGACCGAGCGTATCCGTTTATACGAGGCGGAGAACAAGATGGCGGAGGCGGAGTACGTCGCCGTTAAAATTCGCCGCGCCATGGCGGAAAACCAAAATGCGCGCTATCGGGATTTCGCGGTGCTCACGCCAGATATTTTGGCGTATTCTTTGCCTTTGAAAAAGGCGTTTGCGGAGTATGGCATTCCCTATTTCATCGATGAAAAGAAATCCTTAAAAAGCCACCCCGTCAGTCGGTTTTTGCTCGATTGTTTTAGAACGGTGAAAGAAGGGTTTTCGCCTACTGCCGTGCAATCGCTTACGCAAAATATTTTCTTTGGCGAGAGCGACGAATACAGAAATTATCTTTTAAAATTCGCCAACTATCGAGGGGGCGCAAAACGCCCTATTAAGACGGGAGAGGCGGTGGAAGGCTACGATATTGCTTATCTGGAAGGCTGCCGTGAAAAGGTGCTCCTTGCCACGGAAAACATAAAAGCAAGGGGGCATGGCAGAGGTTATTGCACTGCCGTGCGCAAAATTCTTGCCGATTTTAAGGTGGAAGATGGCTTAAAAGAGTTAGAAAACAAGGTCGAGGACGTGGCGCAAAAAAGTTATCTTGCGCAAATCTCCAAGGTTTTGGAAAAAGTGCTTGCCGAGGCGGAGCTTTTGACGGGCGCACGGGAAATGACGGCAGGGGAATTCGAGGCGGTGCTTTGCGACGGCTTGGATGCTGCGGAAATTTCCTTAATCCCCTTAAAATCGGATGCGGTATTTATCGGGGATATTACCGAAAGCCGTATTGAAAAGGTGCGCACGCTTTTTGCTATGGGTATGACGGACGCCGTGCCCAGGTGCGGCGCGGATACCGCTATCGTGTCCGATAAAGAAATTGCGCGCCTTGCCGACGTAAAGGCGCTTATCGAGCCAACCGTTGCCGAGGTTAACCTTCGTGCAAGGGAGAGTGTATGCTTAAATCTTTGCGCCTTTTTAGAAGAATTACATTTGTCGTACCCCTTATCGGCGGACGGGAGCGAGCCGGCTGTCAGCGATATTTACCGCTATATCGATACTCTGTTTTGCAGTAAAGAGGGGAAAAAGCTCGCTCGCCGTAAAAAGTTGGAAGCAGAGGATTTTCCCTATCTTTGCTCCGCGCCCGTCCCTGCGGTGCGACAGCTGTTAATTGAAAAAAGTCAATACGAGGCGAAAAAAGAGGATACTCGCTTGGAATATTCCTCTCTCTTTACCGCGCTGGATAAGCTGAGTGTGACGGAAAAAGACGATTATTTGAAGAATAGAGGGGGGCAGGTATGCGTTGAACGGGGCGAAGAACTGTTTTTTAAGAACGGGAAGGTGTCGCCTACCTCTTTGGAGGGGTATTTCTCCTGTCCTTTCCGCCACTTTGCCGAACGGGGATTAAAGCTTAAAGAGCGGGAAGAGGCGACGGTACTTGCCGTGGATACGGGCAATTTCGTACACGAACTTTTGGAACGGGTGTCCCAACAAGCGGCGACAATCCCCACGGAAGAAGAATTCCGTGCGTACGCTATGGGCGTGGGCGCGGAGTTATTAAAGCGTTCGGTATATGCCATGCAACAGGATACCGCTTCGGGGTTGGTATTCTCGGAAAAGCTTTTAAAGGAGGGGGCGGACGTTGCGCTCGCCCTGTATAAGCAAATTAAAAATTCTGATTTCAAAGTGGAACAAACGGAAGCGCCCGTCAACGCGGAATTTTTCCACGGCAAGGTCGACCGCGTAGACGGCACGGATAAATACGTGCGCGTGGTCGATTACAAGACGGGTTCTATCGACGATACGGCGACCTCGTATTATACGGGACGCAAAATTCAAATGCAAATGTACATGTCCGAATTGAAGGGTGAACGCGTACCTGCCGGGGTCTTTTACTTCCCTGCGTCCGTGGATTACCGCACCGACGACGAGGGCAGATTCCGCATGAAGGGTTTTTTAAACGGCAGTGAGGACGCTCTTCTTTGCGGGGATAAGAATTTATCTAAGGCCGCAGAAACGGTGAAGAGCGAATACTTCCCTGCGGCGCTTAAAAACGGTGCGGCTGCAAAGCGGGTGATGGAGGAGGAAGTATTTTCTGATTTTATTGATTACTCCGTACTCGTAGCCCGTCAGGGTTGTAAGGAAATGAAGGAAGGGTTTATCGCGCCCACGCCCTACGAGGGGAATTGCGAATACTGTAAATACGGCGGTATGTGCGGCTTTAATAAGGAGGCCTTCTCGCCGAGAAAGGAAAGCGCCATCGAGCCGAATACGATTGCGAATATCGCCAAAGAAAGCAAGGAGGGGAAATAAGCCGTGGCAAGTTTTACAACCGAACAGCAAAATGCCATTAACGCGCAAGGCAGAGCCATCGTTTCCGCTTCTGCAGGCAGCGGTAAGACGACGGTTATGATCGAAAAGATTATCCGTCTTATCGAGTCGGGCTGCGGCGTGGATGAATTGCTCGCTGTCACCTTCACCAAAAAAGCGGCGTCGCAAATGAAGGAAAAACTCTCCAAAGCGCTTATTGAGGGGATTAACCGCGACGGGGTAAGCGCGGAGAGACGCGCGTTTTTGATAAAGCAGCTCACTGAAACGCCGAGCGCGGATATTTCTACCATTCACTCGTTTTGCGCTAAACTTTTGCGCAGTCATTTCTTTACGGCTGGAGTGGATAACGCCTTTCGTGTGATCGGCGGTGACGATGCCGAGGGTACGGCGCTGAAAAACGCCGCCCTGGACGAGATGTTTGAGGAAGGATATGAACAAAAAGAGGCGCAGTTTGCCCACCTGCTTTCCGTATACTGGAGAAAAAAGAGTGATAAAACTTTGCGCAAACTCTTTTTAACCGCATACGAGCATTTAAGAAACCGTGCCGACTATCGGGAATATTTAAAAAATTGCAATGGGTACAACGAGCAAACCTTCGATAAAATTTGCGCGGATTTAAAGAAAAAACTGGACGAAAAATGCAACTATTATCGGGAACTTGTCGAGGACGAGCGTGCGTATTTTTTGGCGTTCGAGGGAAGCGGACAGCTCTTGCTTTGCGACGAGCTAATCGGGCTGTTAGAAAACACGGTTGCCGCAGGGGATTACTTCGCCGCCTGCGCGGTGGAAAAACCCAAGTTTAGCACAAACCGCTCTTCTAAAAAGGATAGCGAAGAAAAATCCCTGCATATCCAACGCTTGGCGTTTTTAAAAGGCCGTATCGTCAAAATTTATGACGACGAGCTTGCAAAAACCAACGACAGGGGGACGGAGTTAAAAAATTTCCTGCGGTCGGGGGAAACGGCAAAAGCCCTGAGCGCGTACCTGCTTCGTTTTGATGAGAAATACGAGGCGTTAAAAGCGGAGAGAGGAGTGCTCGATTACAACGATTTAGAGCATAAGGCACTCGCCCTGTTGAAAAACGAAGAGGTGGTGAACGCGCTCCGTGAAAAATACCGCTACGTATTCGTGGACGAGTATCAAGACGTTAATCCCGTGCAAGAAGAGTTGATTTCCCGTTTAAGCGGTGAAAACCTGTTCCTTGTCGGCGACGTCAAGCAAGCCATTTACGGCTTTAGAGGAAGTAAATCCCGTTTCTTCGTCGAAAAACAGCAGGAATTTGAAGAGGGCGGCGGACAAAATTTATTTATGACGCGCAATTTTAGAAGTTCGGATAAAGTGCTTGACGCGGTCAACGCGCAGTTTTCGTTGGCGATGACACCCAAGACCTGTTCGGTGGATTACGCCCGTGATTCCCGTATGGAGAAGGGGGGCAGGTATGAGACGAACAGCGGTAAGGT
>JAFVTA010000094.1 GCA_017503525.1 Clostridia bacterium | reverse complement strand
CCCCAAATCACCCCCCAAGACTGTACCCAAGAGGTAAGCCTTGTCTACCTTGAAGGCGCCGAGCATATCTCCGCCGACGGTTTGGGCTTTAGAGTAAACGACGACGCCCCCATTGGCGCGCGTATCTCCCTTTACGCAAAGGTGGGAGAGGTGAAGAGCAACGTGGTTTCGCTTACCGTGGAAAAAACGCCGGTTGAAAGCGTTGCGGTACAAGTTTCAAAGGAGGAAATTTCTCTCATTGACACTCTTACCTTATCGGTAGATATAAAGCCTTCAAACGCAACCTATCAAAACTATACTCTTTCCTTTTTGGAAGGGGAAAGTATAGCAAGTTTCAAGGATGGGGCAATAGTCCTTGAAAAAGGCGCAAAGGAAGGGGATTTTATCAAATCCCAACTTGTATGCGACGGCGTGAAAAGTAGGATTGTCACCCTTACCGTAGTCGCAACCCCCGTATCACGGGTACAACTTTCAACGGAAGATTCCCTCTCTCTTTCAAAAGGGGAAAGGGCAAATTTGAGCGTGGCGGTATATCCCCTTGAGGCAAATCAAAGTTTTACCCTCGTTGCGGAAGACGGCGCCGAGTTTGTGGTTGAAAGCCTTTTGAGTGAAGGCGTGCTTGCCTTTTCAGACGACGCTCCATACGGAGAAAAAATTTCTGTCCGTGCCTACTCGGGCGGAGTGGCAAGCGAGGTTTTGACCTTCACCTTGACCGAAGTGCCTACCGTATCGGTGGTCATATCCACCGAGGACAAAATTCAAGACTTAAACGCAGGGGACAGGGTTGTTTTCCAAAGCGAAATTTTCCCCGAAAACGCAAGTAATTCTTTCCTCACTTACAAGATTATCGAGGGTGAAAACCTTGGCGTTATCACCGACAACGTGTTTACAGTTTCAAAGGGTGCGAAAAGCGGACAAGTAAAAATCCTTGCCCAAAGCGAGGACGGAATTTTAAGCAATATCATAACCTTGGACGTGGTGGGAAGTTACGTAAAATACGCTCCTACTTTGTGGTCGGAAATTGACGACGACGCCCAAGTTTTTGCAGGTTTTACATCCTTGTGGCTTGACCTAAGCGCTATGTCGCAAAACACCGATTATGCAACGGTTATCGTAAGCGATGCGGTGGAAAATATGATAATTCAAGGCGGGTATAACGGCGAGGAAAGTACCCTTTTTTACAACCTTTCCTTCTTCTTTCAAACCACCGACGAAATAACGGTAACCTTTATGGATTTAGGTATAAAAACCCTTGCGCCCTTTGGCGGAACGGTAATTGATTTTGGCACGAAAGCCCAAGTCGAGTTGTACCTTGAAGGGGAAAACTTTATTCAAGCAGGCTCTCCCAACGCTCCCTACACCGGGCGACTTTTCGTCAACGGTAGTTGGGAGGAGGAAAGCGACGTAAACTATATCCGCAAACACGGACAAGACGGCGCAGGCGGTGAAAACGGCGGTATCGCAATCTCCGCTTACGATTTGAGGATTACAGGTGGTGGAAATATCTCTCTTATCGGCGGAAACGGAGCCTCGGGCACAAGCGGAAAGGCGGGTGCAACCGCACCCAGCGGAAGCGTTGCCTATGAAAGCGGAAAGGGTGGCGACGGCGGTTTTGGCGGTGATAGCGGTTTTGCTATCTATGCTTTCAACCTTGCCATTGATATTGCCGGTGAAATGGATGCTTTCGGCGGAAACGCCGGTACGGGTGGCGAAGGCGGAAAGGGCGGTTTGT
>JAFVTA010000093.1 GCA_017503525.1 Clostridia bacterium | reverse complement strand
GTATGAAAAATTTAGGAAATAGAATTAAACAGTTTCGGGAAAAGCAGGGCTTTACGCAAAAAGAGCTTGCCGAAAGGCTCGGCGTATCCGCTCAAGCCATAAGCAAATGGGAAAACGGCGTCAACCAGCCCGATATTTCTACCTTACGCACTCTTTGCGATATTTTTGGGATTGGAATCGACGAGCTTTTAGAAGATAAAGTTTTAAGAGAAACACAAACCACAGACAAAAAAGCTCCGAATTCCCGCAAACAGTTTTGGATTATTTTCTGCTCGGCGGCGTTAGCGTTCGTCGTGTGCTTTTTATGTGTTTTTATTCCCCTTTCTCTGCGCGACAAAGCGCTTTCCTCTAACGATATTTATAAAAAAGCAGACCCTGCCGTATTTTTTATCGAAATAGAACTTGAAAACGGGGATAAGCAAGGCGGCTCGGGCTTTTTCATAGACGACAAAGGCACGGCGGTTACCAACTATCACGTCGTGCAAGGCGGTAAGCGAGGCAAGGTTATTCTTGCAGACGGAAAAGAATACGCATTGAAATACGTACTTGGTAAGGATAAAGATTCCGACCTCGTTATTATACAAATCGATATCGAAAACAGCGTGCCCGTTACGCTTGCCGACAGCTTAAACGTACAAACGGGCGACCGCGTATATGCCATCGGTTACCCAGAATCCTTTTTATTGGGCGTGGAATCAAGCACTTTTACCGAGGGCATCGTTTCCAAAGCCTCCTACACGTTAGAGGGGGTAGAGTATATCCAAACCAACGCGGATATCACGCACGGTAATTCGGGCGGGGTGCTACTGAACGATAAGGCCGAGGTCGTTGGAATTACGACGGGCGCAATCCAAATCAACGGCACGAGCTATATGAATCTTGCGCTGCCCTCGAATAATATTCTCCGAATCGATAAAACGGAATACGTGCTGCCGCTTAACGAATTCAGCGAAAAGCTGCGCGAATACACCGTAAGGTTTATGAACGGAGAACAAGAATACGCTACGAGAAAAGTACTTTCAGGCGAACGGGTAGGAAGCGTCGTCGAACCCATAGCGAAAGCGGGGTATACCTTTACGGGCTGGTACACCGATAAAAACGCAACCCTCCCCTACGATTTTGAAAGCAAGGTAACCCAAGATTTACGGCTGTATGCGGGCTGGAAAGCCAACCGCTACACGCTTGCGTTTGCCAAAGGCGCGGAAAACGCAACGGGCAGCGTTGCGGATATCGCCGCCGAATACGATAAATCCGTTACTCTGCCCTCGTGTTCATACTCTTTGACGAATTACCGCTTCACGGGCTGGGCGTACGACGGAAAAACTTATCAAGCGGGCGATACCGTTAAAAATCTCTCCTCTTTAGACGGAGAAACTTTAACCTTTACCGCCCTTTGGGAAAAGATTAAAAAATACACGCTGGTCTTTGATAAAGGCGAAAGCGCGGCAACCGGCAGCGTTGCGGATATCACCGCCGAATACAACCAAACGGTTACTCTGCCCGATTGCGAATACGAGCTGGAAAATTACCGTTTCACGGCTTGGACGTACAACGGTTATACTTATCAACCCGGCGAAAAAGTGCAAAATCTTTCCTCTACGGACGGAGATATTTTAACCTTTACCGCCCTTTGGGAAAAGATTAAAAAATACACCGTTTCCTTTGAAATAGGACGTGACGAAGCGCAAGGCACGCTGCCCTCGCCCGTCGTCGTCGAGGTCGGCAAAGACTATACCTTACCTACGCCGTCCGTTAGCTGTAAGGGCTGGAATTCGGTGGGGTGGCAGCTTCAAGGCAGTTCTACCGTGTATAACTTTAACGAAAGCGTACGCAATCTTACGGACGAGGACGGAGGCGAGATAACGCTGGCTGTGGCTTGGGAAAGAAAGACGTACGATATTTGTTTGGATTTCGGCTCGGAAACGCAAAACCGCTCTTATAAGGTTTCTTACGGCGACACGGTAACCCTGCCGTCAGCCGACGAAGCGGAAAAAGAGGGTTATTACCTGACGGGCTGGCAATGGAACGGCACGACCTATCCCGTAGGCGCGGTAATCGAGAATTTTTATACCGATTGGCATTTTGCCGAATTCAAAGCCGTTTGGCAGGGAAAAACCTATTCGGTTAAATACGTCGTTATCACCAACGAAACGACCTCCGAATTCGTTGTAAAAGAAGAACAATT
>JAFVTA010000092.1 GCA_017503525.1 Clostridia bacterium | reverse complement strand
TCGTCAACCGCCTGAACGAGATAGGCTCTGCAAACGTGCGCATTGATTTGACCGTATTTCTCGATGCGCCCCCCTTTGCGAACACCAATCGTTCGGCAGAGGATAGAATGGAAAAGGCTGGGAATAATTTCCACCAAAGAGTGTACGAAGGTTATAAAGCGATAGCGAGCGAAAATCCCCTTTTCGCGCCTGTAAAAACGCAGGACAGAATAGAAGACACTTTCGCGAGCATTATTAAACTTTTGAAAGAAAGAGGAATCCTTTAATGATATATAACGCAAAATATATCAGATTGGCGAAGCAGACCGACGCTTTCAGAACGCTGTCGGCAGAATTCGCCCAAGGACGGGAAAGCCACGCGTATTTGCTTGCTTCTCCCGATACTCTGCTGTCGCTGTCCGTCGTTGCAGGCGTAGTGTGCGAAGGCAAGAGCGAAAAACTCGTTCAGCGTATCTTGAACGAAAAATGCTCCGACTTCAAAACCTACGACAAACTCACAAAAGACGAAGCAATGGAAATCTGCGATGGAAGTATGTATTCGGCAAGCGAATTAAACGGCAAATATTTCGTAGTCAACGCCACCGAGAACAACGATTCGGGGCAGAATAAAATCTTAAAAACTCTCGAAGAAGCGCCGTACGGCTTGACGATATTCCTTATCGCGCCCACCGTAACCACACTTCTGCCCACCATAGTAAGTCGTTGTCAACTGCTCGAACCCCGTCTTATAAAAGAAATAGACGAAACGGAGTTTGATTTCAGCCTGTACTTTGAAATGGCAAAGTACGGAGCAAAAAACAATCTTACCGTTTTCGACAGACTGCTCGGCGGAACGGGCGCAAGTTTGTTTTCTTCGGCGGTCAGGGCGGTTTCGCTCCTTGCCGAAGGACGCGCGTTAGAAGCTTTTGATCTTTTCCCGAATAAAAGAGAGGAACTGTCTGAGTTTCTGGGATATCTGGAAACGATCTTCGGTGACGGTATGCAGGTGGCCTGCGGACGGAAAGTGGAAACGTACGGCATCGTAAAATTATCGAAAGTGGCGGAGGCTTTCCCAAAGGAGAGATATCCGCAAATCTTTGCCGAGATAAGGCGCGCAAGAAAACGCGCGACGTCGGGCAATCTGACGAGCGTTATAGATACGCTCATAATAAGCATAATCGGAGGTGAATAATATGCCGATAGTAGTAGGCGTAAAATTCGACAATACACCCAAAGTATATTGGTTCAGCGCAGGCAATTTTAAATATGCGCTGGGCGACAGAGTAATAGTGGAAACGGCGCGTGGCGTGGAGATTGGTACGGTTAAAATGCTCCCCAAAGAAGTGAGCGAGAGCAGTATCGTTTCTCCGCTGAAAAACGTGCTTCGCATTGCTGACGAAAATGACAAGGCTCGCGAAAAGGAATTCGCTGAAAAACGAAGCGAAACCATGCGTATCGCCAAGGAAAAAATCTCAGCGCGTAACTTGAAAATGAATCTTATTGACGCGCAATACACCATAGATGGCGCAAAACTCGTTTTTTATTTCTCGGCAGACACGAGAGTGGATTTCCGCGATCTCGTAAAAGACCTTGCAAGCGCGTTTCATACCCGTATCGAACTCAGACAAATCGGCAGTCGTGACGAGTGCCGTATGGTAGGCGCGCTCGCCCCTTGCGGTCGGGTATGTTGCTGTTCGTCCGGTTGCGACTTTGCGAAAGTAAATATAAAGATGGCGAAGAACCAGAATCTTTCTCTCAATCCCGGCAAAATTTCGGGCATGTGTGG
>JAFVTA010000091.1 GCA_017503525.1 Clostridia bacterium | reverse complement strand
GACAGCTCACCGAAAAGGTGCGCACCAAGCCCTATTCGGTCATCCTATTCGACGAAATTGAAAAGGCGCACCCCGACGTTTTTAACTTGTTGCTCCAAATTTTGGACGACGGGCGTTTGACGGACAGCAAGGGTAGGACGGTTAGCTTTAAAAACGCCGTAATTATCTTGACGTCCAATGTCGGCGCGGCGGTTGCGGAAAGCGAAAAAACGGGCGTGTACGGCTTTGGCAGTGACAATCGCGCAGGCGAAGAAGTCGGTGAAAAGCAGTACGACGCCATGAAAGAGAATATTACGAAAGCCCTTAAGGAAAAATTCCGCCCCGAATTTTTAAACAGAATGGACGACGTGATCGTGTTCCACCGCCTTTCCGAGGCGGACTGCGCAAGGATTGCGCGGAAGATCGTTGAGGGACTGGCAAAGCGTTTGCTTGAACAGCGCGGTATCGTGCTTACTGTTTCGGAGCGCGCGCTTGGCGCGCTTGTGAAAGAGGGGTACGATCCTCAATACGGTGCAAGACCTTTAAAGAGAGTGGTACAGCGCAGAATTGAAGACAAGCTTTCGGAAGAAATTTTGCTTGGAAAAATCCGCGGCGGTCAGCACGTGACGGTGGATGTTATCGCAGGAGAATTTGTTTTTACGACAAGGGAGTAAAACTATGAAATTAACAACGGCAGGAGAATCGCACGGCAAAGCCTTGGTGGCAATTATCGAAGGATTGCCTGCGCATTTAAAGCTGGATATTGATAAAATCAACGAGGCCTTGGCAAATCGTCAAAGCGGTTTTGGGCGTGGTGCGCGCCAAAAAATCGAACGTGACCGCGTGGAAATTTTGACGGGCGTTAGAAACGGCGAAACGCTTGGTAGTCCCGTCACCCTTTGTATTTACAATAAAGATTTTGCAAACTGGGAAGATAGCATGTCGGCAGGCGAGTGTGCGCCCGCTCAAATGGAGAGCAAAAAGCTTACGAAGGTTCGTCCCGGACATGCCGATTTGACGGGTATGCTCAAGTACGCGCAAGAGGACGCGCGCAATATTTTAGAGCGCGCCTCCGCCCGTGAAACGGCAATCCGCGTAGCGGCAGGCGAGGTGTACAGGCAATACCTGTCCGCGTTAGGCGTGGAAATCGGCGGCTACGTTTGTGAAATTTGCGGCATTAAAGACGAGGGCAGGTATGCGTTTAACGAGCTTGCTAACGCTAAAACCACGCAGACGGGTATGCTGAATAGCGAGGCGGAATGCCTTGCCATGGATAAAATTTCCCAGCTTAAGAAAGAGGGGGATACGGCAGGCGGCGCGGTGGAAATCCGCGTGAAAGGCTTAAAAAGTGGCTTTGGCAGCGTTATGACCTATGCCACGAAATTAGACGCACAGCTTGTAGGCGCGCTTATGAGCATTCAAGCCATTAAAGGCGTAGAAGTGGGCGCAGGATTTGAGGTTGCTAAAAAAAGCGGCAGGGAAATCCACGACGAAATTTTCTATAACGAAACGCAAGGCTTTTACCGCGAAACCAACCGTGCAGGCGGTATCGAGGGGGGAATGTCCAACGGCGAAGAAATTGTTTTGCGCGCGGCGATGAAACCTATTCCTACCCTTATGAAAGGATTGCAAACGGTAGAGTTTTCCACCAAGAAAAATGCGGTGGCGGCTTCCGAGCGCAGCGACGTTTGCGCTATCTTTGCTTTAGAAGTGATTGCCGAAAGCGTAGTGGCTGAGGTGATTGCAAACGCCGTATCCGTTCGTCTTGGCGGCGACACCATGGAACAAGTACTTGAAAGATACGAGAAATTATGCAAGTAATCCGCTTAAAAACACCTTCCATGCAAGGTCAAATTTATATCGGGAAGGACGTAATCGAAAACCGTTTGCCTTTGCTTGTTCAAGGGCAAAAGAATTTCGTCGTCACCGATTCTAATGTGAAAAATCTGTATGAGAAATGGTTTGAAACCCATTTCCCAAATACGGAGATTTTTGTTTTGCCTGCTGGGGAAGAGCATAAAACTTTTTCCAGTTTAAACGCCATTTTAGAGAAAATGGCAGGGGCAGGTCTGCATCGAAGTTCAAGAGTATTCGCGGTCGGCGGCGGCGTAGTCGGGGATATTGGAGGGCTTGCGGCGGCGCTGTATATGCGCGGTATTTCCTTGGTGCAAATTCCTACCACCCTTTTATCGCAGGTGGATAGTAGCGTCGGGGGGAAAACCGCCGTAGATCTTGGCGGCGTAAAAAATATCGTCGGGGCGTTTTATCAGCCTCAAGAGGTGCTTATTGACCCTGCGTTTTTACAAACGCTCCCGAACAGGGAAATTGAGTGCGGTCTTGGGGAAATCGTCAAGTATGCTGCATTAAGCGGAGAGATTTTCGATTTACTGGAAAGCAATATCGAGCGTTTGCGCGATTTAGAGTTTTTGCAAACACTCATCCCCGCTTGCGTAAGCCATAAAGCGAGAGTGGTTGAGGCGGACGAAAAGGAAACGGGGGAGAGAAAGAGTTTGAACGTCGGGCATACGACGGGGCATGCTATCGAGCTTTCCAGCGGACTTTCGCACGGCGAAAGCGTACTTTATGGAATGTTATTAGAAACGCGCATGGCAATCGAGGCTGGCGTTTGCGAACGGGAATACGGCGAGCGTTTGTTTGCGATCGTTCAAAGAGCTATTTCCGCAAAAGTAGATTTTTCTAATATCGAAAGGGATGCGGAAAAGGCGAAATCGGACAAAAAGAACAACGACGATGGTAAAATCGCCATGTCGGTAGCGAAAGCCAAAAATCAGTGGACGGTATTTTCCTTGCCGTTCGACGAGTATAAAGCCGAGCTTAAAAAGGCGATAGAATTCTAAAGGAAGTAGGCAGGTATGCAACGAATTGAGCCAAGGGCACATTTTGAGGGGGAGTTCAAGCTCCCCGGTGATAAGTCGATTACCCATCGCGCGGTGATGTTTAACGCCACGGCGGAAGGGAAAGCGGTGATTACGAACGCACTTATAGGGGAAGACTGCCTTTCCACCTGCGCTTGTATGCGCGCGCTTGGCGCGAAAGTGGAAGTGGATGGTACTACCATTATGGTAGAAGGCACGCCTCAGTTTTTAGATGGTGCAAAGTTGAACTGCGGAAATTCGGGTACGACCATGCGCCTTTTGACGGGTTTTTTGGCAGGCAAAGGCGTTCACGCGACGCTGTATGGAGATAACTCCCTTTCCTCGCGTCCCATGGGCAGAGTGGCGAAACCGCTTGCGTTGCTGGGTGCGGATATTCAAACGACGGACGGGCACGCGCCTGTTTCCGTATCCCCCAAAGCGTTGACGGGGACAAAGGTAGAGCTTGCAATCGCCTCGGCGCAGGTCAAGAGCGCGTTGCTCCTTGCAGGCATTTCCGCCGACGGAGAAACGGTTGTAAGCGAACCCGTTAAATCGCGCGACCATACCGAGCGTATGCTCTATGCCATGGGCGCGGATATTCAAGAAGAGGGCAGGTTGGTGACGGTCAAAAAGAGTGTTCTCCATGCGATAGACGTATGCGTACCTTCGGATATTTCTTCGGCGGCGTACTTTATGGCGCTGGGTGCGTTAAAGGGCAAAACCCTTTGCAAAAACGTAGGCGTCAATCCTACGCGAACGGGGATTTTAACGGCGTTTGATCGTTTGGGGGTCAAGTATACCCTCTTAAACGAACGGGTATCGGGCGGAGAAAAAATTGCCGATATTCTCGTTGAGAAATCGAATATGCACGGGATTGTCTTGACGGAAGAGCTTGTGCCTTCCATGGTGGACGAGCTCCCCCTTGTGGCGCTGCTTTGCGCGTTCGCGGACGGGGAGAGCCGTATTACGGGTGCGAAAGAATTGAAGGTGAAAGAGAGCGATAGAATTTTTGCCACGGCGGAACTTATCCGTAATCTTGGGGGGGATTGCACTCCGCTTGACGACGGATTTATCATTCGAGGCAAGAAGAACCTTACAGGCGGAACGATCAATAGCTATTTAGACCACCGTATCGCTATGACGGGCGCAGTCGGCTTGATTGCAAGTGAAAACGGCGGGTATATTCAAGACCCCGAATGTTGCGCAATTTCCTTCCCCGATTTTTTTGAAAAGCTCAATGCGTAGGGGGCATGTATTTAATGAATAGACAAAAAATACGGCTTGGCTTGGTTGGAAAGGACGTTTCCAAATCGTTAAGCGGACAAATGCATACCTTTATTTTGAACGCGTGGGGGATAGAGTGTGCGTATGAAAGTTTTTCTATTCCGCAAGAGGAGTTTGACGGCGTAGCGCGAAGGCTCCTTGGCGATTTCGACGGATTTAATATCACCATTCCCTATAAACGGGATATCATGGGGTATGTAAACGAAATGGTCGGCGATGCGTTTGATTTCGGCGCGGTGAACACCGTGGTTTCCGAAAAGGGTGTGGGATATAACACGGACGGCGTGGGCTTTTTGCTCATGCTCCGCGCGGCAGGGCTTGAAGTCGAAGATAAAAAAGTGCTCGTGCTTGGGGGCGGCGGTTCGGGCAGAAGCTCGGCGGCGGCACTTAAAAAAGCAGGGGCAAAGGTGTCCGTTTATCAACGGCGCAAAGATAAATTAAGCGAGCTTTGCAACGAGCTTGGCGTGCAGGCGGCGCAAGATCCCGAAGAGGGCGGCTATGATATTTTAATCAACTGTACGGGTGTGGGTATGCACGACAGCGAGGGGGTATCCCCCGTGACGGAAAAGGCGTTCGCAGGCGCCTCGTGGGCTGTGGATTTGATTTATGAGCCCCAGCAATCCGCCTTTCTACAGCTTGCAAAAGGCGAGGGGCTGAATACCCTCAACGGCGAGGCGATGTTATTTTACCAAGCGTACTTTGCCGATTGTATCTATGTAAACAAAACGCCTTCGGACGAAGAGGCGAAAGCGCTTTACGAAAACTATAAAAAAGAGGAACGGTTATGAAAATTTTGGTCATGAACGGCGTGAACTTAAACTTGACGGGTAAGCGTGAAAAGGGAGTTTACGGCACGGAAACTTTGGAACAAATCAACGAAAAAATCGCGGCGTTTGCAAAAAGCAACGGTGACGAGGTAGAGTTTTATCAAAGCAATATCGAAGGCGAGCTTGTCAACAAGCTCCACGAGGCGTATTTGAATAAGACCTGCCAAGGCATTTTGCTCAATGCGGGGGCGTTTACCCATTATAGCTACGCGCTCCGCGACGCGATTGCGGCAATCGATATTCCCGTTGCCGAGGTGCATATGTCCAACGTACATGCGCGCGAGGCGTTCCGTCATAACAGCGTGCTTTCCGAGGTTTGCAAGGGCGTGGTATGCGGCTTTGGTGCAAACAGCTATATCGCGGCGATGGTAGGCTTGAAAAGATGAATATCGTTTTGTGCGGTATGATGGGCTCGGGCAAGAGCACCGTAGGGCAAGCCCTCTCCCGTTTGACGGGTAAACCGTTCGTGGATACGGATACTCGCATTGAGGAAAAATACGGCTTAATAAGCGATATTTTTGCAAAGCACGGCGAGGAGTATTTTCGCGGTTTGGAAACGCAAACCGTAAAGGAGCTTTGTCAATGCGACGGCTTGATTATCGCGACGGGCGGCGGCTTGGTGCTGCGCCAAGAGAATACGAATCTTTTAAAAGAAAAGGGTTGTATCGTATACTTACGCGCGGAGTTTTCCACATTAGAAAAACGTTTGGCGGGGGACACGAAAAGACCTCTTTTGCGATCGGGGCGGTTGGAAGAATTATTAAAAGAACGCGCACCCGTATATGAGCGCGCGGCAGATTTTACCGTGTGTGTGGATCAAAAAACCCCTGAAGAAATTGCAAAGGGAATTATCGAAAAAATAACGCCCGAAAGATAAACGGGCAGGGCAGGTATGAGATGAAAACGGTTTTAGTGACCGGCGGCGTACGGGGCATAGGCAAGAGTATATCGCTGGCGTTTGTAAAAAAGGGATATCGCGTATGCGCGGTGTATTCGCGCGACGAAGAAAGCGCGAGAGAAATGTCTGCCCTTGGCGTAGAAACCTATCGCGCGGACGTTTCCAACGAAGGCGAGGTGGTTGCGCTCTTTGAAAAAATCGGACGCGTGGATATTCTCGTCAACAACGCAGGCGTTGCGCTCGTTAAACAAATTCAAGATATTTCTTACGAGGAATACAACCGTCTTATGTCGGTGAATATGGGCGGCGCATTTTTGTGCGCACGCGAAGCGTCCAAGGGCATGATTTCCAGACAAAGCGGCTTAATCGTCAATATTTCTTCCGTTTGGGGAGAAGTCGGCGGAAGCTGTGAAAGCGTGTATTCCGCTTCAAAGGCGGCGCTGCTTGGTTTTACCAAGGCACTCGCTAAAGAGCTTGGCTGGTCGCATATCCGCGTGAACAGCGTGTCCCCCGGGGTAATCGATACGCCCATGAACGCTCGTTTTTCCAAGGACGAGCTTTCTGCCCTGCAAGAGGAAATTCCCATGGGAAGATTAGGCACGGGTGAGGACGTGGCGAACGCCGTTTTATACCTCGAAGAAAACGAGTACGTGACGGGGATTGATTTACCCGTCAACGGCGGTTTTAATATTTTTTAAGATAACTTTCTAATATATTTTGGATAAATTCGTCCGCAATTCCCTCCGTAGGGGATTGGGGATTTTCTTTTTTTTCTTCTTCCTTTTTCGGCGGTTCGGTTTTTAGGGAGCTAAAGGTTTGCGTGAACGAGGATAAGTCCTTTAAAAAGCCTAACATTTGCTCGGAATTTTTTAATTTTGCCATAAGCGGTTTGACGCTTTCGGAAAAATCGGGGTTTTGAGAGAGGTAATACAATAACACAAGCATTAAAATTTCCATAGTATACTATACGCGGATAACGCGAAGTTGCGTGAATAAAAGGAGGGCTTATGAAAAGTTTTAAAAGCTATTCCAAAGAGGAAGTAAAATCGGGGGCGACGGCGGAAGAGCTGACGAAAAAAATTGCTTCTGCCTATCACGGCAAAAGCAACAAGGACATTTTTAAAAGTATTCTTGAAGAGGCGGAAAAAGGGAAGAGGGCAGGCACTCTGTCTAACGAGGAAATAGAGTCGTTTTATCAAACCTTCTCGCCTATGCTGGATGGTATGCAACGGCGCAAGCTCCGTGCGGTAGTGGATAGGTTAAAGGATATCTAATTCGTTCAAAGCGACGATAAGCTCGTCGATTTCCCGTATTTTATTATAATGGGAAAAGGAGGCGCGTACGAGTCCGCAGTCGAGGGTTCCAAGCGCCTCGTGCATTAAAGGAGCGCAATGCAAGCCACCGCGTACGGCGATATTGTACTTAGAAGAAAGCAAATCGGCGAGCTGGTCGGAAGGGATTTTCTTATGCCGAAATGCAACGATACCGCAAGGGTTGGGCTTGGAGAAACAAATAAAGTTTCTAAAATACGAGAGGGCGCGGATTAGGTATTCAGTGAACTCAAACACCGTGCGTTCGATTTGTTTTTGTCTCGTCGTCAAATACCTCGTTCCTTCTAAAAGCGAGGCGATGGCAGGTACGGATAAAGTACCTGCCTCTAAGACGTCGGGGTAGAAATCGGGCATATCCAAGGACATGCTCATGGATCCCGTACCGCCGAATAAAAGCGGACGGAGGGATACGCGCTCGGAAAACAGCAAAGCGCCGCTGCCTTGCGCGCCCAGCATACCTTTATGCCCTGCAATCGTTAGTAAATCGATACCTGTACCCTGCATTTTGATATCCAAATGCCCTGCGCCCTGCGCTCCGTCGCAAAGGAAGAGTACGTTTTGGGGTAAAACTTTTTTGATGGAAAGCAAGTTGGGCGCAGCCCCCGTCACATTGGATGCGGAGGTGACGGCAACGAGCTTGGTGTTGGGTTTTATTCGGCTTGCGATATCCGCGGCATGGATCGTTCCGTCTTTTAAAGGACAAATATCGTAGGTGATTACGCCCGTTTTTTGCAAGTATTCCAAGGGGCGCAAAACGGAGTTGTGCTCCATACAAGAGGCGATCACGTGATCGCCTTTTTCCAAAACGCCGAAGAGCGCGATATTCAGCGCCTCGGTGCAGTTTTTGGTAAATACGACTTGGTCGAACCCGTATCCGCCGAAAAAGCCGTCCAAGGCATAACGGCAGTTTTGCACGAGGCTTGCGGCGGCAAGGGAAAGCTTGTGGCCGCTCCTGCCGGGGTTGGCGCATACTTTGATTGCGGAAGAAAAAGCCGTTTGCACGCCGTCGGGTTTTCTGCCGCCCGTTGCGGCGTTATCAAAATAAATCATAAAAGCACCTCTTACGCTATATTTTCATAGAATATAGTATTCACAAAAGGAGGCGCATATGACATGACGGTTTTGGCGGTGTTCCGTTCTCGGGCGCATAGCCTTGATTACGCGGAACGGTTATATAAATACGGCGTAGCGGCGACGACGGTATCCGCGCCCAAAGAGGCGAGGATTGGCTGCGGACTGTGCGTTCGGTTTGATGCGAGGGTGTTGCCCCGCGCGAAAGCGGTTTTAAAAACGGGGCGGTATACCTCGTTTAAGGGATTTTATAAAATGGATTTTATCGGCGGTAATCTTTCTTTAACGCCCGTGCAATAATTGCATTTTTTTTCAAAGTATGCTATACTTTGAGTATGAAAAAGGCAGAAAAGATACAAGCGCTTGCGATTTTGGCAAGCTTATATCCCGATGCAAAGCCTGCATTGCACTACACCACGCCGTACGAATTGCTTGTCGCCGTCGTTTTGTCGGCGCAATGCACGGACGAACGCGTGAATATTGTCACGAAGGAATTGTTCAAAGGGTATAACACGCCCGAAAAAATGATTACCCTTTCGCAAAAGGAACTGGAAAAATATATTTTTTCCTGCGGATTTTACCGCATGAAGGCGGAACATATCCTTTCGGCAAGCCGTGACATTTTGGAAAAGTTCGGCGGAGAAGTACCCTCTACGATCGAGGAACTTATGACACTTGCAGGCGTGGGAAAGAAGACGGCGAACGTCGTGTACGCGGTGGCGTTCGGCGGCGATGCGATTGCGGTGGACACCCACGTATTCCGTGTGAGCAACCGTTTGGGGCTTGCGAAGGGCAAAACGCCCGAACAGGTGGAAGAGGGCTTATGCAAAGCCGTTCCCAAAACGGATTGGTCGAAGGCGCACCATTGGCTTATCTACCACGGCAGAAGGGTCTGCCATTCGCAAAAGCCCGACTGCGAGGGCTGCGCGTTAAAAGAGCTTTGCGATTTTAAAAAATGAATAATACCTCTCGTTTTATGAAATACTAAATAAAACGGGAGGTTTTTTTATGCAGGAACAGCAAAAAGAGGAAGAAAAGAACGCGTTAAAGGCGCTTTGCGGTATCGAAGACTTGTTAGAAAAAAAGACGAAAATTTATTCCCGCCTTTTGATGGATACGGCGCTTGCCAAGGATTTGGAAAGCTTATCGACACGCCACAGGGAACGCAAGGAAACGCTGTCGCTTCTTTTAGGCGGCAAAGCCTTAAAAAACAAAAAGGACGGGGGCATGTTTGCGCCGAATGATAAGGAGAAGGAGGAATGAAACTGGAAAAACGGGAAGTGACATTAAACGAATACGATAGTTTGAGGGATATTTTCTATTTGGAAAAATTGCTCGTTTGCGCATATGGGCAAGCGCTTGAAAAAAGCGCGCGCAAAGAGGTGAAAGGGGAAATACTCCGCTTAATGAAAGAAACGGGCGAGGAACTTTGCCTAATGGCCGAGCTTATGACGGGCTCGGCGATACAAAACGGGGAAAATACTTGACAAAAGCCGTTGCCCGTAGTATAATAAAACCAACGAACTATCAAAAGAGGTCTTATACTATGGAAAAAAGAGTAAGAGGAATTAAGAAATTCTTTGGCGAATTCAAGAAGTTCATCACCCGCGGAAACGTGCTGGATATGGCTGTCGGTGTTATTATCGGCGGTGCGTTTACGGGGATTGTGAACGGCTTGAGCAATTTTGTATTAAAGCCCATTATCAACTTTCTTTTGGCTTTGATTTTGGGTAAGGACGGCTTGTCGGGCGCGGTCACCTTCTTGGGCAACCCTGCATATTTGGAGGACGGCACGATTGACCTTGCCAACTCCATTTATATCGACTGGGGCTCGTTTATCAGCGCGATTATCAATTTCTTAATCGTAGCGTTCGTTCTGTTTATGATTATTAGAACGATGAACCAAATCGCAACGGCAAGAGAACGCATGATTGACGAAATGGATCTTAAAGAAAAGAAAGCGATTGCAAAAATTCGTTTGGAAGAAAAGGTTTCTAAAAAGCAGGCTATTGCAATCTACGAACAGCGCTTGGAAGAGGCGAAGGCTAAGAAAGCGGAAGAAGAACGCCTTGCTAAAGAAAAGGCAGAGGAAGAGGCGCGTATCGCCGAGGAAAAGGCAACGGCGAATACGAGATTGCTTGAGGAAATCCGCGACCTACTCAAAAATAAATAATCGGGCATTTGCGCTCCGCCGTGAAAAATCGTTTGACTTTTTACTGCGGAGCGTATATAATATAGTAGTGCATTAGATAAAGGCGATGAAAAAGCGGGTATTTTTCAATTCCTTTTCCCAGAGATTGCGCCCTTGGCTGGAAGGCGCAAATGAGGAGAAAAATTTCCCTTTCACTTTGGAGCTGTTCTTTTGAGCCCGTAGTTAGGGGGTAGGAAGAAACGCAAAGCGCGCGGCGTGACGGCGCACAATAAGGCACGGGATTTTTTCCGTGTGAAAGCAGGTGGTACAGCGGATATATTCGCCCTGCGCGTTGAAAAACGCGCAGGGCGGTTTTCTTTAATTAAGCAAATAAGAGTAGGAGATTATATATGAAAGAAAAAATCGAAAGCTTACGCGAAAGTATATCTTCCGCGATTGACGAGGCGGTGACGGGCAGAGGGCTTTACGAATTGAAAGTGAAGTTCCAAACCGAGCTCAAGGGCATTATGAGCGGTATGAAGGACCTGCCCAAAGAGGAACGCCCTACCTTCGGTAAGGTTGTAAACGAATTTAAACAGGCTATGGAAGAGCTGTTTGAGGCGCGCGCCGTTGTCGTTCGCAAAATGGAATTAGAGGCGCAGTACGAAAAGGAACGCGTGGATATCACCATGCCTGGTAAATCGTACAAGGCAGGAGCTTTGCACCCCATTACCCTCGTGAAAAACGAATTGATTGACATTTTTGCAGGCATGGGCTTTAAGGTATTCGAGGGGCCTGAAATTGAAACGGATTATTATAATTTCACGGCGCTCAATACCCCCAAGGACCACCCTGCGCGGGATATGCAGGACACCTTCTACCTTGCGGACAACCTGCTCCTTCGTACACAGACTTCCGCAGGTCAAATCCGCGTTATGGAAAAGAACGCGCCCCCTATTAAAATCCTTTCCCCTGGCAGAGTATTCCGTTCGGACGACGACGCCACCCACTCGCCCATGTTCCACCAAATGGAAGGGCTTGTCGTGGATAAGGGGATTACCCTTTGCGATTTACAAGGCATGCTTGCGGAGTTTGCGAGAAAAATGTTCACCAGCTCCACCAAGGTACGCCTTCGTCCGTCCTACTTCCCTTTCACCGAACCTAGCGTAGAGGTGGATTTGAGCTGTTCGGAGTGCGGCGGCAAGGGTTGCCGTCTTTGCAAAGGTACGGGTTGGATTGAAGTACTCGGCGCAGGCATGGTCAACCGCAGAGTGCTTGAAAACTGCGGCGTAGACCCCGACGAGTATACGGGTTTTGCGTTCGGTATGGGTATCGAGCGTATCGCCATGCTCAAATACGGCGTGAACAATATTAAAACTCTGTTTGAAAACGACACGAGATTTTTAGAGCAATTCGAGGATTAAGGAGGAAGAGATATGAAAGCGCCTTTCAGTTGGTTAAAACATTACGTAGACATAGACGTTAGCGCAAGCGAGCTTGCCGAAAAGCTGTTCTCTTGCGGGTTTGAAGTAGAAGAACTCTCCTACCTTGGCGAAAAGATCAACCGCGTAGTGGTAGGCGAGGTTAAAGCGCTTACTCCTCACCCCGACAGCGACCATATGCAAATTTGCGTAGTGGATTGCGGTGAGGAATACGGGCATGATTTGCAAATCGTCACGGGTGCGCCCAACGTATACGTTGGCATGAAAACGCCTTGCGCGTTGGACAATGCTACCGTGGCGGAAAGCAACCCTGCTATGCTTGAAAAGAATCCCGACGGGATTAAAAAGATTAAGAAAGGGAAACTCCGCGGCGTGGAATCCTTCGGTATGCTTTGCTCGGGCGAAGAGCTGGGTATCAACGACGATTTCTACCCCGGTGCGGAAGTCAACGGATTGTTGGATTTGGCAAAGGACGCACTCGTGGGTGAGGATATCAAGAAAATCGTAGGACTTGACGACTGGATTTTTGATATTTCCGTCACGGCAAACCGTCCCGACTGCCAGTGCATTTTGGGTATCGCGCGTGAAGTGGCGGCGGTTTTGAAAAAGCCCTTAAAGTACCCCAACACTTCCTTTACGGCGCATGAAACGAAGGCAAAACCCGTAGAAGTGGAAGTGCTTGACAGCGAGCTTTGCCCTCGCTACGTCGGGCATTTCGTAGAGGATATCCAAGGGGGAGAAACGCCTGCTTGGATGAGAAAGCGCCTTGCCGTTTCGGGAATCCGTTCCATTTCGCCTATCGTCGACATCACGAACTTCGTGCTTTTGGAAATGGGGCAACCCATGCACGCGTTCGACGCGGACGATATCGCAGGTAGAAAAATTATCGTAAGAAGAGCAAACGAGGGTGAAAAGATTATCACCCTTGACGAAAAAGAATTTACGCTCACCAAGGATAACCTTGTAATTTGCGACGGCGATAAGCCCGTCGCACTTGCAGGTATCATGGGGGGCTTGAACAGCGAAATCAAACAGACGACCAAAAACGTATTCTTTGAATCGGCGAAATTTGCAAGGGATAACGTAAGAAAAACCTCCCGCGCGTTGGGGCAGTCTTCCGATTCCTCGTCTCGTTTTGAAAAGGGCGTAGATGCATACACCAACGGCTTGGGCATGGCAAGAGCCTTGCACTTGATCGAAGAACTTGGTTGCGGTAAAGTGACCGCGCTTTGCGTTGACGTTTGCGCGGCGGATTTGACTCCTCGTGTCATGCAGGCAAGCGTAAACAAGATTAACGCGCTTTTAGGGATTGAAGTTCCCAACGCAGAGATTTTGTCTATTTTGGATAGATTGAACTTCAAACCCGAAATCCAAGGCGATACCTTGACGGTGGAAATCCCCGGATACCGCGACGACGTGGACGGATATCCCGACCTTGCGGAAGAGGTGATCCGTATGTACGGCTACGATAAATTGACGCCCACCTTCTTGGAAAAGGCAAGCGTTACGGGCGGCGGTCTTACGGACGAACAGAAGAAGGAACTGCACCTTAAAAATCTTTTGCGCACGCAAGGGTTCTCCGAGGCGTATAACTATTCCTTCTATTCCCCTAAGGATTTGGATTTAATGAAGCTAGAAGAAAACGCAACGGAAAGAAATGCCGTTCGTATTCTCAACCCTATCAGTGAAGAGCTGTCCATTATGCGTACCTTCCTTGTGCCGTCCATGCTTATGAACGCCGTGCGCAACATTAGAAGAGGCAACGACGAGGGCAGACAGTTCGAGGTGGCGAACACCTACTTCCCCCGTAATACTCTGGCAAGCGAACAGCCCGACGAAAGAAAACACCTCGTCCTCGGTATTTGGGGGGGTAAAAACGATTTCTTCGATATGAAGGGGGCAATAGAGCGTATCGCGGAAGTTTTCCATTTGCCTTTCACCTTTGAAAGAGCAAAGAAAACCTACTTGCACCCTGGCGTTTCGGCTACCGTGCTTTTGGACGGGAAAGAAGTGGGATGTATCGGTGAACTCGACCCTGCT
>JAFVTA010000090.1 GCA_017503525.1 Clostridia bacterium | reverse complement strand
TGGGGGCACCGTATTCCCGTATGGTATTGCAGCGATTGCGGCGAAGTGATTTGTGCAAAGGAAGACCCCACCGTTTGCCCTAAATGCGGCGGCGCGCATCTTCGTCAGGACGAAGACGTTTTGGATACGTGGTTCTCTTCCGCGCTTTGGCCTTTCTCTACGCTTGGATTCCCCGAAGAAACGGAAGATTATAAGTATTTCTATCCCACCGACGTACTCGTCACGGGCTACGATATTATCTTCTTCTGGGTTGCAAGAATGATTTTCTCCGGTATCGAGCATACGGGCAAAGTACCTTTCCACGACGTACTCATTCACGGTATTATCCGCGATGAGCAGGGCAGAAAAATGAGTAAATCCCTCGGTAACGGTATCGATCCTTTGGAAGTTATCGAAAAGTACGGCGCGGACTCTCTCCGTCTTTCCTTGCTCACGGGCGTTGCACCCGGCAACGATACCCGTTATTCGGACGCGAAGGTGGAATCGTGCAGAAACTTTATCAACAAGCTTTGGAACGCGGCGCGTTTCGTACTGATGAACGCGGAAGGGAAGAAAATCCCCGATATCAGCGAAGTCAAGCTTGCACCTGCGGACAAGTGGATTATTTCTAAGCTCCAAACTTGCATTCGCGAAGTGACTACCAATCTTAATAAATATGAAATGGGCGTAGCCAGCGACCTTGTGACGGGCTTTGTTTGGGACGACTTCTGCGACTGGTATATCGAACTTTCCAAACCCGCTTTATACGGCGAGGACGAGGGGAGAAAGGCGGATGCGCTTGCGGTGCTGTGTTTCGTTTTGGAAAACGCGCTCAAACTGTTGCATCCCTTCATTCCTTTCGTCACGGAAGAAATTTATGCCAACCTGCCTGCAACCAAGGGCAGTATCATGGTTTCCAACTTCCCCAGATATAACGCGAAGATGGCGTATAGAAAAGAAGCGAAAGCCTTTGAAGGGGTTATGGAAATTATCAAGGCTGTCCGCGCAATGAAGAAGGATGCGGATTGCCCTCCTTCCAAGAAAGTGGAACTTAATATCGTCACGGAAAGCAAGCGTTTGGTACAGGTGAACAAGGATTGCATCATGAAATTGTCGGGTGCAAGCGCGTTGAATTTCGTGGATAATGCCAGCGAACTTGGCAAAACGGTATCTTCGGTGACGGAGATTGCGCAAATCTACGTACCTTTGGGCGAGCTTGTCGATATCGAAAAGGAAAAGGCGAGATTGTCTGCGGAAATCGAGCGTATCGACAGCGAAATCGCAAGAGCGGAAGGGAAACTCAATAATCCCAGCTTTGTAAACAAAGCACCTGCAAAACTGGTTGATGCGGAAAAAGAAAAGGTGAAAAAGTACCAAGACATGAAAGCGAAGTGCGTAGCACAGCTTGAAAGCTTATAAAAAGAGTTAAAACCTGCGAAAAAATCAGCTTTTTCGCAGGTTTTTCATATTTTTTGGTAAAATCTTTAAAAAAAGTTCGTTCAAACGTTTGACAAAGACGGACTTTGGTGGTAGAATGTTAATGTTGTCGCTTTGGGCTTACTATGCCCTCTAGCCGTAAACGGCAGGACAAGCGATACTCAAATTCGATTTCTTTGAAATTGCGATAAGGGCAGTTTCGAGGAGATATATTCCAAAATTTTTACAAGGAGGTCAAAACATGCCTACTATTAACCAGCTCATCAAAAAGGGCAGAGAACGTATCACGTACAAGTCCAAGAGTCCTATTTTGGATAACTGTCCTCAAAAGCGCGGCGTATGTTTGTCCGTCACCACGACTTCTCCTAAGAAGCCTAACTCCGCTATGCGTAAGATCGCACGTGTGCCTCTTACCAACAAGCAAGAACGTACGGCCTACATTCCCGGTGAAGGTCACATCCTTCAAGACCAC
>JAFVTA010000089.1 GCA_017503525.1 Clostridia bacterium | reverse complement strand
GCAACGATGCGGTGTATACCAAATCGAGCGATCCCATGGGCACGTATGCGTACGATTATGCGGGAAGACGTACCGAGCTGAATATCGGCGAAGATAACGGTACGGAGATTACCATTACGGGCGTGCTTCGTTTGAAAGAGGGTTTGAACTACGGCTGTTTGGGCAATGGCGGATTGTATTTCACCGAGCAGCTGTATCATGAGTTTTTGGAAAAGAATACGAATTCCTCTATTGCAAACTTCCTTAAAATTCAATCGGTTAAGGTACAGGAATTTAACGCGATATTCCAGCTCATGTCTAAGTTGGATAAGAATACGCCCGAATATGCACAAGCTTCTAGAGCGTTCGGGGAATTCCTAACCAACGTGGATAACCTGCAATATTTTAAACGCGCAGCGTCAACTTTGAAAGATAACTACATGTCGGGCGAATCCATGGCAAAAGGGGACGATGAGGACGGCGCATCCGTCAACCCCATTTTAGAACAGCTTAAATCTTGGTATTTCCTCTACGGCGATACGGCGCTTCGTTCGGTCGGCGCATTGAAGACGGTAAGCGGTATTTATATCTACGCGCGCAACTTTGATGCGAAAGAGAGTATCCTTTCTCACCTTGATGCTTGGAATGATACCCACAGCGTAGATGAACAGGTGAAATATACCGACACGGTAGGCATGATGATGTCCATGGTCGAAACGATTTTGGACGCGATCACTTACGTGCTCGTAGCGTTTACGGCAATATCCCTTGTGGTTTCCTCTGTAATGATCGGTATCATCACCTACGTTTCGGTTGTTGAGCGCGTTAAGGAAATCGGCGTACTCCGCTCTCTCGGCGCGAGAAAGCGGGATATTAAAAACCTTTTCAATGCGGAAACCTTTATTATCGGGCTTGCCTCGGGTGTGTTCGGCGTGGCGGTCACGTATTTGCTGTCCATCGGTATCAACGCTTTACTGGGGTACTTGACGGGGATCGCAACGCTTGCGAATTTGCCCGTATCTTCGGCGATTATCATGGTTGTTATCAGTGTCACGCTGACCTTGATTAGCGGTTTAATTCCCGCGAAAGCAGCCGCAAAGAAAGACCCCGTTGTTGCGCTTCGTACGGAGTAAATTATGACGATAAAAGAATTTACAGTGATTTCCTCATACGACAGTTTGCCCCTGCAAGGGATACTGTTTATACCCGATTCCCCCAAGGGAATCGTGCAAATTCTGCACGGCATGGTCGAGTACAAGAAACGGTACGAGCCGTTTATGCGCTTTTTAGCGGAAAACGGCTATATTGCGGCTTGTCACGATCATAGAGGGCACGGCGACAGCGTGCTGACAGCTGACGATTACGGCTGGTTTGGGGATTTGAGCGCAAACGCCATCGTAGAAGACGGGGTGGAAGTGACCAAATATCTCAAATCGCAGTATCCCAACCTGCCTATCGCTCTGTTTGGGCATAGTATGGGGTCTATGGTGGCGAGGTGCTATATCCAAGAACACGATTTGGAAATTGATAAGCTGATTTTAAGCGGTTCGCCTTGTAAAAATCCGCTTGCCGGCATGGGGATTGCTATGGAAAAATGCGTGCGCCTTTTTAGAGGGGGCAGACATAGAAGTAAGCTTTTGGCCTTTCTTTCCACGGGCAATGGAGATAAGAACTTCAAGGGCGAGGGCGAAGGCGCGTGGCTCACGCGCGACAGAAGTGTGGTAGAGGCGTTTCACAGCGATAAAAAGTGCGGTTTCGTATTCACCTGCAACGGGTTTGAAAACCTGTTCAAGCTGTTAAAATATTCGTATACGAAAAAGAGGTATAAGGTGTTCAATCCGACCCTGCCTACCCTCATTGTATCGGGGGAGGCGGATCCTGTACTTGGCGGGAAGAAGAAATGGGAACAGCTTGTAGCCTTTTCCAAAGACCTTGGATACACTAGCGTGGAGACCAAACTCTACGGGGATATGCGTCATGAAATTTTAAACGAAATCGGCAAGGAAGAGGTGCAAAAGGATATCCTGCGCTTTCTTGAAAATTAACGCATAAATCCTTCTGGGCAGTACATACTGCTTGCAGGAGGGAAAAGATTATGCGTATTGCGAATATTATTGCCTATATCTTGGTTATCGTCGGCGCAATCAACTGGGGTTTGTTCGGTTTGTTCAACTTCAACTTGGTGTCCACGGTATTTTCGGGCGCGCGGACGGCAGGCTCGATTATCGTATATTCGATTATCGCGCTTGCGGCTCTTTGGCTCATTCTCTCGCCGATCATCACGGACGGCGTATTGTGGCTCAAGAGCAGACGTGCCGAATAATCACCTGCAACAAAGAAACGGACTTTTTCGAGTGCATCGAAAAAGTCCGTTTTTTTATTTGAACCCTTGACATTTGCATATGGAAGTGATATAATGAATATAATCAATCCCAAAAAGGAGAAAAGACTATGTTAAATTCTTTGTTAATTAGCACGGGCGCAATCGTCGGTATCGTCGTAGGGATCCTTGTCGTTGTGCTTGCTATCGCACTCGTTTCTTGGTGGATTAAAACGCGCAACACGTTCGTACGCTTAAAGAACAAAGCGGAAGAGGGTATTGCAACCATCGACGTGTATTTGAAAAAACGTTATGATCTTATCCCCAACCTCGTGGAAACGGTAAAGGGCTACGCAAAGCACGAAAGCGAAACCTTGGAAAAGGTGGTTGCGGCGCGCAATATCGCTATCGGAGCAAAAACGGTAGAAGAGAAAGCGGCGGCGGCGAACAACCTCACGTCTTCCCTTCGTACCTTCTTCAACGCCGTTTCCGAAAGCTATCCCGAACTGAAAGCGAACACTAACTTCCTTGATTTGCAAAATCAACTTAAAGGGATCGAGGGTGAGTTGGAAAGCGCAAGACGCTATTACAACGGTGTGGTTAAGAGCTTTAATACCAAGCTTCAACTCTTCCCTGCTTGCATCGTAGGTAAGCGCATGGGCGAAGGGTATGAAAAAATGACCTACTTTGAACTGGACAGCGAAGAAGAACGCAAAAACGTAAAGGTATCCTTCTAAAACGAAAATGAAAAAGTCTATTTTCAAAATAAAAACAAGAGGCGCGCTTATGGCGTGCCTTCTTGCCATTTTCCTGTTTCTCTCTCCGTTTATGATAAACGGTGGGGGTATGTCCGCACGCACCGCAAGCGCGGCGAGCAACGATCGGATTGAGGTACAGCGCTACACGGTGGATATGACTGTACGCGAGGATAGAAAAATCGAAGTTAAGGAAAGTATCCAAGTCGAGTTTTTACGCAGAGGACTTACTATGTTCTACCGTTCCTTGCCTACCAACGGAGCAAGATATGAAGATATCACGGCAACCTGCGCCGGCAACGACAAATTTAGCTATAACGTAGCGGCAAACCCCGAACAAAGCGGATTTATCGACATTAACTGTGAAGGGAATGCGGATCAGGGTAAGGTTTGGACGTACGATATTTGCTATGTTATGGAGCAGGCGGCAAAAACCAACGCCGAAGGCATGATTATCGACGTAATCGGTTTTGGCTGGACGGTGGATTTGCATGAGGTGACGGCGACGGTGCATTTGCCCGAAAAACCTACCGCATACCAAATTTATAGCGATATTTTCGGCGCACAAACGGATAATGAGGTACAAACGCGCGTAAGTGAGGACGGCAAAACGATTGCCATGTATACTCCCGTGCTGAAAGTATCCCAAAGCGGTGCGTACGACGAGCGGGTGGCAGGCGGCTTAACGCTGGAATTTACCCTGCCCGACGGCGTATTGCAAAACTATACGAAAAGCCGTATGTTTACGGAAGATATTTGGAAAATTGCTCTTGGCGGTATCGCTTGCATAGCGTTCGCGTTCGTTCTTCTCGTGTTCACCAAGAAGAAGGGGGAAATGATTACGGTGGTCAATATCACTGCCCCCGATAAAATGGATCCTCTGCAAATGGGGAAATGGCTGGACGGCACGGTGAATAACGAGGATATTACCTCTATGGTGTACTATTTTGCCAACCAAGGGTTTCTCAAAATCGATCTTTCCGACGAGGACGATCCCATGCTGATTCGGTGCATAGAGGATTTCCCCGAAGAATTGCCCGTTCATCAGGCTACCCTCTTCAACGGTTTATTCAAAAAAGGGGACAAGATCAAAGTGTCCGAACTGGAGGGCGAGTTTTTCACAGCTACGCAAATTGCAACCAAGCAAGTACCTGATGCCCCTGCCATGTACGAGCCGAAATCGACGTTCGGCTGTATCGGAGGCGCAATCGTAGGGGCGTTATTCGGGCTTTTGGTGCCTCTGATTATGAGTAAGCGTATCGGCGGCGGTTATACGAACTTGTTAGGGCTTGCTTTTTGCGCTCCTCTTGCCTTGAACGCCGTGATTTGGTATTTTGCGGAGAATTACCGCTTTAAATGGAAGACGGGCAAGCGTTTTGCTATCCTTTCCTTGCAATGGCTGGTTGCGGGATTGTTTACCCTCGTTTTCTGTGCGGCGTTCGTGCAGCATATTATGACGGGGTATGAAAAACTCTTGCTTTGCATCTTTGCTTTACCTTGCGGTATGATCACCCAAAGCGCGCTTTCCCGTACGGAGAAATATGAGGCGGTACTTGGCGATATTCTTGGTTTTAAGGAATTTATCGTAGTCACCGAAGAGGATAAAATCAAATTCATGCTCGAAGAAAATCCCGAGCTGTACTATAAGGTACTCCCATACGCGCAGGTGCTCGGCGTGACGGACGAATGGGAAAATAAGTTCAAGAGAATTTTGTTGCCTCCGCCTACTTGGTGTTCGGCAACACAGCTTACTACGCTGGATTATCTTTTGATCGATCATGCCATTCGCCGTTCTATGCTTAGCGCCATGGTGCGTTCCGCGCAGGCAGCGGCAAGTAAGGCAGGCGGCAGTTTCGTGGGTCGTAGCGGCGGCGGAGGAAGCTTCGGCGGCTTTGGCGGTGGCGGTTTCGGCGGCGGCGGTGGCGGCGCAAGATAAAAATGAAACAAAAAAACGCAGGCATGAGCCTGCGTTTTTTGTATGCGTTGGATTATTTCGCGAGTTCGGGGTCGGTGAGGATAGGGGAGTTCATGGCAAACCGTTTTACCGATTCCACGGCGTTTTTGCAACGGGTCTTGGTTTTGTAGTGTTCGCCAAGGCACAAAAGCTGACCGTTGCCGTTGAGGAGTTTATAAATATAGTCGCCGTGTTTGGTCAAGGAAATACGGAAGTTGCCCTTTTCGATATTTGCCTTATGCGTTTGAATACCGTTGACTGCACCGATATAGGAAGAATATTCTTCGCTGGAAAGCAGGCGTTCGCCGTTGTTGGCGAACAGCTCGAAGAAGAACACCTTTTCGCCCTCGTCGGAGATATGGCAATCGATTACCCATTTGCCGTTAAAGCTTCCAAAGATCGGTGTTGCTTCATCGTCCTCGACGGGAACTTTTACCACTTGGTCTTGCACGATCTCGTCTACGAATGCCGTTTTAGCGAAGCGTTTTGTCGATTCGATTGCGCTTTCGCAGCGTGCGCGCGTTGTGTAATGCTCGCCCATGCAAAGGAGCATGCCTTTGCCGCTGAGCAGTTTAAAAATGTAATCGCCTTTCTTAGAAAGGGTGATACGGAAATTGTTTTTTAAGATATTCGTCTTATGCGTTTGAATACCGCGGATTGCACCGTTATACGTGGTGTATTCTTCACTGGAAAGCAGTTTTTCTCCATTGGAAGCGCGCAGTTCAAAGAAATATGTTTCTTCTTCGTCCGATTTATCCTCGGTGACGATACGGAAAATTACCCACTTACCGCTGTATTTTGCCGCTTGTTCGGTTTCGCTTTCTTTGTGGGAAGCTAACTCTGTATTCGTCTCCTTGGACTCCTCAGGTAAGGTGGGTTTCTCTTCTTCAAGAGCAGGGGGTTCTTCTGCTTTGACCTCTTCTGCAACAATTTCTTCTTCGAGGACGGGGGCAGGTACGCTTTCAACCTCTTTTTCAATGGGGTTGGGGCTTACTTCTTCTGCGATGGGTTCTTCTTTAATTTCTTCTTGCGGCACTTCTACAGGCACAACTTCAACGGCTTTTGCGGCTTTTTTTGCGGTCTTGTGCATTTTGTTTTTTGCGATTAAACCAAGCACAGCAAACAGCGCAAGCGCGCCGATACCGACGAGTATGCCTGCGTGGAACGGTTCGTTTTTACAATATTCTACGGCTAAGCGGAATATTTCTTGGATCTTTTCCATGCATTCTGCTCCTTTTTGAAATGAATTATTTTAATATATTCTATATTTTAATACAAAAGTATAAAAAAGTCAACCGACGGGGGGAGAAAAATTTTCAAAAAAATTGACATTTCAATGAAAAGAGAGTACAATATAAATATGGAAAGAATAAATATAGCGATTATAGGCGGTGGAGCATCCGGGCTTTTTCTTGCCGCCGCATTACAAAATGAGAATATAACGCTGTTTGAACGCGCCGACCGCGTTGGGAAAAAGCTCTCCGCTACGGGCAACGGGCAGGGAAATATCACCAACCTTTCGGCGTGTGAAACGGCGTATTTTGCTACGCAAAAGGTGGACGCGTTCCGCGCGGAAGAAATCGTGCGCCGCTATCCGCCGCAAGACCTTATCGGCTTTTTTGAAAAGCTGGGCGTTTTGCTTAGTGCAGATGAAAGGGGCAGGGTGTACCCTGCAAGTCGCCAAGCTTCGGCTCTTACCGATGCCTTGCGCTTTGCCGTCGCGCAAAAGGGGGTAGATATCCGTCTTTCCGCGCAAATTACGCATTTACAAAAAACACAGGGGGGATTTATCCTTACCGACAATAACGGCGAGAAAGTTTTTGCCAAAAAGGTCGTGCTTTGTACGGGCGGCAAAGCCGCCAAAAACTTCGGCACGGACGGTACGGCGTACGCATTAGCGCAGGGGGTAGGGCATACGGTCACCCCCTTGTATCCCTCGCTCGTGCAAATCAAGACGGATACTACGTATATCAAATCCCTTAAGGGAATACGCGTGGCGGACGGAGGTTTAACGGCTCGTTTTAACGGTGAAACGGTATCGCTCGTAGGCGATATTCTCTTTACCGACTATGGTATTTCAGGGGATGCCGTGTTCCGCCTTTCCGCGTTCATCGCGCACCTGCTCCCCTCGAATAAGGTCGAATTATCTATTGATTTCCTACCCAAGTACGATGAAGAGCAAATTTATAAGGCGTTATGCCAAAAACGAACCGCTTTCCCTGCGCTTGCGGAAAGCGAACTGCTGTTCGGGGTAGTGAACAACCAAATCGGCAGGGCGGTTTGTAAGCGCGCAGGCGGAGACTTGAAACAAATCGCAAAGCTGGTTAAGAATTTCCCTTTGACCGCTTGCGGAACTCTGGGTTTTGATTATGCGCAAGTGACGAAGGGGGGGATCCCCATGAGCGAAACAGACGAATACCTGCAAAGCCGTTTGGCGGAGGGATTGTATTTCGCAGGGGAAATGCTGGATATCGACGGGGAGTGCGGTGGATTTAACCTGCAATGGGCGTTCTCTTCGGCAATGCGCGTTGCGGAGGGGTTAAATGAGTAAGCTTTTTACCTTAACGGATATTAAATTGCCCGTCGAAAAAGGAGAAAAAGACCTGCTTGCACTTGCGGAGAAAAAGCTTGGCGGCAAGGCCGGGCATTTTGCAATCAAGAAAAAGTCCTTGGATGCAAGGGATAAAAACAATATCCGTTTCGTCTATTCCATTGAGTTTTCCAAAACACCCTTACCAAAGACGGAACGGGCGTTTGAAAAAATCCCACAAAGTAAACTTCCTAACGACCCTGTTTTGGTGGTTGGAAGCGGACCTGCCGGGCTGTTTTGCGCGTTGCGCCTTCTTGATTACGGCATTACTCCCCTCGTAATCGAACGGGGAAAAAGTGTGGACGAGCGCGAAAAAAGTATAAACCGCTTTTTCACGGAAAGGGTTTTGGACACGAACAGCAATATTCAATTCGGCGAAGGGGGCGCAGGTACCTTTTCGGACGGAAAGCTAAACACCCAAACGCACAGCCCGTTGAACAGAGAGGTTTTGGAAACTTTCGTGCGCTTTGGCGCGCCCGAGGAAATTCTCTTTTTATCCAAGCCCCATATCGGCAGTGACAACTTAAAGCGCGTAGTGAAAAATATGCGCGAATATATCCGCTCCAAGGGCGGAGAAGTCCTCTTTAATACTTGTTTAGAGGATATCGTTTTGCAAGACGGCAAGGTGAAAGCGGTGGTGGCGAACGGTAAAAAAATTCCCGTTTCGGCGGCGGTGCTCGCAATCGGCCACAGCGCGCGCGATACCTTTGAAATGCTTTTAAGGCGTGGAATTGCCATGCGTCAAAAGGATTTCGCGGTGGGGGTGCGTATAGAGCATTTGCAAAGCAAAATCGGCTTTGCGCAGTACGGTAAGGCGTATACCAAGCTCCCTGCCGCCGACTATAAGCTGGTTTCCCACGCATCCGAGCGCGCGGCGTTCACTTTTTGTATGTGTCCCGGCGGGTTCGTTATGCCCTCGGCAAGCGAGGAAGGCGGTGTAGTC
>JAFVTA010000088.1 GCA_017503525.1 Clostridia bacterium | reverse complement strand
GATAAAAAGAAGGTAATCAACGGTAAAAATATCACCGCAGGCGACGTGCTTATCGGTTTGAAATCGACGGGCGTACACTCCAACGGCTACTCCTTGGTTCGTAAGCTCTTCGGCGACAGCGATAAAGCGGCGTTGGAAGCGTACGACGAAGAACTCGGCGGAACCGCGGCAGAAGTGCTTTTAAAACCCACCCGTATCTATGTTAAGAGTATCCTTTCCTTGATTGAGAAAGTTGAGGTTAAGGGGATTGCGCATATCACGGGCGGCGGCTTTATCGAGAATATTCCCAGAATTTTACCTGAAGGGATTGCAGCGGAAATTGATAAAAACTCTTACGAAGTTCCTCCCGTATTCAAAGTAATGCAACGCCGTGCGGAAATCACCGACGAGCAAATTTACAATACCTTTAACATGGGTATCGGTATGGTCGTATGCGTTGCGCCCGAAAACGTGGAGGCGGCTATGTCTGCGCTTAAAGCAACGGGCGAAGAAGTCGTACTGCTCGGTAAAACGGTCGCAGGACAAAAGGGCGTTATCTTAAAATGAAAAAAATAGCGGTATTCGCGTCGGGCGGCGGAACGGATTTTCAATCGGTAATCGACGCCAACGAACGCGAGCAGTTTTGTATCATCGAATACCTGGTAGCCTCTAAACCCGAAATCGGGGCGATTGACCGCGCGAAAAAACACGGTATCAAATCTCTCGTTTTTGATAAAAACACGGAGAGTAAAACCGAGTTTTACGCACGCATAGCGAAGAGTTTAAAAGAGGCAGGCGTAGAATATATCGTGCTTGCAGGGTGGCTTATGGTCATACCCAAGGAATTTATCGAGGCTTTTGAGGATAGAGTGATTAATATTCACCCCTCGCTTATTCCCTCTTTTTGCGGTATGGGGTATTACGGTATTCACGTGCACGAAAAAGCAATCGAATACGGCGTTAAGTTAAGCGGCGCGACGGTGCATTTCGTTTCCGCGGAAGTGGACGGGGGCGCAATTATTATGCAACGCGCCGTACCTGTCGAGGCGGACGATACGCCCGAAAGCTTACAGCAAAGAATTTTAAAAGAAGAACACAAAATGCTACCCGAATGCGTTAAACTCCTTTGCCAAGGCAAGGTGCAAAAATCGGGCAGAGTTGTGAAAATCTTGGAGTGAAAGATATGAATGTTTTGGTCATAGGAAACGGCGGTAGGGAGCATGCAGTCGTGCAGGCGCTTGCCAAATCGCCCAAGGTGGACAAAATTTACGCTATGAAGGGCAACGCAGGGATTGCGGAGCTTGCCGAGCTTGTCAATATCGATTATTGCGATATCAAAGCGGTAGGCGACTGGGTGGATAGCAAAGGGGATATCGATTTCACGGTAGTCACCCCCGACGACCCCTTGGCGCTTGGGCTTGTGGACGAGCTGGAAAGCCGCGGCCACCGCGCTTTCGGGCCGAGGAAAAACGCGGCGATTATCGAGGCAAGCAAGGCGTTTTCCAAGGAGCTTATGAAAAAGTACTCCATTCCCACGGCGGCGTACGAAACCTTTGACGATTATGAAAAGGCAAAGGCGTATATCGATACCTGCGATATTCCCGTCGTACTCAAAGCAGACGGCTTGGCGCTTGGGAAAGGTGTTTTGATTTGCAAAACGCGTGAAGAGGCGCAGGACGGCTTAAAGGAAATGATGCTGGATAAAAAATTCGGCGTGGCTGGCGCAAAGGTCGTCGTGGAAGAATTTTTGGTCGGTCCCGAGGTTTCCTGCCTTGCTTTTACCGACGGCAAAACCATGTGTCCTATGATCACCAGTTGTGATCACAAACGGGCAAAGGATAACGACGAGGGCTTAAATACGGGCGGTATGGGTACGTTTTCTCCTGCGCCCTTTTACGGTGAAAAGTCCTTGAAAGAGGTATATGAAAAAATAATGCTGCCTACCATGTACGCAATGAATGCAGAAGGCAGACCCTTTAAAGGGGTGCTGTACTTCGGGCTTATGAAAACGGCGGCAGGGTATAAGGTCATCGAATACAATTCCCGTTTCGGCGATCCCGAAACGCAGGTGATATTGCCCATGCTTAAAACCGACCTCATGGAAATTTTCGAGGCGGTCGTAGACGAGCGATTAGAAGAGGTAAATATCGAATGGGAGGACGGTGCGTGCGTGTGCCTTGTGCTTGCAAGCGGCGGCTATCCCGAAAAATATGAAAAGGGCAAGGAGATCACCTTCGGGGATTTAGATCAAGACGTCGTGTTGTGCCATGCAGGTACGAAGAAGACGGACGGAAAAATCGTCACGGACGGCGGAAGAGTGCTTGGCGTTTGCGCTAAGGGCAAGGATATCGAAGAGGCAAGACAAAAAGCCTATCGCAATGCGGAAAAGATTTCCTTTGAAGGAATGTACTACCGCAAGGACATCGGCATTAAGTATAAAGACGTCGCAAAGGAATAAAGAGTATGATTTATAGAATTTTCGTAGAAAAGAAAGACAACGTGCAGGCAAGAAAAGAGGCGGCGGATATTAAGACGCTCTTGAACATTACCGCGGAAGATTTCCGTTTAGTGCTCCGCTATGACGTGGAGGGCTTAACGCAAGAGGAGTTAAACGCATCCATGGGTACGGTATTTTCCGAACCGCCCGTAGATAACGTGTACTTGGAAGAGCTGGAAATCCCCGAAGGCTACAAGGCGTTTGCGGTTAGCTACCTCACGGGACAGTACGACCAACGCGCGGACAGTGCGGCGCAATGCGTTCAGCTTTTGACGAGAAAATCCCGTCCTTTGATTAAGTGCGCGAGAATTTATCTTGTAAAAGGCGTGACGGATAGCGAACTTGCCGCAATTAAAAAGCATATCGTCAACCCCGTTGAAAGCGAAGAGGTTGGGTTTGAAAAACCCGATACGCTCGTGCGTGCGGCGGTAGAGGGCGCACCCGTGCAGGACGTAGCTGGGTTTATCGCTATGACGGACGAAGAGATTGCAAATTACCATAAATCGGTCGGTTTTGCGATGAGCGTGCAGGATTTGGTTTTCGTGCGCGATTATTTCAAGGGCGAAAAGCGCAACCCGACGGAAACGGAATTAAAAGTAATCGATACCTACTGGTCTGACCATTGCCGTCACACGACCTTTGCAACCGAGCTTAAAAACATGAAGATTAGCTCGGAAAATCCCGCGATTGAAAAAGCGTACCATTTGTACGAAGACTTATATCAAGAACTCAACGGCGCGCGCCCCGATAAATATCCTTGTCTTATGGATTTGGCGACGATTGCCGCAAAGAAACTCAAAAAGGACGGCAAGCTTGACAACTTGGATATTTCCGACGAAATCAACGCTTGTTCCATTCAAATCGAGGCGGAAATCGACGGAAAGAAAGAGGCGTACCTCGTCATGTTCAAAAACGAAACGCATAACCACCCTACGGAAATCGAACCGTTCGGCGGCGCGGCTACCTGTCTTGGCGGCGCAATCCGCGATCCGTTGAGCGGCAGAACGTACGTATACCAAGCGATGCGTATCACGGGCGCTTCCGACCCTCGCGAAAAGCTGGAAGACACCCTTGCGGGGAAACTCCCT
>JAFVTA010000087.1 GCA_017503525.1 Clostridia bacterium | reverse complement strand
CCTGCGCGCGCCCGTCTTATGGCTTTCGCCACCGAGCTGACCGCCTCGTTTTGACCGATAATTCTTCTATGCAAGTCCTCTTCAAGCCGCATGAGCTTTTCGCCTTCCGCTTGCGTAATGTTTAAAAGCGGAATACGCATTCTCGCGCTCACGATAGAGGCAACATGTTCTCTGCCGATACCGTATCTGCCGTCAGGTAAACGTTTGGGGGCTTGCGCCTGCTCCAACGCACGCTTTTTATCCTCGGCGTACATTCTATTTTTTCGTGCTTCAGCCGCCAAGGCGTGCTTACCTGCCTGCAGGTGCATTTGTTCTTCTTCCGTGAGAATGACAATTTCCTTTTCTGCCTCTTTCAGCTCGAAACTGCCCCCCTCTTCCACGATACGCACTTTCGCCGCCGCCTCGTCCACGAGGTCGATTGCCTTATCGGGTAAAAACCGATCGGTGATATAGCGCGCGGAAAGCTGTACCGCCGCCTCAATCGCCTCGTCCGTAATGACGATACCGTGGTGCTCCTCATATTTTCCGCGAAGCCCACGGATAATCTCTATCGTATCCTTTTCGGACGGTTCTTCCACGTAAACGGGGGTGAAACGTCTTTCCAAGGCGCTATCCTTTTCAATATATTTGCGGTATTCCTCAATTGTCGTCGCGCCGATTACCTGCAAATCCCCACGTGCAAGCATGGGTTTTAAGATATTCGCCGCGTCCATGCTCCCCTCGGACGAACCGCCAGCCCCTACAAGGGTATGGATTTCGTCGATAAAGAGCACAATATCCCCGTCCTTTAAAACGGTATCCAAAAGGTTTTTGAGTTTCTCCTCAAAATCACCGCGATAGCGCGTACCTGCAAGCATACCGGGTAAATCCACGGAGAATACGCGCTTGTTATACAGCTGTTCGGGGACTTGACCTTTTACGATCAGCTGGGACAAGCCTTCCACGATTGCGCTTTTACCCACCCCCGGCTCGCCGACGAGTACGGGATTGTTTTTTAATCTTCGAGAGAGTACCTGCACGACCTTTTCAATCTCTTGCTTTCTGCCGATTACGGGGTCCATTTTTCCTTTACGGGCGCGTTCGGTCATGTCGATACCGCAATCGGGGAGTTTTTCTCCCTTGCGCGCGGATTTTTTCACTTTCTCTTCCTTATCCTCAATCCTTTCCACAAGGATTTTTTGCATTTTTTGCAGCGCCTCGTCTTCCGGGCTGATTTCAGGAGAATTGTTAGACGGGATATTGCTGCCGCCGCCGGGTTCGTCCTCTTCCCCCCACTCCTTTTTATTTTGCAGAGCGCGAAGGGCGGATAAGGTTTTTTGCTTAAGCGTATCAATATCCGCAAAGCGTTTTAAGTAAGACACACCACAGCAATCGCCTGCACACAAAATCGCATAGAGCATATGCGCTGTACCTGTGGGAAGCTCTGCTTTTTCCGCCAACGCCATTGCTCTTGCGTAAATTTGTTGCGTACGAGGGGTCAAGCCCTGCGCTTGATAACGCTTATCTACCGCCTTGGTAAACAGCGCACCATATTCATCCTCGTGCACGCCCTCGCCTTCAAGGATATGGCACGCCTCACATTCGGGCAGACATAAGAAGGCGTAGATCAAGTGTTCACTGCCGATAAAGCTCGTCCCAACTTGGCTGGCTATTGCGCCTGCGATATCAATAGATTTTTTGAAATTGTCCGTCGTATTTGACAATGGTTGCATCATTTTATTAGCCCCTTCTATTTACCTGTACGAGTTTTGGCAGTACGCTGCATACCGTTTCCGCGCGCACTTCGTCGAAAAAACGTTCGCTTTCGCCCTCTAAATTATTATTCAAACAAAAAGCCGCCGGGCGCATATCCTTTAAGAACTCGTCAAACTTGTTTTGATTTGGCGCTTTTAAGATATTTAAGACGATACCCGTTCTAACGTCCGCAATTTTAGTTAAAAATTCTTCCAAACTTAACGCGGCACAATTCGTAAGTGTACCATACGCGCGCAAACAACGATCGCGCGTTTCCGTTTCTTCCGTTTCCAGCATTTTCTTTCGCGCTAAATCCTCTAGATCGCAAAGTTTGAGCGTGAACTCGCTCACCTTTTCTAAAATTTCCTGTTCCGACCAGCCCAAAGTGCGCTCGTTGCTGATTTGGTAAAGATATCCTTCTGCGCTCGATCCTTCCCCAAATGCGCCGCGTACTGTCATACCCAGCTTACGCCATTCCTTTACATACTTTTTAAGCTCGCCGCTCCAAACAAGCCCGGGTAAAAAAAGCATGACTGATGCGCGCATACCCGTACCCAAATTACTCGGGCAAGAGGTGAGATACCCCAGCCGCTCGTCGAACGCAAAATCAAACACCGAAGAAAGACCGTCGTCCACCGCACTTAACCGCTCGTACGCTTTATACAAGTCGAAACCCTTGTAAATGTACTGTTCGCGAAGATGATCCTCTTCATTGACCATAATGGATACCGCTTTATCCGAGGATACAAACGCCGCACCTCCGTCCAAACGGTTCAAAAGCGCAGGGCTGATTAAGTACTGCTCCTGCAAAACGCTTGCCTCACTCTCGCTCAATTTTGCAATATCATAGCGCTTATATTCATACGGGTCAATGCGTTTTAACCCTTCGGCAACAAGCTCGACTATATCCGCGCCATGCGCATCGCTCATTTTACAGGGAAAGGGAAAGCCTGCAAAATTCCTTGCCAAACGAATACGTGTGGAAACGACAATGGATTGAATAAAGCTTAACGTTTTCTCCATACGAACTCCTCCTCCACGTCACCCTTCGCGCGCATTTTGGAAAGCTTTTCCTCATAACTGTTCGCCCCGTCATAATCCTTATGTTCACGCAAGTAGTCGCTTACTATCTCCAGCTCTTGGCATTGTCTTTCAAAACGCGCCCGCCTTGCTGCATCCGCGCGGTAAACGCCCCGCTCCATTTGCGTTGCAAAAATATCTTTTTCCAAAAACTCCTCGTCCTCAGCGGATAACGGGGGCATTTTTCCCCTATGCGTGCTTTCACCCTGCATTTTTAACACGGCCGGTATCAATCCCGATGCCATCATTTTGTAGCAGTATGCGCAGCCTACGAGTTTCGTTTTTTGAAATTCCTCCAGGGAAGTTCCGCAATATGGACAAGCGGAAAGAGCGCATTCCTCCTCCGCTTCACTGTCGCTTAAAAACAAGCGATGATAGCATTCCATACAGTAATATTCTACGATATTTTTACCGTTTTTCAATTGTTGGTACGTCTTTGTAGCCTCGTTTTGATTGCAATAAATGCAGCGCATATAAATCCGACCTCAGTCTTGTTTTTCTTCGTCCTTTTTTCTATTGATGTTTCTTTGTTTTCTAAGCAAGCTACGGAAGAATGCCCAAAGCACTTCTAAAACCTGCAAGGGAACTCCGATTAAAAATATACACCAAAGCCCCGTAGTTTCTATCCCCAGTCTGCCCGTTATAATCCGCACTGTTAAGTATACGGATAACAGCGATACCCAAATGATCGTACTGATGGAAATAAAATTGAGTATTCTATGTTTCCAAAGCACCCCGTATACGAGGAGCACCACGGCATTTGCCACTACGGCATACAGAAAACCCAGCCACCAAGCCCTACCCGGCTGTAAAAGCTGTAGCATAACGAAAATACAGCTTGCAACAAGCCAAACGATACCGCTGGACAAGAGCATAATCAAAAGATGCAAGCCGCGCACTTTCTTCTTATGCTGTACGGGGGTATCCTCGCCTACGAACGCATTGACGGTCACCCCGTATAAATCGGCAAGCTGCATAAGCGTATATATATCAGGTACGCCGTTGCCCGACTCCCATTTAGACACCGATTTATCCGAATAATTGATTTTTTCGGCAAGCTCGGCTTGGGTAAGTCCTGCCGCCTTACGGTAATAAATGAGATTTTTTGCAATTGTTTCGTTGATTATGCTAACATTCTCCATGTTACTATAATAGCATTTTTTTTAATTTTCGTCAAGTAGGAATAGCAATTTTCCTACATTATTTATATGCGCGCGTAGAGAAAAAGGATTTTTTAGCCCTTTTTTTATCTAAAAATGAAGAAAGGAGGATACCATGTACGAATTGAATGCAAAAAAACGAGCGCACAGCGCCCGTTTTTATTTGTAAAATTAATTTAGTATGCTCTTGCGAAAACAATAACGTGTTCGGCCTTTTTGCCGCAGATTGCGCAAGTTTCTGCGCTTTCGCCTTCGGCAAATACGCGCGAAGTTGCACCCGTTTCTTCCTTCACTTTATCTTCGCATTCGCGGCAGCCGCACCAGCCCGCCTTGACAAAGTTGCCTGCCTCAACGCCTGCAAGAATACCTGCTATATCGTCCGCGTAAACGATACGCTCGTCACGATGCTTTCTTGCCTTCTCCAACAAGCCCTTCTGCACGGAGTCAAGCAACGCCTTCACCCCGTCTACTGCGCTTTCAAGAGGCATTTCCACTTTCTCAAGCGTATCTCTCCTTGCGCAAAGCATTTTTCCTGCCTCAATATCGCGAGGGCCAAGCTCGATACGTACGGGTACGCCCTTCATTTCCCATTCGTTGAATTTCCAACCGGGACTGTTATCCGAGTTATCCAGCGTCACGCGGATACCGGCATTTTCAAGCTGGGTTTTAAGCGCCTCACACGCTTCAACCACACCGGGCTTTCTTGCTGCGATGGGCACGATTACGCATTGAATGGGGGCTACGACGGGAGGGAATACCAAGCCGCGCTCGTCGCCATGGGTCATGATGATTGCGCCGATTAAACGGGTAGATACACCCCAAGAGGTGGTATACGCCGTTTGCAATACCCCTTCGTTCCCAAGGTATTTGATATCAAATGCCGTGGAGAAGTTTTGCCCAAGGTAATGGGAAGTACCTGCCTGCAAGCTCTTGCCGTCGTGCATCATCGCTTCCATCGTGTAGGTAGCGACCGCGCCTGCAAAGCGTTCCTTTTCCGTCTTTCTGCCCGTTAAAACGGGTATTGCAAGACAGTTTTCCGCAAACTCCTTATAAATTTCAAGCATTGCCATCGTTTCGTCCTTTGCCTCTTCCTCGGACGCGTGTGCCGTATGGCCTTCCTGCCAAAGGAATTCGCTGGTACGAAGGAAAGGACGGGTGGTTTTTTCCCAACGCATAACGTTGCACCATTGATTGATTTTTAAGGGCAAATCACGATAGGATTGTACCCACTTGGACATCATCGTGCCGATAATCGTTTCGGACGTAGGGCGGATTGCCAAGGGTTCGGCAAGTTCTTCACCGCCTGCGTGCGTGACGACCGCCACTTCGGGCGCGAAACCCTCTACGTGCTCCGCCTCTTTGGTAAAATAGCTCATTGGAATGAGTAAAGGGAAGTACGCGTTTTCTACGCCGCGTTTATGGAAACGAGCGTTCATTTCCTTTTGAATATTTTCCCACACGGCATAACCGTACGGCCGAATGACCATCGTCCCCTTTACAGGACCATAATCCACCAGCTTGGTTTTCAGCACGACGTCCGTATACCATTGCGGAAAGTTTTCATCGATGTTTGCGATTTGTTCTACGAATTGCGTTTCTTTTGCCATAACTTTTCTTATTCTCCTTAACCGACAGTATTGTGCCGTTATAGAAACGACCCTTAAAAGCCCTTCCGCTTTTAAGGGTCGCTTTTGCTAAACCACTGTTTTAAACAAACTCGTAAATCTTACTCGTCGAGAATGTTTTTAAACTTTCTTTCAAGATAGAATACCTTACCGCAGCAAGGGCAACGGTGATATTTGGATCCTACCTTCGTCTTAACCAACTTAGAGCAAGCAGGGCAACGAAGCTGCCAAGAACGTTCTTCTTCCTCGTCCTTTTTCTCTTCTTCCTTTTCAACAACAGGAGCTACTACAGGTACAACCATAGGTTTTATTTCTTCTTTTACCTCAACTGGTTCTTCCTTCGTTTCAACAGGTTGTTCTTTTACTTCCTCTTTCGCTTCAACAGGCTCTTCCTTTACTTCCTCTTTCGCTTCAACAGGCTCTTCCTTTACTTCCTCTTTGTTTGCAAACGGACATACAATTTGAGGAGCAGGTTGTTCAGGTGCCTTGGGTTCAACAGGAGGCGTAGGTTGGCTCTCCGGTTCGCTTTGAACATTGTCATTTTCCAAGTGCAACAAACTGATAGGAGCAAGTTGATCTAACGACAATCCACCTTTTTGTTCGGGCATATGTACGTTGATAGCAGGAGTCTTCTGTTCAGGAACGTTTACCATAATAGGTTGCGCATTGCCAGGCATATTTACGCTGATAGGATGCGTTGCGCGTTGCTCAGGCATCTGAATGTTGATGGGTTGAGCCGCAGGCGCAGGTACATTTACGTTAATAGGCGCTTGCTTAGGCAACTGCATATTAATTGCTTGCGTTGCAGGCGTGGGTACGTGTACGTTAATGGGCGCTTGCTTAGGCAACTGCATGTTGATTGCTTGCGTTGCAGGCGT
>JAFVTA010000086.1 GCA_017503525.1 Clostridia bacterium | reverse complement strand
TTTTCGTTTACGCTGTAAACGATGGTAGGAAGGTCGTTGCCTGCAGGAGCAGAGATAACAACTTTCTTTGCGCCAGCTTTGATGTGCGCTTCGGACTTCGCCTTGGACGTATAGAAACCAGTACATTCAAGTACTACGTCTACGTCAAGTTCAGCCCAAGGGCAGTTTGCTGCGTCTTTTTCAGCGTAGATTTTAATGGTCTTGCCGTCTACGGTGATGGTGCTAGCCGCTTCGTCTGCGGATACGGTATCAGCAAGAGCGTATCTGCCCTGTGCGGAATCGTACTTCAAAAGGTGAGCGAGCATGGAAGGGCTGGTGAGGTCGTTGATAGCAACTACTTCGTAGCCTTCTGCGCCGAACATCTGTCTAAAAGCAAGACGACCGATACGGCCAAAGCCGTTGATTGCAACTTTTACGTTTGCCATAATGAAAGTTCCTCCAATATATGAAAAAAATATTTTTTAGACTGTGTTTTTAAAACGGAAGTTCGTCAATCCGTTCTTGTCCAAATAACATTTTAGCACACTTTTTTTCTTTCGTCAATAATTTTAAGCGATTATAGGGAAAAATATTTGCCGAATTTCTCCTCTTTTACATTTTTAGATATATTGAATAAAAAAAATTAAAAATTTTTACATTTTTTTGACTTTTTTTTCGCAACTTTTATTGACAAAGCAAAAAATATGTAGTATAATAATTTTACCATAAAAATTAAGTATTACGCTTTTCGCGCAAGCGACAGGGGTAAAGGAGGCAAAATCATGGCAAAAGTTAAGAAGATGAGCAAAAAAATGCTCAAGAAGAGTCAAGCTGCGGACAAAGTTGTTTCCAAGTTTGACGGCAAATTGCGCGGTCGCATCGGCAAGGGTATCTTGCAGCTCCTCGCTATCGCTATTATGGGCGGTATCGGTTATGTTGCATTCACGGCTCTTGAAGGTGTTGCAGGCATCGCAATTCTCGGTGTATGTGCAGCAATCGGTCTTTGCTGGGCTCGTATCATCAAGCTTAAATGGAAAGCTAAGCACACCATCGTTAGCGGTTACAGAATGAAGTTTAAAGCATCCGCATTGGGTCTTTTCTTCAACATCCTTAAGTGGATCTTCCTTTCCGTTATCACCGTTGGTATCTACGCATTGTGGCTTCCCATCAAAGTTAAGCAGTGGAGAGCTAAACATACGACGGCTGAAGACTTTGTTACCGAAGTTTCTTACAACCAGCCTAAGGTTACCTTCTACACCTACTAATTACATAGCGAATTGTATAAACAAGAGCTTCGATCTTTCGGAGCTCTTATTTATTTTTTTTAATTTCGTATTTTTTATTGACAAAATCCCCTTTATATTATATAATAGGATTATAAAATTAACCCTCACGTAAAGGAGATAAAGAACTATGTCAAAAAAGAACAAATACAACCCCTCTATGGATAACGGCGCTGCTTCTGATTTTGACGGAACCGTATGGAACTACATCGGCGTCGGCTTTTTAGAACTTCTCATAATAGCGCTCATGGGCGGCATCGCTGCGGCGGTTATGCTCACTCTCGGCGCGGAAAACGTGATTAGTATCATCGTGCTGGTCGTATGTTGTATTATCGCCTCCGCATGGTGCGTGATTATCTTTATGAAATGGGACGCAAAACACACCATCCTTGGCGGTTATAGATTGAAATTTAAAGCTTCCGCCTTGAATTTCCTTTTGAATTACTTTAAATGGCTTCTCCTCACTGTAATCACCCTCGGTATTTATTCTTTGTGGCTTCCTGTTGTAGTGAGAAGATGGCGAGCTAGACATACGACAATTCACCCCGTTGAAGGCGAGTCTTCCTATAGCCCCCAAGTAAACTACTATAAATACTAATACATAAGCAAAACTTCACTTAAAAAGCGGTGCAAAAGCACCGCTTTTTTTATACTAATATATTCGTCGTGATAAAATCTACACCGCACATGACCATTGCCGCTGCGCAAAGCTGTCCGTCCACCGTCCAGCAATTCACCTGCAAGCCTGCGTTATGTAATTGCTTCACTCTTCGGCTTTTCACCAAATCCCACCGCAAATCGGCATCGATTTGGTTTTCTATCATAAAATTAACATTCTCGTCCGTCCATTCTTCTATGATATATTGCGCGCTTGCCGTAGGATATCCCTCTTTTAAACGGAGCAAGTTTTCTGCGGAAAAGGAAATAAACGTCGTTCTTTCAAACCATCCGTACCCTTGAATTACCGCAACGACACCGCAAACTTCTTCCAAGGTCATATCCCCTTTCAGTTCTAACACCGATTGCTTGTCATAGCGCACACAAATTTCAATATACTCTTCCAAGGACGGTAAATAAAACTCTTCGTCGGTATCGGCATATGGGTCTTTAAACCGCAAGGCGCGCAAGGTATCGTAGTCCGTTTTCTCAATTTCGATATCCAAACCTGCAATTCTTTCCAAATCACTGTCGTGGAAAATAATATACCGCCCGTCCGCCGTCACGCGCACGTCCGCCTCGATACCGTAATGCTCGCTTTGCCCTGCCAGTTCAAATGCTTGCACGGTATTTTCCAAAGTCAAACCCGACAGCCCTCTATGCGCCACCGTTTGCACTTCCCTTTCTATCCACAAACCGCGCGTACCGCTGTATCTCGTGCCTTTGGGTAAAAGCTGGGGCAGCGCCAAACCGCCAAGCCAAATTGCAATCGCCAAAATCCAGCCCACAATACCCGAAAGTATGCTTTTTGCCATGATTAGTCCCTCTTTCTTCTATTCCCGAACAGGATAAGCACCCAAACGGCGAACCGCAGGAAATACACAAGCGAAGTCAAAAGGGAAGCAAGATAGGTGGATGCAGCCGCATCCAACATTTTATCCGCATAGGGAAGCTCGCGCTCCGTTAAAATCCCCTCTTCGATGAGCATGGTTTTCGCGCGCTTGCTTGCGTTTAACTCTACGGGCAGGGTGACGAGCGCAAACACCGTCGAAAGTCCGTACAATACCACGCCGAACATCGCAAGGTAATACCCCGTCGTCGCGCCCTGCATACCGTATACGAACGCATCTAAAAGAAACCCGATAAAAACGAGAGGCAAAGCCAGCCTGCTGCCGATATTCGTCAAGGGCACAAGCACCGCGCGGAGTTTATAGGGCAAATATCCGCTCTTTTTTTGCATAACGTGTCCTACCTCGTGTGCCGCAACCGCCACAGCCGCCACCGAAGTGTTGCCGTACACGCTTTCGGAGAGGTTGACCACCTTTTTCGTGGGGTGGTAGTGATCGGAGAGCGTACCTTTCACTCTGCCGATAGAAATATCACGAACACCGTTTGCACGGAGTAATCTTTGCGCCGTGTCATACCCCGTCATACGAGAAGCGGTAGGGATTGCCCCGTATGCTTTGAATGCGGAATTTACCTTTGCGCTTGCTCTACCTGCGAAAATTGCACAAGCTAAAATAAGCACCAAAAATATCAAATAATATTCGTACATGTTTTTTCTCCTTCCTTATATTATATATAATAGATAAGAAAATTATAAATCAATGGAAAAAGGATACAATTCGGATTTAGAAACCCCTCTATCCTTCGCCGCGCGCTTTAACGCCTCTTTTTTATCCAAGCCAGCCAACATATAATGGCGGATATGTTCAATTTCCGAAAGCGCGTTCAACGGACTTTCCTTTTCTTCCGCGCCGCCCACGACAAGGACGTATTCGCCGCGCTTTTCCCCTGCAAGCCCCTCTTTTAAGGTGAAATTCACCGTTTCCTCGTGGAGCTTGGTAATTTCTCTCACCGCCGCGGCAGGGCGATCGCCAAACACCTCGTACATCGCCTTGATGTCCTTATCCACGTCTTGGGGCGCGCTATGGAAACAAAGGGTCAAATCGCTGTCTTTGTATCTCTCCAAAACCGCCTTTTTCTCTCCGTTCTTTTCAGGTAAAAAGCCGATAAACGCAAACCTGCCTGCCGGTAATGCGGACAAAACCAGCGCTGCCACAAACGCGCACGCTCCGGGAATGAGGGTATACGGTTCGTTATTCTCGCGTAAAATTTTACATACAGTATTGCCGGGATCGGACACCACGGGCGTCCCTGCGTCCGACACCACCGCTACCTTTTCACCGCGCCTTGACGCCTCTAAAATCTTTTGCGCCGCCTCCGCTTCGTTGAATTTATGACAAGCGTAGAGGGGCTTTTTGATTTCATAGGCGTTGAGGAGTTTAATCGTATGCCGTGTATCCTCACAAAAAATCACGTCCGCCTCTTTGAGCGTTTCCAAGGCGCGAAGTGTAATATCTTTTAAATTGCCGATCGGCGTTGCTACAAAACTAATCATGACTATTCCAAACCGTTTCTAAAATTTCTGTATGCGGCTTACCGCCTTTGACCGCCTCTACCATGATAAGATAGGGTTTTGATCCGTACCTGCCCCCCACGAATTGCACTTTTTTGACTTCCAACCCACACTCTTTTAAGGTGTAGCACACCTCCGCCAAGCGATCCGCGCGATGCAACATACAAAGTCTTCCGCCGAATTTTAAGGCGAAACTCGCCGCACGGGCAATCTCTTTAAGGGTGATTGTAATCTCCTTTCGGCAAATGGCTTTTTGATACTCGTCGTTATCCAAACCGCCTCGCTCGTAGGGAGGATTGCAAAGCACGAGGGAAAATTTCTCGTTGTACGTTTTTGCAATATCCTGCAATCTGCCCTGCTCAAACGCAAAGTTTGTAAACCCGTTATACTCCGCCGTCTTTTTCGAGAGGGCGACAAGCTCCTCTTGCAATTCAAACAAGGTAAAGGGCATATCGGGGAACTTCTCTTTATGCAAAGCGTAAAAATGAAACGCTACGATACCGCTCCCTGCGCAAAAATCCGCCACTTTATCCCCCTTTTTGGGTTTTGCAAAACGGGATAAGAGCACGGAATCGGAAGTAAAGCGGTACAAACGGGTATCTTGCACGATTTTCAGCCCGTTTAAAAGCATATCTTCTAAAACTTCGTTTTCGTTAAGTTGGACTTCTTTCATGCTATAAGTATACCATCTCCGTGCGTAAATGTCAAGAATATTTTTCTATCCAAACGCCCACGCTGTTTTTGTGAATACTTTATCGAATGTTTTACAAAAAAATCTAACGCAATTGAAAAAATTACTTCCGTCCGAGGATATTTTAAGCTATGAATTTGAAACGGCGGACGGCGTTTCCTGCGCCGTCGTATACGCCGACGGTATGGTGAACAAGCAACTGCTCGGCGACCTTATCGCGCGCCCCATATCCCGCCTTTCTTTGAAAAACGAGGGAGGCATGTCCGCGAATACTTTGGAAATCGTCCAAAAAGCCACCCTTTTCCCCGAGCTTAAGAAAATGAACAGCCTGCAGGATATCGTCAAGGAAGTGCTGGACGGGAACTCCCTTTTGCTTGTCGACGGTGTGAAAGGGGGGCTTATCGTCGGGGCAAAACTATTGCCCGTGCGCGCGATTATGGAACCCCCTACCGATATCGCCGTGAAAGGGCCGAGAGAGGGCTTTATTGAGGATATCAAGACGAATATGTCCTTAGTTAGAAAGCGCTTGAAAACCCCAAATTTGCGTTTTCAAAGCGTGCGCGTGGGCAAACAGTCGGACACCTTAGTCGAGGTGTGTTGGCTGGACGGTATCGTGAACGAGGACGTGAAATCGCGCGTGTTAGAGGATTTAAAGAGAATACAAATCGATTTCACCCCCGATTCGTCTTATATCTCCGCTTTTTTAGCGCCTCGCAAGCACTCCATTTTTCATAGCATAGGTAAAACGGAAAAACCCGACATTTTTGCCGCCAAGCTCTGCGAGGGGCGCGTGGGAGTCTTGGTGGACGGCTCTCCCATCGCTTTAACTTTGCCTTTTTTGCTTGCCGAGGATTTACAAAGCAGCGAGGACTATTTTATCTCCCCGTTTACGGCGACGGTTTTTCGTTTTTTGCGGTTTTTTGCGCTGTTCGTCGCGCTACTGCTGCCTGCCTTTTACGTTTCGGCGCAAATTTTTAAGATACAGCTTTTGCCCCTTGGATTAACCTTGACGATAGCAAGCAGTATTCGGGAACTCCCTCTATCCCCCAGCCTTGAAATGTTCGTGGTGCTCTTTTTATTAGAGGTTTTAAAAGAGGCGAGTATCCGTATGCCAAAATACGTGGGTATGTCCTTATCCGTCGTCGGGGCGCTTGTATTGGGGGAAACGGCGGTATCGGCAGGCTTTTTATCCACGCCCGCGATCATCATCGTTGCGTTTTCGGGGATTTGCCTTTACACCGTGCCTAATTTCGTAGAAACGGGCAGTATTTTGCGTTGGATTTTCCTGATCGCCGCAGGGAGTATCGGTCCTTTCGGGATCGTGCTGTTGATTGCCTTCCTGCTTTGTTATTTACTGTCGGCGGATGCGTTCGGCTCGCCCCTGCTTGCCCCCTTTTCTCCGCTTGTGGCAAAAGATTTACGAGATACCGTGGTAAAATACGATCTATTTAGCTTAAAAACCCGACCCAAGACCTTGGATTCGGATAATAAAACCCGTCTGCGCTTACCGCGCGGCAATCCATAAGGAGATTACGCATGAATACCACACCTTTCCTCGCGCCGAACAACGACTCCGTTTACGCGCGCCAAATCGCGTTTATCGCGGCGTTTTTATTGCCTGCCGCTAAATTTTTAGAAACCCCGTCCCTGCTCGCAAAGGATGCGGCAGGGGATATCCTGCTCCCTGCGCTGTTGCATTTTATCTTGCAGGCAGGGGTGCTGTTTGCCCTCGTTTACGCCTGCTCACGCTCGGAAAAAACCTTGTTTGAACGCTTGAACGAATGGCTGGGCAAGGGGGCTGGCGCAGTGTATATTCTCTTCGCGCTGTATTATCTTTTTGCGGCGGTTTTGCCCCTTTTGGATTTAGAAAAATTTGTGTACGCGGCGTTTTACGACACCTCGCCGACCACCTTTTCCTTCGCCGTCTTCTTCGTGTTTAGCGCGTTCGTTTGCACGAGGGGTTTGAAAACTTTGGGACGGGTAGGGGATATTTGCCTGTTTTTGTTCGTGCTCCCCTTCTCGGCAATCCTGTTCATGTCGCTGGGCGAAGCGGATTTTACCCACCTTTTACCCGTGTTTGGAGAGCAATTCGGCTCTACCATGTCCGCGTTCAAACACACTTCTCCGCATTTTTCAGACGCCGTACTTCTTTTACCTTTTATCGGCAATCTTCGATACCAAAAAGGGGATGGGACGAAAATTATGGCAGGCTATGGGGTGGGCGCAGGGATTACCCTTATCTTTCTTGCCGTTTTCTTCGGGATTTATTCCTCAATTGCGCCAAGGGAACACTACGCCTTTTCCAAAATCGCGCAATACTTCCCTGCGCTCTCTGTAATCGGGCGCGCGGACTTGATTTTCGTGTACCTGCTTACCGTCGTCCTGCTTTTTACCACCTGCCTGCCCCTGCACTACAGCGTGGATTTCGTTTGCCGTACGGTTGGTACGAGAAGACGGGCGTTGTTTTCTGCCGTTTTGAATATCGGCGCATTCGTGTTCGTGTTCTTTAATAACAAGCGCTACAATGCCTTTTACGGCGTGATTAGCGGTAAATTGTATTTGGTTTTTATTCTCGTTGCGGACATACTGCCTTTATTTTGTTTACTACTACCCAAAAAGGAGAACAAGCATGCATAATGTTCACGTAAAGAATACCATTCGGTATTACGTCATTTTGGTCGTATTTTTGGCGTTTTTCTTCTTTTCCAACGGTTTTGGGCTTATCGACGTGCAAAAAACGGCGATCGTCATCGCCGCAGGCATTGATAAAGAGGACGATACCTTTATTTTAACTTCGCAAATCGCTATACCCCAAGCCTCTAAACAAGGCAAAAACACCGAAGCCGTGCAAATTGTCAGCCGCGGCAAGACGGTGAGCGACGCATTTGAGGAAATTAACGCCAAAACGGGCTGGTATCCAAAGCTTGTGTTTTGTAATTTGATTATCCTCGGCGAGAACGCCGCAAAAGAGAACGTCTTTGAGGCGCTGGATTTCTTTCTTCGGGACGAGTATTTGACGGACAACTGCCTTATCGCCGCCTGCGACGGGTACGCCAAGGATTTACTCAATACCGCCGCGCTCGTGGATTCGTCCAGCTCGCTCGCCATGCAAAAGGTACTCTCCGCACACGCGGAACGGGTGGGAACGGTGCTCCCCTCTACCTTGCGCGAATTTTCCATCGGATATTTTAGCGAAAGCAAAAGCGGAAGATTGCCCATTCTCAAAAAAGAGCCCCAGCAAGAGCAAGTGGGCGAAACGCCTCAAAGCGGTCAATCCCAAGACAGTCAAAGCCAAAACGGCGGTCAAACGGAGCAAAAAGAGGACAAGCCCGTGTTCAGCGCAGGCGAAACGGCGCTGTTCGTGCACGGGAAACGGGTAGGCAAGCTCACGGCGGAAGAAACCTTTGCGTTAAGCACCGTCCTTTCCAAGCTCCGCTTGGCATCCTACTCCGTGGAAGACGAAACTACCGCCTGCACTTTTACCGTCAAACAAAACGGACAAAAAATTAAATTGAAAGCGAACGAAAAGGAAACCTTTACCCTAAAAATCGACTTGACTATGACGGCTGGCATTTCCGATTTATCCAAAGCACAGTCCATTGAAGAAATTAGCGATGCCGGCAAAGTCCCGAAAGAATTTTTCTTAATTGCGGAGAAAAAACTTGAAGGAGAAATCCAAACGGTGTTTGAAAAATGCAAGGCGGTCGGGTGCGATTTGTTCGGCGTTCGGGAACGGCTCGTCAAGTACGAAAAACACCGCTACCGCGACCTGCAAACAAGCGCGCTCGAACACACACGCGCAGAGATTAACGTGCATTTCCAAGGCATTCGATAACGCATTTATACAAATATTCTGCATGGTATATCGGTGGATAACTGTGGATAACTTTTACCCTTTTTAAGAAAAAAACATATGTTTGTGGATAAATCGCGAATTTTTATTGATTTTTTCGATTTTAGAGCAGGTTTTCCCTAAAAAATAAAAATATTTGTTCGTTTATCCACACTATTTTTGATTATTTATTCTTCCGTTAAATATTGATTTTTAAAAAGTTATCCACCGAAAATACGGGGTTTTGGCAGTTGTCCCAAGAATTTTGCATACTTTTACGGTGGTTTAGGCGCGGCGGTGGGTAAAGTTATCCACATGAAAACCGCGTTTTTCGTGGACAACCTGTAATTGTCCACATTTTGCCAAAAAAAGGACTGTATATCCTTTATACAGTCGTTTATAAACTTATTTTCGACAAAATCATTTTCTCTTCGACAAAAGCGCGCGTGTTATCTTTTGGGGATAACATTGCCCGTTGTGGATAAAAAATCCTCGCTTTTTGGAAGCGAGGATTTTGATGTAATTTTGTTGTTTTTATAAGAACCAGCCAAGCATTACAAAAAGTGGATTATGGTTGTAGAAGAAGGAAAGAATCGCGCTATTGTTAAAGATTTTCATGTTTGCCGAAGAAGGGAAGATGCTCAAAACAGAGATGATCAAGCTGATAATCAAAGTAATCTTAATAAGCCCCACGAGCGCACCGAGAAGTTTATTGATGGTGTTAAGCAGTTTAATTTTCTTAGCAATTTTATTAAAAATGCCGCTTAATAATTTGATTAAAAGCTTAACGACGATATACAGCGCGATGCCCGTAAGTAAGGTTGCGGACAATTGCGCCGCCGTTCTGCCCACTACCATAGCAAGGGTCGTGCCTGCCGCAAGCGTACCCGTATGGTTTTTGAGTATGGCAGTGACTAAAATTGCCGGTAAATTCTGCGTTTCTAAAAGCGCTTGTAAATTTTGTCCGGAAATATCGACATTAAAGCCGTTCTTTTTAGAGAAAGTTTCCACCCACTTGGTTTCCAGCATTTCTTCGATACCGAAAAATCCGCCCGTCAGTCTCATAAAAGATTTTGCAAAGGTGACCGCGATAAACAGGGCAAGTATGGTGGATACAAACCCGAAAAGGCAGGTAATAAAGCCTTTTTTTGCGGACCCAAACGAAAAAATCAACATTACCAGTACTATGGCTATGTCAATGGTTATCCACGTAGCTCCTGCACATAAATTATAAAACATGAGTATAGCAACCTCCTAGATAGCTACATTATAACATAATCTTTTTTATTTTTCAAGCGTTTGTTTAAATTTTTCCTCTTTTTTATGTTTTATACCTGCTTTTTTGGGCTATACTTGCTTGGGAGTTAGGTAATGGAGTATTCGTTTCATATTTATAATAAACTCGCCGCAGACGGCGTAGCTATGGCAACAGACAAGCTTTTACAAACTAAAATAAGTAAAACGAGGGGGGCAGGTACGCATTTAACGGAAGCGCTTAACGCTCCCCCCGTAATCGTTTGTATCGGCAGCGACCTAGCGATAGGCGACAGCCTCGGCCCGATTACGGGGTCTATGCTCAAGTTTAAAACGCAAGGTTTAAAGGCATTCGTCTACGGCACGCTTGCTTCGCCCGTGACCGCCAAAGAGATTCGCTATATGCGTACCTTTTTAAAAGAAACGCATAAAGACAGCCAAGTGATTGCTATTGACGCAGCTGTGGGAAACGAAGGGGATATCGGGCTGGTGAAAATCAACGACGTTCCCTTGCAGCCTGGCGCCGGAGCGAATAAGCGCTTGGGTGCGCTTGGAGATATTTCCGTTATAGGAGTAGTTGCTGAAAAATCTATAAGCAACTACGCCCTTTTGAATACCACGCGGCTTAACCTCGTATATACCATGGCGGAAATCATTTCGGAAGGAATCGCCTCTCTTCTTTGGGAAAGGTGCTCAAGAACGGCAAAAAACGCTTGACTTTCGCTTTTTCCTTTAGTATACTATGCGTAGAAGGTTTTCGGAAAACACTTCTATATAAAAAAACCGAGGTATCACGAATGAAAAGTTTCTTCACCACGAAGCGGCTCTGCCGCGCGGGTGTGATTGCCGCTTTATACGCGGCGCTCACCTACGCGTTTGCGCCCTTTGCGTTCGGCCCTCTGCAATTTCGACCGGCAGAGGCGCTTTGTATTTTACCCGTATTTTTCCCCGAGGCTGTGCCTGCGCTCTATATCGGGTGCATGCTGTCGAATTTGACTTCGCCGTTCTTTATTTACGACGTGTTTATCGGCTCGCTGGCGACCCTTTTAGCGGCGATAAGCTCGTACATGGTAGGCAGATTGCTTAAAAAAGAACCTTTACGGTTTATCCTTTGCGGCATCTTTCCCGTCCTGTTTAACGCACTGATTATCCCTTTCGTGATCGTGTTCTTATGCGGCAATAACGGGAATTATCAAAGTGTATGGACGGCGTATTTCGCCTTTGCAGTCACGCTTGCGATCACGGAAAGCGTTTGGGTATACGGGCTTGGAACGCCTTTGTATTTTTCCATTAAAAAATTAACCTAAAGATTGCTCCTTTGGGATAAGTGGAGGGAATATAAATAACAGCCATCATTTTTTGTACCGCAAAAAACTTCACCAAAAAACCTCGGCGAAAGCCGAGGTTTTTTTTACTTTTCTTCGTTGTTGCTGTTGCCGAGGAAAATACCGAAGAAATCGGTGTTTTTCAAACTCGTTCCGCCGCCAGAGCCTTGGCTGGAAGAAGGCTTCTTATCGCGGTTGTAAGGCTTTTTATTGCCGCCACGATTGCCGTTTCTGCCGCGGTCGTTATACTTGCCCTTGCCGCCGCGGTTGTCCCTTCTGCTGCGGTTATTGCGTTCGTTGCGCGCAGGGATAGCAGGTGCGTCGGGGTCTTCTAAATTGTTAGGTATGATCACGATATAACGGTTGGGTTCTTTGCCCTCGCTCTGCGTGGACACTTCTTCGTTTTTGGAAAGCGCCGCGTGGATAATTCTTCTCTCGTAAGGGTTCATAGGCTCAAGCTGAATTTTCTTACCCAAGCGAAGCGCTTTTTGCGCGAGGTTATCCGCAAGCTTGTTCAAGGTTGCTTCGCGGTTTTCGCGGTAGTTTTCGCAGTCTACGACGACGCGCTTGTAATCATCCCTGCCCGTATTTGCAACCGCGCCTGCGAGCGTTTGGATTGCATCGAGCATCGCGCCGTGCTTACCGATAATCGAGTTGGTGTTTGCCGCCGTCACGTTGATTTCTACTTTATCGCCCTCGGATACGAGTTCGGTGCAAGCGGTAATGTTAAGAAGTTTAAACAAGCCTTCCAAGAACACAACCGTTCTCTCGCCGTCCGTTGCGTTTTCGGAGCAAACAGGGCATACACTTTCTTCTTTCTTTGCGATTTCAACGCGCGCTTTTACTGCGCCGAATAATTTTTTCTTTCCCTCTTCCAAAACGCGAATTTCCGCTTGTTCAGCTGTAAGCCCAAGCTCCTGTAAGCCGATTTCAACGGCCTCTTCCACCGTTTTACCAGTAAATTCTTTAAATTCCATTATAAACTCCTATAATTCTTTCCTAGAATTAATTTTTATTCTTCTTATCACGGCTTTCTTGTGCGGAATTTTTGCCTGCATTCTTTGCCGCCTCAATTCTTGCCAGTCCGCGGTTGTCTAATCTCTCGTTCGCCGCTGCCTCTGCCTGCTTATCCAAAGATTTATCCACGAATTTATTGATAATCAAAGTGGACACAAGGGAGAAAATGTTGCTCGTGATCATGTAGATAGAGAACGCCGAACTGTACATGAATGAGAAGATAGCGAACATACCCGTCATAATGAACATGGTCATTTTTTGCTGGGACGCCGCTTGACCGTCTACGGATGAGAACTTTTGCTGTTCCTTTTGCGAACGCATCATAACGAACTGCTGAAGCAAAATCGTACCGATAGAAAGAGCAACGAGGATAAAGTACCCGTTCGCCTGTTTCTTTTGTACCGTCAATTTTGCCGTAATCGAATCGTAAACGTCCTTATCGTACACATCGCCTGCATACGCCTTGATATTTGAAAGTTTTATTCTTTCGCCGTTCACGTCAAATTTTGAGCGTGTAAGTTCCGACGAAAATTCCTCGTGAGTCAAAACGGGGTGTCTATAACTTGCATCCGTCACCCAAATATTCTTAATCCAAATAAAACGGGTTTTTTCGGAAATGGATTTTTCACCGTTAAAACCGTTTTCGTATACCTCTTTAACAGCGGATTGCGCCTCGCCTACGAAATACTGATACGCGGCGTTTTCTACCGTCAAGCCTTCTTCCACCAACGCTTGAATTTCTTTGTTTTGCGCTGCTTTTTCCGCGTTGATATAGTAGTGCTTATCGTTATTTGCCTCGATATATGCCTTGATATCCTCCGCATTAGGATCTGCAGGCAATTGATAATAGATATACGCGTCGTCGCTTTTTACGATAATTTTATCGCCCTCAACGGAAATGTATTCGTCCTTTAATTCCGGGCAGTAGCTTTCTATTTTGGTGTTATACGCTTTCACGAGCGTATTGTAGTTATATACGTTAGAATACTGCGCGTATGCGTTAAAGCCGTTGATAGCCACGATAAAGACGATCAAAGACAAAATCATCGGTAAGCAAGAAGAAAACATGGAAATGCCGTTTTCTTTATACATTTCCATAAGCTTTTGATTGTACATTGCCTTGTCGTTGGCGTATTGCTTTTGCAGTCTTTCCATGCGGACTTGCTGTTCTTTCATTTTTTGATTTTGCTTACGCATTGCAATTCGTTGATAGATATCAAAGGGCAATACAATCAGCTTCAAAATTAAAGAAAATACAATAATGCCAATCCCGACAAGCCCGGCTTTACCGAATAATTCGATTAAAGCTTTGGTCATTTTGCCGATAAAATTGAGCGATATATCAAAGGTTTGCGTATAAACGGGTATCGCTTTATCTAATAAATTTAAAAATCCCATAAAAATTCCTTGTTTTCGTCAAACTAGCCATTTTTTTTGAAAAAAGCGTTCGGGTGCGGGATCGTATCCGCCCTTGCTCCACGGGTGACAGCGTAAAATACGGAAAGCGCCCATAATCACGCCCAAGATTGCGCCGTGGTTGTTGATACACTCCAAGGTGTATTGCGAACAGGTGGGGCGGAACATACAGGTGTGCTTGGATATGTGCCTTTGATAAAAAAGAATAAGGCGCATGAAAAGCATTTTGAGATAGGGCTTAAACACCGTCCTTCTCAAATACCGTATATTCCCGAATAATAACGAGGAAAAACTTACACTTAAAGTTTCTCTTTCTTGATGATACATCTCAAATCCCGTTCAAACGCCTTCACCGAATATTCCTCTCTCACTTTGGGAACGAGCACGATAGAATACGCGCCCTGCATATCCTTCTGCGCGGCGCGGAACGCCTCGCGAAGCAGGCGTTTTATCCGATTTCTCTGCACGCTTTTCCCGTGTTTTTTACCGATAGAAATCCCCATCGTCGTATTTTGGCTTTTGTTATAAAGCACGGTCACGGTAGCCGAAGACGCGCGCTTCCCTTTTTGGAAAAGGCGCTGGAAATCCGCTTGTTTTTTCAGTCTTAAATACTTCATTTGGCGAACTCCTTTTTCCGGCTTTTTGCAGGTGATTAAAAATGGCAAATCCTTTCCTCTTGAAAGGAAAGGAATTCGCGTCTATCCGTTTTCAGTTTCGATTAGTGGGTCAATCTCTTTCTGCCCTTATCGCGGCGTCTTTTAAGCACTCTTCTGCCTGCGGAAGTCGCCATTCTCTTGCGGAAACCGTGTACCTTGCTCTTCTGTCTTTTCTTGGGTTGATAAGTTCTTTTCATAATTCTTTCTCCTGAATTTGGTTTTTATCGTTTTTCATGTCTTGCGCGTTTTACGCGATAACTTCCTCATTATATCGCAAAAGAGCAAATGCCGTCAAGCAATTTTGCCCGTTTTTTGCTTTCTTTCCGTAAAAGTTTGTCGTATTTTCCGCTTTTTTTACGCCTGCGCGCCCGTTCTCACGGGAAGAATGAGGTATTGGCTGTCGCCGCCTTCGGTATTTTCCAGCGTGAAAGGGGAAATCGAAGTGTTGAACGAAAGCACCGTTTCTTCCCCGTCAAGCGCCTTGAGCGCGTCTAAAAGATACTTCCCGTTCATGGCGATTTTAAGCTCTTTTCCGTCCAAATCCGCCGCGACCGTTTCCTCTACCTTACCCATATCCGAATTTGCGTTTACGGTCACTTTCCCGGGCTTAATATCGAAGGAAATGAGGTTGTTTTTATCACCGCGGATCAACACCGACGCGCGTTCTACGCTATCGATAAGTTCAGCTTTTCTCACGGTCAAACGAGTGGTGAATGCCACGGGATAAATGTTTTCCTTTCTTACGAACTCGCCTGCATACAAACGGGAGGTGATGACGGTATCCTTTACCGCAACGGACAAAAGATTTTTGTCCGCGTAAATGGTCAACAGCTCGTCCCCGTCCAACATACGGGAAATCTCCACGAGAGTGCGCGCGGGACATACGATTTTGATTGCGCCCGCCCCGTTCACGCCTGCGCATTCCGTACAAGCCATTCTAAACCCGTCGAGCGCCGTCGCCGTCAATTTACCGTCCTTCGCCTCTAAAAGACAGCCTTTCAAAATAGGTCTGCTTTCGTCGGTTGCACAACAAAATACCGTTTTGGAAATGAGGTTCTTTAATTCGCTTTCCTTGATTTCAAAATAGTTTTCCCCGCTCGTAGAATTGTTTCCAAGACGGGGGAAATCCGCAGAAGAGAGCGCCTGCATATTCGTTTCGCTGTCTGCGTATCGAATGGAGATACCGTTGTCGCTCGTCGCTACGATTACCTCGAAAGAGGCAATCTTTCCGACAAAGTCGGAAAAAGTTTTACCGTTGACGCAAATTTCACCCTCTTCAAGTACTTCGGCGAGAATTTTTTTCTCGATGGAAATTTCTCCGTCGTACGCCGTAAGCGTCAAGCCGTCGTTTTCCGCGCGGAGCTTAATACACTCCAAAATAGGAGTAATCGTCTTCACCGCGCAAGCCTTGCTGACCGTAAGCGCCGCATCCGATAATACCGGTCCGTTACATATAAATCTCATACTGTTTCTCCTTACCTTTTTAAGTGAATTTATCGCTTTGCGTCCGTGAATGAACAGCACCTCACGTCCGTTAGGACAACGCACATAAAAAAGCATAGCTTTTTATTACCCTTTTATTGTACCATAACCGCCTACTTTTTGCAAGCAAAAAAAGCGCGTTAAGCGCTTTTCTTTAGGATTATTTTTTAAAGGGGAGATTTTCTTTCTTTTCCCTGCCCTCTGGGGTATTTCGGAGGGGTATTTTTTACCTTTCTCACCACCGCCAAAACTCTATCCCCGTACCCTTCGGGCAAAGCGTAGGGGGTTGCCTTTTCCAGCTTACCGCCCAAAAGTTTGTACGCCGTTTCCGCCTCGCGGATCTCCTCGATTTCACCGCTTTTGTAGGCGATAAAACTCCCGCCTACCTTCACAAACGGCAGACAGTATTCCGTTAAGGTATTCATGCGCGCAACCGCTCTTGCAGTGGCGTGATCGTACTTTTCTCTAAATTCAGGGCGTTTTGCCGCGTCCTCAGCGCGAATGTTATAAATATGCACTCCTTTAAAACCCAGTTTATCCACAACCGCCTGCAGGAAGTCGCACTTTTTCCCCACACTCTCAAACAAGTCGAAAACAAGGTCGTCCCTTACGATTTTTAAAGGGATAGAGGGGAAGCCGGCGCCGGAGCCGATTTCGGCAACTTTCCCTTCTTTTTTAAAGAGTTCCGCGCCCGCAATACTATCCAAGAAATGCTTATAAAACATATCTTTTTCCTCTAAAATCGTCGTTAAATTATAACGGGCGTTATACTCCAAAATCAAAGCACGGAAGGCTTGGAATTTTTCCTTAAATTCGCCTTGTATTTTTTCATTAAAAAGAGTTTTTATATCCATAGTATCTTCACACCTTTGGGGATAAATGTTTATAAGGTTATCCACATGTTTATAACTTCTGTGGATAACTTATTTATTTTTATAATTATTCTATGTTTTTACATATTTATACAAAACAGTTTTGGATAAAATTATGAATTTTTCCACATATCCACAATTCTTCCACATTTTTCTCCACAGAAAAAAGACGGTTATCCACGCATTTTCATCCTTCATTTTCGTGATATATTATCTAATAAAAATGGGGATTGAAAGACGGTTGTCCACATCTCCACAACACCCTACTAATACTACTATTATTATTATTTTAATAATATATAATCAACATAGAAAAAGTTGCTCAAAAGAATACGGATTAAAGGAATATGATTTCACCGCACGGGTTAATTTTTTGAAAATATTTAACTGTATATACCGTCCCGCCTTTATCCTTTTTGCAGTACGTAATCATACAGTCGGCACGATCCGCCATATATCGGTTGCGCTTAAGCATACACCCTTTCGTATATTCCTCGGATACGAGTACTTTTTCATCTGCCTGTGCCAAGAGCGCGCGGTACACTTTTTTTTCTTTCTCGTTAAAATATTTATACTGCGTAGGACAAGGGATACACGCTATAAGTTTGATATCAGGGTATTTTTTCTTAAAAGATAAAAGTATCTTCAACGCTTCCGTATCGAAACCCAAAGCAAAACCGTTATAAAATATTCTAACCCCTTTTTCCAGAAAGTTTTTAATCGCTTTTTTTAATTTCCGCGCGGAAAAATCCTCTTCCAAATCACGGTGGCCCGTAAATACGCAAGAGGTGGGTTGTTTTGCGAAAAAACCTAACTGTTCCATACGGTTATTTTACCATATTTTAAAAAAAATGTCAATTTTTATTTATAAAAAGAAAAGTAAAAAACGAGGCTACCATGTATGCGTTGAAATTTTAAGGAATATACCGTGTACGCGTTGAAAAATATAAAAATAACAGTTGATTATTTTTATTTTTTATGATATAATGGTGAAGATCAGAAAAAAAGGACTTAACTTTTAGAAAAAATGGAAAGATTGTGGCAAAGTACGAGGGCTTTTGCGCTTGTAAAAAGTGAAAAAGAAAAGGATGCGCTTTCGCACGCCTATCTTTTGATTTACGAAGACGAAAGAAATTTGCGTTCTTTATTAAGAACCTTTGCCAAACTGTTATTTGAGCCTGCAGAGGAAAAACAAACTCTACGCAGGGACAAGCTGATCGATAACGAAAACTTTGCCGATTGTTTATTTTTTCCCGAAAAAGGAAAAAAGCTGACGGTGGAGGATGCGGAAAAAATCCGCGAGGAGAGCACGATCAGCCCTGTCGAGGGTGAGAGAAAGGTGTTCGTGTTAGGAGATTTTGCGCAGGCGAATATTCAAACGCAAAACAAGCTTTTAAAACTGTTGGAAGAACCGCCTCAAGGGGTATTTTTTCTCCTTGGCGCATCCTCCGCGTATCCTGTTTTGCAAACGGTGCTTTCCCGAAGCAAGCAGCTTGAAATTTTACCTTTTCCGATTGAAGAAATTACCCTCGCGCTTACCCGTATCTACGGGAATAAGTACGATAAGAATACGCTTACTCTCTGTGCGGCGGCATCGGGCGGTATTTTAGGCGAGGCGCAAAGTATGCTGGAAGGGGGAAATTATAAACTCCTTATCGAAAGCGCCTTTTCCCTTTGTCTTTGCGATCGCGCAAGACTGCCCTTACTCATTAAAAATATCGGCGAAACCAAATATAAAAAACAGCTCCTTTCCCTTTTGCGGTTGATTTTCAGGGACGCGCTCTTAATAAAAACGGAAATGCAAAACGCGCTTTTGCTTTTATTTGAAAAGGAACGCTTAAGCGAGGTGGCAAACCTCTATTCCCTGCCAGCTCTTTTATACGCGCAGGAGGCAATCGGCAAAGCGGAAAAGGAAGTACAGTTCAACGCGGTATTTCCGCAGTGCTTGGAGCTGTGTATATCTAATATAAAGAGGAAAATATGATTAAAGTAGTAGGTATTAAATTTAAAAACGGCGGAAAATTATATTACTTTTCCCCGAAAGAGGGAGATAAATACGAAAGAAATACTCCCGTCGTAGTAGAAACGGCAAGAGGTTTGGAATACGCTTGGGTCGCTTACCCGGAAAAAGAGGTAGCGGAAGACGAGATCGTACCCCCTTTGAAACCCATTATCCGTATCGCGACGGATAAAGACACCGCTTTTTATGAAGCTTGTCAGGAAAAACGCCCTCAAGCCATGCAAACGTGCAGGGACAAAATCATTAAACACGGGTTGGAAATGAAACTCGTGGACTGCGAATACGCCTTTGACGGCAGTAAGATTTGTTTTTACTTCACTTCCGCAAACCGCGTGGATTTTAGAGAACTTGTCAAAGACCTAGCCGCGACCTTCCATAACCGTATCGAACTTCGCCAAGTCGGTACCCGCGACGAAACCAAATACCTTGGCGGAATCGCGCCCTGCGGCAGAGTTTGTTGCTGTGCAGGCAATATGCCCGAATTTAAAAAGGTGAGCGTGAAAATGGCAAAAACGCAGGGCTTGTCCTTAAACCCTGGGAAAATCAGCGGACTTTGCGGACGGCTTATGTGCTGTTTAAGCTACGAGAACGATTACTACGCCGAGGCGAGCAAGCAAATGCCCAAGGTGGGTTCGGAAGTCGGCACGCCCGACGGCAGAGCAATCGTTGCGTCCGTGAACATGTTAAAAATGCAGGTCAAGACCAAAATGGACGATAGAAACGGCGGTTGGATTTATAAAGATTACCCCGTAGAGGAATTGAAATTCAAACGCTGTTGCCATCAGGTAGAAAACGACGAAGACGAAGAATAATAAAAAGGACGGCATAGCCGTCCTTTTTTAGTAAACGAGAGTACCATGTACGCGTTTAACGCTGTTTTTTCTTTGCAATAATATATTTTACAACTGCCGAACCGATGATAATCGCATACCCTATCAAGCTTAAATAATCGGGAAATTCACTCAAGAAAAGCACACCCCAAAGGGCGGTAAACAGCACCTGCGAGTAATCGTATACGGAAATTTCTTTAGCAGGCGCGTACTTATACGCCGCGGTGAGGGAGAACTGCGCTCCGCTTGCCGCGCACCCTGCAAGGAGAAGAAAAATCACTTGCCAAGCCTGCATGGGTTGCCAGCTAACAAGCGCCATGGGCAATACGGCGAGCGAGGAAAAGACGGAGAAGAAGAAAACGATCATTGCCCCTCGTTCTCCCTTGTTTCCAAGAAGACGGACGAAGGCGTAGGCAAGCCCTGCGGTGAGTCCGCCCAAAATCCCGATAAGAGCAGGCAGACTTTGCGAAAAATCAAAGGTGGGTTTTGCCACGAAGATTGCGCCGACGAAGGCGGTGAACACCAAAATCCATTCTATCAAAGAGGCTTTTTCATTTAAAATTAGGATAGAGAAAATAATCGTGAAAAAGGGCGCAAGCTTGTTTAAGATAGACGCGTCGGAAATATTCATGTGGTCGATTGCATAGAAATTGCAGATAATTCCTATCGTACCCACGGCGGAACGCGCCAAAAGAGTGGGCAGGTTGCCCTTTTTGATTTTAAAATCTTTACTTTTGCACAGTACGGCGAACGCCGCGACAACTGCAACGGAGTTTCTAAAAAAGCATTTTTGGAAGGTGGGCAAGTCCCCCGATAAACGGACGAACAAGCTCATGAGCGAGAAGAAGAATGCCGAAAGCAGGATATAGAAAATTCCCGAAAGTTTTTTCGGGTGTTTTTTCTCATTCAGCGAGGACATGGTATCCCCGTTTGTTAAATTTTCCTTATTTTGCAAGTCTTCCATACACTATATTATATACCATACAAACAAAAAAGTAAACAAAAAACCGACTGCTTTTGCAATCGGTTTTTTGTTAGTTATGCGTTGGGATAAACGCTTGCTTTCTTTTTGTCTTTGCCCATTCTTTCGTACCGAACTACGCCGTCAACAAGCGCGAAGAGGGTGTCGTCTTTGCCGATACCAACGTTCGTGCCGGGATGGATTTTCGTACCTCTTTGGCGAACGAGAATGTTGCCTGCGAGAACGGCTTGACCGTCGCTGCGCTTGGTGCCAAGGCGTTTTGCCTCGCTGTCTCTGCCGTTGTGAGAGGAACCGGTACCTTTCTTATGAGCGAATAAACTGATAAAAATCATCTTTATTTCTCCTTATAATCAAATTTGGTCAGCCCTGCAAGGGGCGCGGTGCAATTAAAGCTCGATTTTTTCTACCTTAACTGCGGTGAAGGGCTGTCTGTGGCCCTGCTTTTTACGCTCGTTCTTCTTTGCCTTATACTTGAAAACGATAATCTTTTTTGCTTTGTCCTGCTTAACTACGGTAGCGGTCACCTTTGCGTTTTCCACTTCCGCACCAGCCTTTACACCGTTTTCATCGGCAACCATCACAACCTTGAAGCTTACGGTTTCGCCTTCCGCTGCAGCGAGCTTTTCTACTCTTACAACGTCGCCTTCCGCAACTTTGTATTGCTTGTTTCCGTTATCGATAATAGCGTACATTCAGTTTTACCTCCTCTTTCCAGTCTCGAAGAAATGCCAAGGCGCAGCAAAATTGCTGACTTAAAAAAGCCCGTTTCTATCGGCTCGACAATAACTATAACACAAAAAAATCCTTTCCGTCAAGCATTTTTGCGCGATTTTTCATATTTTTATCAAGAAAAAGCATACTTTTCTTACCTTTACGCAAAATAAGACAAAGGAGTGTGATAAACATGGATAAAAAGAAAACGGAAGAGGCGCTTGCCGAAATTTACAGAAACGCACAGCTTGCTTTGACTTCTATCTCGGATATTCTCCCCGAAGTGGGCGAGGATGAGGAAGTGAAAGCCCAACTCCATTCCCAGCACGAGGAATACGAGAAATTTTCCGCAAGAGCGGCGATGCTTGCGCGTGATTGCGGTATCGAACTCAAAGAACCCAACCCCATGAAAAAGGCAATGATGTGGGGTTCTATCAAAATGAGTACCTTAAAGGATAATTCCCGTTCGCATATCGCGGAAATGATGATCCAAGGCACGGTCATGGGGATAACCTCTCTCAAACGCACGGCAGGGGAGCTTGCTCAAAAAGGGGACGAGCGTATTATCACGCTCATGGACGAAATGATTGCCCGTGAGGAAGAGTTTGAAAAAACTTGGAAAAAATACGTATAAAAAAAGTTTCCTAAAGGGAAACTTCATTTATGCGCGTTCGGCGTGACCAGCAGGGTTTTGTAGTCTGTATAGATTACGAAACCCGCTTTGCTTTTGTTGGGTTTTTTCACGAATTTGCGTTTACAATAATCCACGGGGATTTTATCTCCGTCCTTGCCGTCCGAATAATACGCGCAGATTTCCGCGGCGTATAAAAGCACTTCATCTCGTACCTGCCCCCCGTCTGTGCAAATAATCACGTGCGAGGAATGGTATTTTTGCGTGTGCAGCCAAATATCGTCGGGGCTTGCCTCGCGGAGCAGTCTGTCGTTTTGCAGATTGTTTCGCCCTGCGTAAATTTTTATCCCCATAAACTCGTATTCTCTAAAAGGTACGGGTTCTTTTTTCTTTGCGCCTACCTTTTCCTTGGGTGCGCGGAGCAAACCCATATCGATTAACTCCGTTTCCACCTCTTTCAAATCTAAAGGGGTTTCGGCGGAAGAAATAAACGCCGATACGCTCTCCGCGTAGTCCGTTTCCCTTTCTAACTCCTGCAAAATAGGGGTTAAAACCTCTTTTGCGCGCTTGTGTTTGTTGTACGCTTTAAAGTACTTTTGCGCGTTCTTGGCAGGGGACAGTGCCGTGTCGAGGGGGATTTTGATTTGTTCGCAGTCGGGGGAGTACCAGTTCTCCAAAACCGCCTCGCTATCTCCCTTTTGAATACGGTACAGGTTCGCCGTTAAAAGTTCGCCCTTGATTTTATATTCCTCGGCTTTTTCCGCCTCTTTCAAGCGTTCTAACGTGTCTTGTAATTTTTTCGCTTGCTTTTTCTTTAAGGCGCGCAAAGCGCTTTCTAATTTGCGTTTTTGCCCCTCGAACCCCTTTTTATTTTCGCGCGCGGTGAAAAATTCGTCTTCGGCTTTGCATAAAGAGGGCGTTTCCGCGCCCCCCGATACGGGAAAAGCGAAAAAGTCCGTGCCAACGCCGTTTTTCATTTGCAGGCAGGGTTTGCAAGGCTCGTTTAAGCAAAAATCCCCCACGAACTCCCAAAGCGGAACACTCCGTTCGTTTGCGATGCGGACAAGCTCTCTCGCCGTCGAAAGCGCCAACCCGAACACCCTGTCAAACAGGAACATCGCCACCGTTTCTCCGTCGGGGTTTTCGTGGCTTGCGTAGAAGTCCTCAAAGATTGAACGCATACCTGCCCTATCGAAAGGGGAGATTTTATCCTGCGGAGCAGGGTAGAGATACTTCGCCCCGGGCAGGAGTACACGGTGGGAATCGCTCTCCAAAGCGGTGGATTTGAGCGCGCCTAAAATCACCCCTTTTTCGGTGAGGACGATATTAGAATACTTCCCCATAAGCTCGCAGTGGAGTTCGCGGTTGCAGTCGGAAAAATCGCTTGAACAATGCAACTCGATTTCGATAATACGCTCAAATTCATGCTGGCGGATTTCGACAATTTCAGCGTTTTGCAGGTGTTTTCTAAGGAGCATGCAAAAATTAGGCGCGATGGGCGCCGGCTCTTTTTCGGTTGCCGACAAACAAACGCGCGCGTTGGACGCATTTGCGCTTAAAATAAGTTTAACCGTCGTCTTTTTGGTGTATATAATAAAGGTCAGCTCGTCTTTGTTGACCTGCGAAATACGGTTCACTCTGCCGTGGACGAGGTAAGTATTCAGTTCATTGGCGAGGCGTCGGATATGGAAGGCGTCCTGTGGCATGAGTTTCTCCTTTTTATCAAGCGTGTATATGCGTTGCATTTTTTCGTCGCAGTCCGTGCCCATTTGGTCGTGTACGGTTTTGTACACTCCCTGCATGGGTACTCCTGCACCTTGATTGAACGGCTCGCATCTACGCTTTCAGTTTCGTACTGTGTCAAAAAATGGGTTTCCCTACGCAAATATACTCTAATTATAGCCTAAAAAAACAAAAATGTAAATAAAAACGCTCTAAAAACGCTTTATTTTCTTTGATAAATGTGGTAAAATGGTAAAAGTGTTTAAGGCACATTAATAATGTGTAAAAAAATCAGCAATAAATGCAGGAGAATGAAACTATGAAGTACACTACCAAAGCGGCAGAAAAAAGCACGGTAAAAATCACCCTCAAGTTCGATGGTGAAGAATGGAAAAACGCACAGCAAAAAGCGTACATGCAAACGCGCGCAAGATTTGCGATCAACGGGTTCCGTAAGGGCAAAGCACCCAAGAACGTAATCGAAAGCGTTTACGGCAAGGGCGTATTCTTTGAAGACGCACTCAATATCCTCTTCTCCGAAAACTACGGCACCGTTCTTGGCAAAATCGAAGACAAGTACACCGTAGTAGGCGAGCCCGACGTTTCCATCGAGAAGCTCGACGACGAAGGCGTGACCATGATCGCGGTTGCTCCCGTTAAGCCCGAGGTAAAAATTTCCTCTTACAAGGGTATGAAGATTAAGGAATACGCGTATAATGTAAAAGACGAAGAAGTAGATGCGGAAGTTTCCCGCGTACTCGACAGAAATGCGCGCAAAGTAGCTGTGGATAACAGACCCGCACAAAACGGCGATATCGTAAATATCGACTTCGTGGGTATGGTTGACGGCGTTAAGTTCGACGGCGGCGAAGCGGAAGGATTTGACCTTACCCTTGGCAGCGGTCAATTTATCCCCGGTTTTGAAGATCAAGTCGTTGGCATGAACATCGGCGAAACCAAGGACGTAAACGTGACCTTCCCCGAAAATTATCAAGCGGAAAACCTTAAAGGTAAGCCCGCGGTATTCGCAGTAAAACTTAACGGTATCCAAGCAAAGGAACTTCCCGAACTCACCGACGAATTTATCAAAGAGGCTACGGGCAGCGAAACGGTTGCGGATTACAAAGCGAAAGTGACGGAAAGATTGCAAAAGCAAGCGGACAACAGAGCGAAGGACGCTACGGAAAACAGCATTTTGGAAGCAATCGCGGCGAACACCGAAGCGGAAATTCCCCAAGCAATGATCGAAAGAGAAATCGATTCCCTTCTTCAAAAGTTTGAATATCAGCTTATGTACCAAGGCTTGAAACTTCAAGACTACCTTGACTTCTTGAAAGTGACCATGGCGGATTTCAGAAAGAACTACGAAGATCAAGCAAAGAAGAACGTTTTGAACCAGCTCGTTATTTCCCAGCTTATCAAAGAAGAAAATATCGAAGCAACCGAAGAAGAAGTAAACGCGAAGGTTGCTCAGCAAGCGGCTTCCGTCGGCAAAGAAACGGAAGAATACAAGAAGGGTATGGATCCCCGTCAGTTCGATTATATCCGCAGCGACATCATCATTACGAAGCTCTTCGATATGCTCAAGGCTAACAACGAAATGGTGAAAGAATAAAATTAAAGCGTGTATATACGTCGCATTTCGGCGTTGTGGTGCGCGCCCCCTCGGTCGTGTACGGGTTAGTACACTCCCGTCGGAGGTGCTCCCACGCCTTGAACTGCTCGTATCTACCCGCTTTACGGTTTCGTACTGTATCTAAAAAATAAGGAACACATAAAAATGGAAAAGAACGTCTTAATCCCCTACGTTGTAGAACGCACCGCCTCGGGCGAGCGTTCGTACGATTTATATTCCCGTTTATTAGACGATAGAATTATCTTCTTAAGCGGCGAAATCAACGACGCGGTTGCTAACACGGTCGTGGCACAGCTCATTTATCTGGAAGGCAAAGACCCTACGAAAGATATTAGCTTGTACATCAATTCTCCCGGCGGCAGCGTGTCTTCCGGTATGGCGATTTACGATACCATGAACTATATCAAATGCGACGTTTCGACTATTTGTATCGGTTTAGCCGCGTCCATGGGTGCCTTCTTGCTGTCCAGCGGTGCGCGCGGTAAGCGTTATGCGCTTCCTAACTCGGAGATCATGATTCACCAACCTCTCGGCGGTGCGCAGGGTCAGGCGAGCGATATTAAAATTCAAGCGGAGCACATTCTCCGCACGAAAGCAAAATTAAATCGTATTCTCGCCGAAAACACGGGCAGGGACCTCGCTTCGATTGAGCGCGATACGGACAGAGATAACTATATGTCCGCGGACGAGGCGCAAAAGTACGGCTTGATTGACAAGGTATTTTCGAGAAGATAAACTACAATCCACGCGCAAAACGATAAAGGTTTTGCGCGTATTCTTTAACGGAGTTAAAAATGGCAAACAAAAATCAAAAATGTTCCTTTTGCGGAAAATATGAAGACGAGGCTCGCCGTTTAATCAACGGCCCTGACGGGGCGTGTATTTGCGACGAGTGTATCGAGGTGGCGAAATCCATGCTCGACGAATGGGCGGAAGACAAAGAACCGCAAAAGGAAGTTCCCCTTAAAAAGCCTGCGGAGATTAAAGCGGAGCTGGATGAATATATCGTCGGTCAGGACAAAGCAAAACGCGTGCTTTCCGTAGCGGTGTATAACCACTACAAGCGTATCAATGCCGCGATGAAATCCAAGAAAAAGGAAGACGACGGTATCGAGATTGAAAAGAGCAACGTGCTCTTGCTCGGCCCTACGGGCAGCGGTAAAACCTTGCTTGCAAGAACGCTTGCAAAAATCCTCAACGTACCGTTCGCTACCTCGGATGCCACCACGCTTACCGAAGCCGGCTACGTCGGCGAAGACGTGGAAAATATCCTTTTAAAGCTCATTCAAAACGCCGATTACGATATCGAACGCGCGCAACGCGGTATTATCTATATCGACGAGATTGATAAGATTTCAAGAAAGAGCGAAAACGTATCCATTACGCGCGACGTTTCGGGCGAAGGGGTACAGCAAGCGCTTCTTAAAATTATCGAAAGCACGACGGCGAACGTTCCCCCTCAAGGCGGAAGAAAGCACCCCAGCCAAGAATGTCTTCGTATCGACACCACGAATATCCTCTTTATTTGCGGCGGCGCGTTCGTGGGGTTGGATAAAATCGTATCCTCTAGAAAGGACGACACGACCCTCGGTTTCGGCGGAAAAGTGCGCCTTGGCGCGAACGAGGCGGATTATTCCGTGCTCGACGACGTAAAACCGCAGGATTTGACGAAATTCGGGCTCATTCCCGAATTCGTGGGCAGACTTCCCATCGTTGTCAACCTCGATCCTCTCGGTGAAGATGCGCTGGTGAAAATTCTTACCGAACCCAAGAACGCGATTATCAAGCAGTACCAAAAACTGGTGGGCTTTGACGGCGTGAAATTGACGGTAGAGGAGGACGCGGTGCGCGAAATCGCGCAAACGGCTATCCGTTTAAAGACGGGCGCGCGCGGACTTAGGACGATTATCGAAAGCGTGATGACGGACGTTATGTATAAAATTCCTTCCGAAGAGAACGTGGAAGAGGTGGTTATCACCAAAGAATGTTTAACGGATGGCGCAACGCCCAAGCTTGTGTATAAGCAAGCATCTTAATGGAATAAAGCACGGCATTTTTGCCGTGTTTTTGCTATAATTTCAAGAAATTTTTTATAAATACTCTTGACTTAAAAGTATTTTTGTTGTATAATGATTATATAATAAGGAAAATAATGTATAGGAGTGCCTATTTTTATGGAAAGACCTGAATACGTTGCAAAAAGAAGCGCTTGGGCGATTATCCGTTTCTGGCGAATTTTGGTATTTTGGATTGCTGTACCCGCAATTCTTTATTTCGGCGTAGATTTGTTGGAGCTTGGCATTAGCCCCTTGATTGCGCCTATCGCATGGCTTGCGCTCATGCTTATCATTTTCATTTGCAGAGTGATTAAAATTAAGTGCCACCGTGTTGAATTCTACAGAAACAAGGTTGTAGAAAAATGGGGTGTGTTCGATATCGAAAAGAAGAGCAACGTCTTCACCGCAGTTTTGGCGGTTAAGGTTGACCAAAAATTCTGGGGCAGAATTTTTGGGTACGGTGAAGTAAAAGTGGATATGGTAGGTCCTTGGGACGTAGACCTTACGAGAATTAAGAAACCCAAGAAATTGCAAAACTATCTTGACAAGCGTATCGCTTACGTAAAAGGTATGCATCAATTCTTACCCAACCACTAAACTACATAAGCAACAAACGCGGCGAGCAATCGCCGCGTTTTTCATAGCCTTTATTCATAGAATATAACAAAGCAACCCCCTTGCAAGGTACGCGCCTTGTAAGGGGGTTAAATGCGTTTTATTTAGGTGTTAAATAGGAAGTATCATTGAAAGGTTAAATCCTTAATAATCTGCCTTAAACAGCCGTTTTTTGGATTACTTGGAAGGGTAAACGGTATACGAAACTACGCCGTCTTCTTCTTCAAGGGTATAGGTGCTTTGAGGATAATGTTCGATAGGATCAAACGCTTCTACGTAACCGCACTTTGCCAAATTAAACTTTTCGATTTCTTTTTCCAAAAGACGTTTAACCTTATGAGGCTTGCGCACGTTTTCCATGGTGAATACGCCTGCATAGCCCGTGCCTTGCGTGACGGAAACGGTACCTACGCGCAGCAACGTTGCGTGCGGCGCTTGTTTTACGCTAACTTTAGCACCCTCTTCAATAATGAATTTCTTATCGGGAATACGGCATTTGTAGCAAGTGATTTCACCGCCGCAATATTTGTAAACACGGCGCGCCGCTTTGCTTGCAGGAAGAATGGTAATCAAACCGCCAACGACAAGCAATGCGATCGCTGCAATTGCAAGCACTAAGGAAACGTACATCACAGCCGAGCTGCCGAAATGGAGAACTTCTACAAGCAGTTTTGTCGTACCGATTACGCTGTCTGCCGATTTATACTCAATACGGGATAAACAATCATCCGATTCAAACGCATTCAGGATAGCAAGTTCACCGGCAAGCCAGCCGTTCTTTTCAGCGTCAGCGTTCAAAACCGCATTTGCGCGGTCTTCTGCCGATTGAAGAAGTGCTACGTCATTATTAAAGATATGCAGCTTAGCATGTTGTAATGCAAGCAATGCAGATTCTAAAGAGGCTTTTGATGTGCAAAGCTGATCATGGAGTTGGAAAAGCGCTTCCGTTGCCTCTTTGTCTGCCCAAGTATTATTCAGTGTGTCAATCTTTACGCAAAGGTCGGTTTCCGCAAGGGATGGTACGTATTCAGGGTCGTACATTTCAACCTTTTCAAGGGGGAGCTGTCTTACAAGTGTTGCTCTTTCTTCAAGGAGAGCATCGTGTTCAGCTTGGATTTGACCAGCCGTCGTGCCGTCATTTGCTTGGTTTAACTTAATCACTAAGTTTTCGAGGTTTTGATATAAAACCGCAAGCTGTCCGGCGATAATCGGATAATCCACCCCGTCAGGATCAGCCAAATTCAACTCTTCTTGTTTTGCAGCAATCTCTTGATTGAGCGCATCGATTTCAGCTTGAATTTGCGCTGCAACCGTTCCGTTGTTCACCGACTCTAATTCAGCCTTTTTCGCAGTAATTTGCGCTTCAAGGTCGTAATAATTGTCAAACAAAGCAAGCTGGGGGTTAATAATGTCTATGATTTCCGTTTGGATTGCGTCGATTTCTTCCGCATCGTCCGTGGGATCTAAACCGTTAATCTTCTTCAAAATATCGGCGTAGATTGCATCAAAACCTGCGATTTCCTCATTAAAGCCGAGGATAAGATTTTCAGCGGCAGCGATTTCACCGCGGATGCGTCCCATGTCTGTAATATGACCTTCGAGCACTGCGATGTCAGCGTCCAAACCATAGATTTCATCATTCAAATCATCGATTTGATCGTTGAGGTCAGTGATTTCATCCTTCAAATCATCGATTTGACCGTTGAGGGTTCCGATTTCGGTTTCCAAACCAACGATTTCAGCTTCCAAATCGGCGATTGCTTTGGAGTTTGCATGATATGCATCTGCATACCCAGTGGTAGTTGTTTTGTAGCTGTCTACTTCGGTAAGTCTGCTTTCAAAACTTGCTTGTGCATGATCAACTGCGGTTTGGTCGTTTGCAACCTTTGCATTGTAAAGGTTGATAAGAGCGCCGCCAAAAGAAAGGGAATTATCTAATGCAGTGACTTCCGCTAAATGTCCGTCAATTTTATTTTCTTCCGTTTCGATAGAGCCGTTCTTTTCTGCTACGAGGGCATTATACTGATCAAACGTACCGTAAGTGAACTGAGTTTCCAAATCGGACTTTGTATTCTGCCAAGTAGTGAGATTGCCTTCCGCCGTAGTTTTTGCGGTTTCTTTGCTCGACTTTTCGCTTTCTTTTTCCGCAATCGTAGAGGTAAGCGCTGCGATGTCTTTTTCTACTTGAACAAGCTCATCTTCGAGAACTTCTAACGCCCCCGCCTTTCCATTTTTAATAGCTTCTTTATCCTCTACATCTTGTTCTGCTGCTGCAATTTGAGGGGCAAGCGCGTCTATTTTACCTTGAAGGGTGCCGTTTTCAGCTTCAAGCCGAGCCTTTTCTTGTTCAGCAGCGGCTCTCGCGGATACGTGGGTTTGAATTTGAGTTTCGTAAGCGGTAACGTCCAAACCGTCGATTGCGGCTTTTGCGGCGTTAAGCTCGGCAATCTTTGCATCGATGTCGGCTTGGGGTGCGCCGGCTGCTTGCAAGTTGGAAATTTCTACCTTAAGGTCGTAAATTTTTTGAAGACCGATAGCAACGGTATCGTCCCAAGTTTTTTGGATATCCGAAACGGCTTTATCTGCTGCATCAATATTACCCACTTGTTCAGGAATTTTAACCGTGTTATTCTCTGTAATCTGGTTGCTATAACCATCACGCTCAGAAACAAGAGTGTCGCGTGCGGAAACAGCACTATTATAATCAGTAGTCGCTTGTGCAAGCTCAATTTCAGCCGCAGGAATATCGGTGTTTTCCAAAGCGGTTTTTCTTGCCTCGTTATTGCCTTTTTCCGTAGTTAAATCTGCAATCTCTTTTTCGAGAGTTTCGATAGCTTTTCCAAGCTTGTCAATATCATCTTTGAGCTCGTCGATTTTTGTTAAAGCTTCATCATATTTATCTTTCAGCTCTGCCATTTTTTCAAGGTCATCTTCCAAGTTTGCGATGGTTGCCTTGCAAGCAGTGGTGAAGCCTGCATATTGGATAGCTTTATCGTCGTGGTTTTTATACGCGTTCAGCGCGGTGTTAAAGTCGGTGATATGCTGCGAAACATCCGCACTCTTATCTGCAATCAAAGCAGCGTAAATGGCTTGAAGAGGAGCAGCAAGGTCGGAAGGTAAGGTTGCCGTCAATGCGTCCAAATTTGCTTTAATCGTAGCGTATTGAGGCTTCAAGGTGTTATTTATGTACGCAGTTTTATCACCTATAGCAGTGTTCTTATCGGAGATTTGTCCTTGGAGGGTTCCGATTGTAGTGTTCTTATCGGAGATTTGTCCTTCGAGGGTTCCGATTGTAGTGTTCTTATCAGTGATTTGTCCTTGGAGGGTTCCGATTGTAGTGTTCTTATCGGAGATTTGTCCTTCGAGGGTTCCGATGTCTGCCTGTTTGGTGGTTTCGTCATCCGTACCGTACTTGGTTGCCCACTCGTCATTCAAGTTTGCAATGATAGCGTTTTGTTCAGCAATCAAACCTTGAACACGTACGTAATCGGCGTCTAAGTAAGCGCTGTTTTGGGCGATTGCGTCTGCATCCGTTGCCGGGTTCAAACCGTCGATTTTTTCTTGCAAAACTTTAATCTTCGCATTCAACACGGCTTGTTTTTGGGAGATAAGTAAAACGGTGAAGTTGTATTCTTCTTGTTCAAGCGTGGTGCCATTTAAAGCGGTTTGCGTTTCCTCAAGTTCAGCGGAAAGGGCGGTAAGCTCTTCCTGAAGGGCTTTCCATTCTTTGGATACATCGGCAACAGCCTGCGCCTCGCTCTTTGCGAACGTTGCGTAGCCCTTTATGTATTTAGGGTAATCCACAAACGCGTGCACAAGGAAAAACGCGGGCAACAAAATCACAAAAATAAAAAATTTCGTGATAGAAAAAGACCCAAGGATACTGCTCTTAATTTTAAATTCAGCAGTCGTTGTGATGGGCTTTTTCCCACATCTGGTTTTGTGCGTTTTATTCTTTTTCATTCCCTTACCTCCCGGAATGCAAGTTTTTAGATTTTTAAGGTGAAAGGACAAGCAAACGATATTTTCTCAGCTTACCTTATAAAAAATATTCCTAATAGCACCATTATAAACCAGTTTTTATCAAATGTCAAGAGGAAATGGTTTTTTTTATTAAAAATATTATAAAAATAAGGAAGAAAAAATGCATCAAAGAGGGGGAAAAGCGGCGATAACAAAAACAACGCCCAAAATCAGGCGTTGTTTGTTAAAAATATGCGTTATTCTTCGTCCTCGAATACCTCTTTGGGGGCGTTGGCGAAATCGATGATTTCCTTAAGTTTGCTTAAAACGTCTTCCTTGCCGTAGCCTGTTTCCGCGCTGGTTGCAAGCAGGTTGTTCGTACCCAAATACAAATCGGCGGCAATCGCTTTGATATGCTCTTTCAGTTTCATTCTCGACAGCTTATCCGCCTTCGTTAAAGTGACGGTAAAGGGAATGGTGTGGTAGTGTAAAAACTCAATCATTTGCACGTCGTCCGCCGTGGGGTCGTGGCGGCCGTCCACCAGCATGAACACGTGCGCGATATTCCCCTTATCCTTAAAGAACTGGTCGAGGGTTTTCGCCCATTTTTCCTTTTCGCCTTTCGACACTCTTGCAAAGCCGTACCCGGGCAAATCGGCGAGGATAAATTCCCCGAAATCAAAGTAATTGACAAGCCTTGTTCTGCCCGGCTCGCTGCTCGTTTTGGCGAGTTTTTTGCGGTTTGCCAGCATATTAATAAAGGAGCTTTTGCCTACGTTTGACTTTCCGCAAACGGCAACCATCGGTTTATTCGGCGTGATAAATTGCTCCGCGCGCGCAGCCGAAGTGATAAACGTTGCATTTTTAATCACAAGTGTAGGTTTGGTGTTTTTATCGTTATCCTCGTACATGGTACCCCTCTATTCGTGTTTTTTACACCGTACGGTATTAAAAGTTTCTTCCTGCGGAATGGCGGGCAAAGGTTTTGCCTTTGGCGTACGCTTTTTGGCAGGCGTTTTCTTACCGCCCTCTAATACCAACTCGAACACCTCTTCCACGTTCTTTACGGGGAAGAAGGTAAGCTCGTCCTTGACAATTTTGGGAAGCTCGTCCAAATCCTTTTGATTGCCTTCGGGTATGATTACTTTTTTAATTCCCACCCGTCTTGCCGCAAGGGATTTTTCTTTTAAACCGCCGATCGGGAACACCTTACCGCGCAGGGTAATTTCTCCTGTCATAGCGATATCACCCTTGACCTTTCTTTCTGAGAATACGGATAAAATCGCCGTTGCAATGGTGATGCCTGCGCTCGGCCCGTCCTTGGGCGTTGCGCCCTCTGGAACGTGGATATGCAAATCAAAGGCAGTGAACTTATCCGCGGGAATACCGTATTTTTCCGCGTGTGCGCGGATATAGGTAAGCGCCGCCAAAGCGGATTCTTTCATGACTTCGCCAAGTTTACCCGTAAGCTTGACTTCGCCCTTGCCGGGCACGAGGGTTGCCTCTACCGTCAAGGTCGTTCCGCCGTACGCCGTCCAAGCCAAGCCCGTCACCGCGCCTAGCTCTTTTTCAAAGCGGTCAGTTTCGGGTTTATAACGGGGAGCGCCTAAAAACGAGGCTACCATGTCCGCGTTGAGTTTGATAAGGGGCAGGGTTTTATCGTTAGCGTACTGCACCGCAATCTTTCTACAAAGGGTGCCGATCGTGCGCTCTAAAGTACGCACGCCTGCTTCCATGGTGTACCCCTCTATGACAGATTTTACGCCCTCCAAGGTAAAGTCGGCGTTGTTATCCGTCAAACCGTTCGCCGCAAGCTGTTTGGGCACGAGATACCGTCTTGCGATTTCCGTTTTTTCTTCCAAGGTATAACCCGACAGCTCGATAATTTCCATTCTGTCGCGCAGGGGCGCAGGAATGGTGTCAAGGGAGTTTGCCGTTGCGATAAAGAGTACTTTACTTAAATCGTACGGGAATTCGATATACCGATCGCGGAAGGTGGAGTTTTGTTCGGGGTCAAGCACTTCCAACAGCGCGCCCGAAGGGTCGCCGTGCATGTCCGAGGTAATTTTGTCGATTTCGTCAAGCAGGAATACGGGGTTGATTGACCCTGCGTTCTTCATGCCGTACAAAATACGGCCGGGCATGGCGCCGATATAGGTACGGCGGTGGCCGCGGATTTCCGCCTCGTCCTTGATGCCGCCGAGGCTCATGCGGACGAAGTTTCTATTCAGCGCGCGGGCAATCGATTGCGCGATACTCGTTTTGCCTACCCCCGGGGGGCCGACGAAACACAAAATCGGGGCTTTCATATTGCCTGTGAGTTTTAAAACGGCAAGGTATTCGGTGATGCGCTCTTTAATTTTTTCCAAGCCGTAGTGGTCTTTTTCCAGCACCTCCGTGCAGTCGGAAAGGAGCGCGGTATCTTCCGTTTCTTCCGTCCAAGGCAGGGCAAGAACTTGCTCCAAATACCCCGTAACGACGGTATATTCGGGGGAAGAGGGCTGCATTTTACCCATGCGCGAGATTTCCTTTAAGCACTTTTCTTCCAAGTCCTTGGGCAGGTTTTTAGAAAGCACCTTCGCGCGGTATTCGTCCTCTTCTTTGCCGTCGTCGCCAAGCTCGGTATGAATGGCTTTGAGCTGTTCTCTAAGGAAGTATTCCTTTTGGTTTTTGTCGATGTTTTGACGTACGGCGGTGGCGATTTTTTTCTCGATTTTGGAGATTTCCAGCTCGTCGTTTAAGCATTTTTCAAACTGTTTTAAACGCTCGATTAAGCGCTCCTCTTCAAGGATTGCCTGCTTAACCTCCAAACGCACGCGCATCGCCGAAAGGGCGATATCTACGTATTCGTCGGGGGCAGAGGTGCGTTCTAATTTCGTGAAGGTTTCCTTGGGAATTTTACCGTCAGCGGAAAGCACGTCTTTGACCAGCTCTTTCGCTGTGCGGAAATACGCCTCTTCCAGTACTTCGTCGCCGCGCTTGAGGGTAAGAGGTTCGGCAACGCCGAAAAAGCACCTGTCCTCTTCGTTGAAGGAGATGACGCGCGCTTTCGCGCGGTACAAGCCTTCGCAAAGCACGCGGATTACGCCGCCCGTCAGTTGGGCTACCTGTTTAATTTTCGCAACGCAACCTACCGTATACAAATCGGCGGTGGTCACGTCCTCTTTTTCCGTTTCTTTTTGCGTAAGAATGAACACCAGCCGATCGCCGCCGCTTGAGGCTCTGTCCACCGCTTTTAAAGTGGCTTTCCGACCTACCTCAAAGGAAATATTCGTGTGCGGAAACGCCACCCTACCCCGAAGGGGTACGATGGGCAAAAGGTTGGTGTACTCCGTTTTTTCTTTGATGTTTTCCATAGTGTTATATATTTACCCGTTTTTTGCTATTTTGAACACAAAAGGGCAGAAGCCTGCGCGTCCGCCCTTTAGGAATGTTGTTAAAATTATTCCGTTTCTTCCTCAGTATGGGTGTACGAATAAGAGGAGCGGTAGTAATACTTCTTATACCCGTTTCTATCGTAATAGTTCGCGCTTTTAAGCGCCTTATAGTCGTTGACGATAACCCCTAGAACGTTGGCTTTTGCAAAGGACAAGGTATTAATCGAACGGGAGATATCGCTGACAAAGGATACCTGATGACGGCATACGAGCGCCGCACCGTCCACCACGGGCGCAAGCGCAAGCGCGTCGGACACAAGAAGTACGGGGGGTGTATCGAAGACGATATAATCGTAGTGTTTTTTGAGGTCTTTAACGAGCTTTCTCATTTCCTCGCTCTCCAAGAGCTCGTAAGGTTTAGGAGAGTGTGTGCCGCAGGTGATATACGAAAGGTTTGCGTTTTCAGGCGCGGAGTGGATGATTTCTTCTAAGGAGTTTTGTCCCGAGAGGTAATCGGAAAGCCCGGGTACGGGTTTTTGGCGGAAATATTTTGCCACTCTGCCCTTGCGGATGTCGGCGTCTACGACGATAACCTTTGCATCGGAAATAGCAAAAGAAAGGGCAAGATTGACGGCAACTGTCGTCTTGCCGTCCTCAGGATAACCCGAGGTGAGCATGATGGCGACGCCGCCGTTTCTTCTTGGAACGGATACGGAAATTGCCGCTTTTAAATTGCGGAACGCCTCAGTCAAAGAGAAAGGGCTGTCTTCGTTTAACAAATACTCCGTTCTTCTATGGCTTGCGCGCGCTTTTTCTGCGGCTTGAATAACTCGTTTTTGGTGTAATCGATTGCGGATTCGAGAAGTTAAACTCATTTTTTCACCTCCGCATTTTTATCGTTCGTGGGGACCATTTCTTCAATCGTGGGGATAACGCCCAAAATAGGCACGTTGAAGTTTCTGGGGATAATCTCGTAATTGCGCAGGCACTTATTCGAGCGGTCTGCGATAATGACAATAACACAAGCCACCAAACCTGCAAACGCCGCGCCTGCCAAGCCGTAGATAAGCGCTTGCTTTCTCGTATAGCCGGGGTTGGTCATGGCAATTTCGTCATTACGGGTAATACGCTGACAATTCGTGCTGTCATACCCCGTGGGCACGACCATGCGTTCCTCGATATAGGTGGGCACAACGATTTTAATCGTTTCCAAAAGCTCTTTAGCAAAGGATTCGTCGTTGAGTACGGTGATTTTCACGTACACGAAGCTGCGTGCGAGGTTAGTGGACTCGGTGGAAGTTGTTCCGTCTTCCAAGTAAGAGAAGTTGACCGCAGAGGAATACTTACCTAAGGCTTGCTTATATTTTGCCGTTTTTGCCCAAACCGCCAAAGCGTCTTCGCGCGCTGCTAAGGCAACGTTGTTCGCTTCCTTTGCTCCGTTGAGTGCTGCAAGAGACACTTCTTTGGACCCGCCTTCGCTTTCATATGCCACAAATGCTGCGTTTAAATCGGTTGCATCAACGCCGTTCAGTTCGTTGTCGATAATCGCCTTATCGTACGCCGCGGCACTGTACGAGGTGTTCGCGTATTTCGAGCCGGCTACAAACTTTTTCCATTCTTCCTGTAAAACCGACAAATCTTGTTCGGCTTGCACGCGTTTGGCATCGGCGAGTGTTTTTGCTGCGGCGGCGGCATCGATTTTTGCCTGCGCTTCGTCAATCTTTGCGTCCAAGCCAAGGGTTGCTTCGTTTGCGTTTGTCCAAAAACCCTTCTCGGGGAGCGGTTTGCCCTTAAGCATAAGCCGTTCGGTGAACGAATCAGAATTCAAAAGGCGTACCATTGCATCCATGACGGGTACGCTGTACGCGCCGTAGATACCGTATTGACTGATATTCTCCGTGCCGTCTGCTGCATCCTTGGATTCGGGGTTGATGTAAAATTCCATCGTTGTGCCGTAATAGTTTACGTCGATCGTATTCCAAATGGCGAGCGCCGCGCCGGCTAAACCGCCGCAAAGTACAACAATGATAAGAAGTTTAATTTTATTGAGCAAGATTTTAATTAGGTCAACCAGATTAAAACCGTCGTCTACTTGCATTCTTTCTTCCATTTGTGCCTCTCTGAGTTTTTCTAAGTCATGTTATATTATAACATGTATTTCCCGTTATGTAAAGCCCTTTTTTCAAAATTATGATATTTCTTTTTGCCAAAGTTCCCCTAAAGTTTGATAAGGACTTCTGGAAAGGGTAAAAAGAGAGGCAAACTTATTTTGTGGTAATGAGAAAAGGTGGTTTTCCTCTTCGTCGTAAACCTCTAAGACGAGATAGCTCCCGTTGGCGATAAACCGCAAAGCCTGCTTTACCGTACAGGTATGCAAAACGGCAACCCGTCTAATTTCCGCGCCCTTTTTAAGCGCGTTGGTTTGTGAGATATCCATTTTCGCGTACACCGCTTGTTTCTTTTTATTTCCAAACGCGCCTGCACCCAAAAATATCCCAAAAGCAAGCAGGGTGAAATTCGGCGCGCCGTTTATGCACGCAGCAGTGAACAAGGCGAGGAAAAGCAGGGCGAACCCAAAAGTGATACCGCGGCATACTTTTTCCGCTTGGCGCTCGGCTTTACCTTCGTTTAAGTGCCTGGAAAAGAAAGCGCGCGCAAGCGCGCATTTAAGCACCCTGCCCCCGTCTAAGGGGTAGGCAGGCAGGAGATTGATAAGCGCAATCGAGAGTGAGGAAAAGCACGCAGTATCCGTGAACGCGTACATGGTAGGGACTAACCACCAAAGCGCGACGAAAAACGCCGCCGTGATCAAGTTGCATAACGGTCCGCAAACCGCAACGAAAATTTCGTCTTTGAAGGTAATACCCTGCAAATCCCCGTCAATCACCGCCCCGAAGGGCATCAGCACGATTGTGTTGAGTTGATATCCAAGTTTTGCCGCCGCGAACGCATGCGCGCACTCGTGCTGAATAGCAACGAGTGCGCTGAGTAAAAACAAAAACAATTCTCCCGTGAACGCATACCATATTCCCATCAGCCAAAAGAGGGGGTGTACGCGAAACACGCGCTTTTTAGACACGGGCATGGGGTTATTCTTGCGCCGACACCCACGCAAGGCAGTTTTCTTCCGTCAGCTCAAAGCAGTTCAAAAGCGCACCGCCCGAATACATGGTCACCTGCACTTCGCCCTCGCCGTCCGTATACCCTATAGGCACGTTGCATTTTACCTCGTCGCCGACGGCGTAATAGGTTTGATCTAACCCGTTAATCACCCCCGAAAAACTGTCCGAATAGGTGATTTTTACGAGGTACGACCCATCTGCGTTTTGGGTGATTTCCGCAATCTTCCCGTCTGCTGCCGAGTACACGCAGCAAGCATCCGTGAAGGATAAAATGCCGGAAGGGGATAAGGAAAGCTCCGCATCGGATAACTCGCTTACCACGGGGGAGAGTTTAAAATCCTGATAACTCCTTGTATCCGCTTGCGCCGTGTTATTCGTTGCAATCGAACGGAAAAAGGTATTGATGGCGCTATTTTGCATAAACACGTTGGTTAAAAAGATTGCGCCGCACAGCGCGCACGCCGCCGCAAATTCTATCCCAAGCGCAAGGCGCAAGCGTTTGGAAGGGGTATTCAACTCGTACATACCCCCTTCATTTTCCTTTTCCTGGGTATATAACCCCTCTAAAAAGCCGTTCGTTTCCTCTTCGGAATACAGGCGTACCGTATCGATACGGTCGGGGATAGGGTCGAAATCCAAACTACCCCCCTGCGGTTCCGGTTGGGTGGGTTCGCTTTCGTTCAAGCGGTCGTTCACCTGCGCGATAACCGAATCCTGTAAAGGGGGCAGGGCGTTTTGTTCGGGACTTTCTACGGGTGCACTTTCTTGCGGTTTTTGCTTTTTACGGCGTTGGTTTTTGTGTACCACGTTTACCGTGGATACGGGGATTTCCAACATCTCGGCGTATTCGATTTCTTCGTTCATACAAAACTCTCCTTGTCTTGCTTTTTATCTCTATCTTATTGTATGAACGCCCCCTGCCGTTTAGAACAAAAAATGAGCCCTTTTAGGCTCATTTATGGCAATATTCGTAGTACCAGCATCGATAGGGCTTATCGCACTGTTCACCCGCTTGCAGGGCGGGCATTTCCGCGTCCTTTTTCTTTAATTTTCCAAGTTCAAACACGCGTGATGAGGCAAGAAAATCCATTTTCCGCGCCGCTTGGCTCATATCCGCAAGCTTATAGCAAAACTCGTTATGGATTAAAATCCGTTCGCCTTCGCTTGGAATAGGCTCGCTGGGTGTGTAGTCTTCGGGCGGCGTATCGCCGCGTAAAACAAGGTTGCAGGATTGGATATCCACGCCGCTTTTCCGTAAAATTAAGCGTTGAAAACCGAGATCGCAAATAAACTCCCTGCGGGGGTAGTAAGTGTTCTTAACCTCGTACAACGCGTACCTGTCCCCTTCCTTTTTGAGAATGTCCACCGCGCAGTAGTTCCCGTACCAGCTAAATGCCGCCTCGCAAATCACAGGTGCGCCCTCTTGCATAAGAGCGCGTGTTTTTTCGATCATGGCGGCGTAGTTCAACCGACCGTTTTCGCGATAGCTCGTCGTTTCGACGAAATCGCCGAAAATCCCCATGGCGTTATCCCCAAACTCGTTCCCTGCATCAAGGCGCGCCTGCACCTCTGGGGGAATGATTTTATGTTCGGGCGCGTGCGCATCCAGCCACAGCATTTTTTCACATTGTAATCCGCGGATAAAATCCGTCTTTGAAATAGGCATACGAGTATTATACCATTTTTTCGGGATTTTGTCAAGAGGATTGATATTCCATGCCTGCCGTTTGCCCGTCCTGCTTGTTTTGCAGGGAATAGAGGTCAAATTCGCTGTCGATATCAAACTCTTCGCCTGCATCAAAGGCGGCGAGTTTGGAAACGGATACTTCATACGCGGTCATTGTCTTGCTTTCCGTATCCGATAATTTCTTTTGGTATTCTCGGCTTTGGATTCTACCCGAAACGGCGATTTTGTCCCCTACGCAAAGATTTTTCACAAACCGAGCGTTCCGCCCCCAAGCGATACAGGGGATATAATCGGATTTATTGTAGGCGCGGTTGACCGCAACAAGTACGTCGGCGATCTCCCGATTAAACGGCGTAGTGCGGTAGACGGGCGGTTTGCAGATATAACCGCTTAAAAGGATACTGTTAGGGTTTCTGTCGGGGAGTTCGTCCAACAGCTCGCGCACGAATACCGTTAGCATTAAGCGCGAACGCCCGTTTTCGATTTTGTTGTAGCTGCGGAATTGACCGAGGGCGCAAATGCTTTTGCCTTTTTCCAGCATACCGTCTTGGATCAGGCGCTCAGAGAGAGTGACGGGCAGGATATCCGCTTGCCCCGAAAGGCGCATAACACGGACGAAAAATTCGTAAAACCCCTCGCCGTAAACCTCGTGGGAAAAGGTAGCGTCGCTAACGATTTCCCCGAAAATAAACACCTTGTTGTTCTTCTCTAAATTGTGATTCATAGTATCTATATACCTCCAAAAGTAATTCGAATTTTAAAATGGGCGCACCATGTACGCATTGAAATTAAATTAAGTGTTGTTTTCCGCTGTTATCGATGCGGTAGTTTTCTTTATAGATAAGCTCCCCGATAGGCACGAACTCAAATCCGCGGTTTTTTAAAGTGGAAAAAATCAAAGGCAAAGCCTCGGCGGTGTGCAGGGCGTTGTTGTGGCAAAGAATAATCGAACCGTCCTTAGTGCCGTTAATCACGCGCATGGCAATCTCCGTCGCGGAGAGGTTTTTCCAGTCCAGCGAGTCCACGTCCCATTGAATCGGGTAAATCCCCATGGTGTTGCAGGTATCAATCAAGAGATTGTTATAATCGCCGTAGGGCGGACGGAAAAGGGTGACCTTTTGCCCCGTCAAGCGTTCTATGGCTTGCGAAGAGGTGGTAAGCTCGTCGCGTATTTCCGCCTCGCTTTGCTTGCTCATATACGAATGGGAACGGCTGTGCGTGCCAAGCTCGTGCCCTGCGTTCACGATTTTTTCGGCGTATTCTGGGTATTTTTCCACCCAAAACTGTACAGCGAAAAAGGTGCATCGAACGTCGTTTTTTCGCATAACTTCAAGCAGTTTGTCGGTGAAATCTACGCCCCAAGCGCAATCAAAACTAATGGCGATTTTTTTGTCCGTTCTATCTACCGAATAGATGGGCAGAGAACGGATTGAACTCATACCTGCCCCCGTCGTTTGGGCAATATTATTCTTTTTCACGCAAAATATGCAGGTGGAAACCATAAGAATGACCGCCGTTAAACACACGGCGAACAGGGTAAAAAGAGTGCGGTGTTTGCGTGCGCGCAGGGTTTTCTCTATCATACAAATTCTCGCTTGTCGAAATTTCTTTACTTTTTTAGAAAAAAGAGTTTTTTTGTAAAAAACCTCTCTTCAGGGTCGATGTGATATATTCTATTTTTTCATACCATTGATTATGATAGAAAGTGTAAAAAAACGGTTTACTTTTTTTTAATATTCGTGTATAATACTCGATAAGGAGAAGAGTGTTATGCGCATTTGGGCAAAACTGATTACGGACGGCAAAATTCAAAAGCAGTACGTATACGAGGTCAAGGAAAAATTCACCTATTCTCATTTTTTCGATTATCTAATCGAGATTTGCCAAGCAGTGGATATCCCTACGCCCGTGTTGACGAAAACGCACATCTTTAACTTTGCTAAGTTTAACCACGTGAAATTTATCCCTAGAGATTTCGTGGAAACGCTTGGGTACGATCAGCTATTTTTAGAAAATATACTTTGAGGTGGCACTATGACGGCTTTGGAAAGAGATATTTTAAACATTTTAACGGAAGACGCGCGCATTTCGCATAAGAAGATTGCGGTGATGCTTTCCGTGGACGAGGCGCAGGTAAGCGCTTGTGTGGAAGAGATGGAAAACAGCGGTTTGCTCGTTAAGTACACCGCTATCGTCAACAGCGAAAAGGCGGAAGATTCCCTCGTCGAGGCGTTGATTGAGGTGAAAGTGACTCCCAAGAAAAAAGAGGGGTTTGACGGGATTGCAAAGCAAATCGCCGCCTTCCCTGAAGTGAAAGCGGTATATCTTATGAGCGGTGCCTACGATTTGGCGGTATTGATCGAGGATAAGACCTTACAACAGGTTTCCCGTTTTGTTTCCGAGCGTATTTCCACCTTTGACGGCGTACTCTCCACCGCCACCCACTTTATCTTGAAAAAGTACAAAATTGAAGGCGCTTTAACGGAGAAAGAAGACGAGGACTACCGCCTCTCCATTCAAGCGTAAACGCGTACATGGTATCCCCATTTTAGGAAAAAGGTATAGAAATAATGCGTGATTTTGTCAATCAAAAATCCAAAAATATGAAACCGAGCGGTATCCGTAAGTTCTTCGATATTGTGTCGGTGACCAAAGGCGCGATTTCGCTTGGCGTAGGCGAGCCTGATTTCGTCACGCCTTGGAAGGTGCGTTCGGCGGCGATCACCTCTTTGCAAAGAGGGTATACGCAGTACACGGGCAACCGCGGTTTGCCTGCCCTTTTACAGCTTATTTCCCGTTATTTATATGAACGGTTTGGTTTGGAATATGATCCCAAGCATATCCTCGTCACCGTGGGCGGCAGCGAGGCAATCGACCTTGCGCTCCGCGCTTGTATCGAACGCGGAGAAGAGGTGCTTATCCCCGACCCTGCCTACGTGTCCTACTCCCCTCTCGTCACCATGTCCGACGGCGTACCCGTGCACGTGGAGTGCCGTGAAGAGGATAACTTCGTCTTAAAACCCGAATATTTGGAACGGGCGATTACGGATAAAACCAAGGCGATTATTTTGACCTATCCCAACAACCCTACGGGCGCGATCATGACCGAGGAAGAGTTAAAGGCGATTGCCGAAGTGATTATTAAGCACGATTTGCTCGTGATTACGGACGAGATTTACGCGGAGCTCACCTACGGCAGAAAACACGTGTCGATTGCGTCCCTGCCCGGCATGAAGGAGCGCACGGTGTATATAAGCGGTTTTTCCAAGGCGTTTGCTATGACGGGTTGGAGATTGGGCTACGTATGTGCGCCCAAGGAGATTGACGAGGCGATGTTCAAAATCCACCAGTACGGGATCATGTGCGCGCCGATCATGTCCCAGCATGCGGCGATCGAGGCGCTTAAAGACGGGCTTTCGGACGGGTTTGCGACGGTGGAAGAAATGCGTGATTCCTACGACAAAAGAAGGAGATTCGTGCTTCATTCCTTGCAGGAAATCGGGTTGCATTGCTTTGAACCTAAGGGCGCGTTTTACGCCTTCCCTTCGGTGCGCGGAACGGGCATGAACGGCGAGGAGTTCGCCAACGGCTTGCTTGCCGAGCAAAAGGTAGCGGTCGTACCCGGCAACGCGTTTGGGGAATTCGGGCAATATAACGTGCGTATCTCCTACGCTACGAGCATGAATGCTTTGGGCGAGGCATTCGACAAAATGTCCGCGTTTTTAGCGAAAAACAAGTAAATACCCCATAAAAAGTTATTGACAAAAAATAAAAAATAGTCTATAATGTAGACAATAAGAAATAAAACCGTGGCTAAAAAGTCGCGGTTGTATTTTTACGTTCCGTGGGCGAGCGGTTTTTTTCGTGTGGTCGTTAGGGAAAAAACCCAAAATTCAAAGAAACGGAACAGGAGGAACTCAATGGCTGAACAGCAGTTTATCATGACCCAAAAAGGCTACGACGAGGCGGTAGAACGCTTGAAATATTTGCAAACGGTAAAGCGCCAAGAAATCGTAGAACGCATTGCGGAGGCGAGAAGCCACGGCGACCTTTCCGAGAACGCGGAATACGATGCAGCGCGCAACGAACAGGCGGCGAACGAAGGCGAAATCGTGGACTTGGACTATAAAATCAAGAACGCGGTGATTCTCGAAGAGAATACGGACACCTCTTTCGTGCATATCGGCTCTAAGGTACGCGTATACGACCCCGAATTTGACGAAGAAGAAGTATACGAAATTACGGGCACGACCGAAGCAAACGCTATGGAGAACAAAATCTCCAACGAATCCCCCGTCGGCGCGGCGCTTTTGAAGCACAAGGTCGGCGACGTGGTAAAAGTAAACGCTCCCGACGGCGAGTATAAACTTACGATTAAAGAAATTAAATAATTTAACCTGACGAGAGTCGAGCTCGAAAGGTTTTAACGGCAAAAAAGTGGCTGGATACTTCGTTGGGCTTCTTGACAATACTTGGGTATTGTCTGCAAAGCCCGCCTTGTCTGCATCTCATTTTTTGCTCGTAAAAACTGCGCAGCACCTTAAAAGAATTATTTTTCAGCAGATTTTGGCAAAGGTGGGCGCAGTTGTATCGACATACTACAAGAACGCATTTGACGGAAGATGCGAAAAATAAACTTTTAAGGCTTGCGAGCTCGACTCTCGTCAGGTTATAGAGGACTACAAATGCAAGAAAATAAGAATTTGAACGCACCCGAGGTGTCGGAAGAAGAACAGCTTATCGAACAGGCGAGAATCCGCCGTGAAAAGCTTGCTAAGCTCGTTTCCGAGGGCAAAAACCCCTACGAACAGGTAAAATATCCCGTAGATGCAGATTCCGCAACGATTAAAAATAATTTTGAGGCGTACGAAGGTAAGACGGTTGCTTTGGCTGGGCGTATGATGTCCCGCCGTATCATGGGCAAAGCGTCCTTTTCTCATATCGCAGACAAAAGCGGTTCTATCCAAATCTACGTGACCCGTCAGGATATCGGCGAAGAAAATTATATGTCCTATAAAAAGGACTACGATATCGGTGATATCTTTGGGTTCAAGGGTTTTGTTTTCAAAACGCAAACGGGCGAAATCTCCGTACACGTGACCGAGCTTACCTTGCTCACCAAATCCCTGCTCCCCCTGCCCGAAAAGTACAACGGCTTGCAGGATAAGGACATGAAGTACAGACTTCGCCACTTGGATTTGATTATGAACAAGGACGTGCAGGACACCTTCCGTAAGCGTTCGCTTATCTTGAAAGAAATCCGCAATTATTTAGACAACCGCGGTTATTTGGAAGTGGATACCCCTACCCTTTTGCCTTTGGAAATCGGGGCAGATGCAAGACCTTTCAAGACCCATCACAACGCGCTCGATTTGGACATGTATATGCGTATTGAAACCGAGCTCTTCTTAAAGCGCCTTATCGTAGGCGGTTTGGACAGAGTATACGAAGTAGGGCGTATCTTCCGCAACGAGGGTATGGACGCTTATCATAACCCCGAATTTACGAGCATTGAAATGTACGAGGCGTATAGCGACTACTTTGACATGATGGACATGATTGAGGACTTGTACAAGACGGTGACGAAGAACGTTTGCGGAACGTTGGATATCACCTACCAAGGCACGGAAATCCACATGGGCGACTGGACGAGATTGACCATGGCGGAGGCTGTGAAAAAATACGCAGGCGTAGATTACAACGACTGGGCGACGGACGAGGACGCGCGCGCGGCTGCAAAGGGTTTGGGCGTAGAGCTTGAACACGAAAACGCAACCAAGGGCTGGGTGCTTATCGAGCTTTTCGACGCGTTCGTAGAGGACAAACTCGTTCAACCCACCATTATCTACGATTACCCCGTGGAGAACTCTCCTTTGGCAAAACGCAAACCTTCCAATCCTGCGTTTACCGAACGCTTTGAGTATTTCATTTGCGGTCACGAGTACGGCAACGCTTTCTCGGAGTTAAACGACCCGATTGACCAAAAACAGCGTATGCTCAAACAGGTAGAGGCAAAGCGCGCGAAGGGCAACAACGACGCGCAGGTGGACGAGGACTTTATCAACGCGCTTGAATACGGCTTGCCCCCTACGGGCGGTCTTGGTATGGGCTTAGACCGTTTCGTTATGCTTTTGACGGATAGCTCCACCATTCGTGACGTTATCCTCTTCCCTACAATGAAACCCAAAAAATAACAAAAACGCGCCGACGCTCCGACGGCATGACGGTCGGTGAGTCGGCGTTTTTTACACGAGGAAGTGCTATGGACGCAAAAATCACGAAAAGACGGCTTGCGCAAATGCTGTCCTATGACTGGCTGAAAATCGTTGCGATTATCGTGGCGGTTATTTTCGCATGGGCGCTTGTTTTTACGACGACGGCGACGCGTATTACGCCTGCACAGCAATTCACCGTTATGAATTACTACACGAACACAAGCCTGAACAGAGGCGGATTTTATAGCTCCTATCAAAAGGCGTTTACCAACGGTGTGTTCTCCCACGAGGTTTTAGAAACCAACACGGTGGATTTGACGATAAGTGAGGAATATTACGCAACCTTATTGCAAACGCGCGTAGCGACCAACGAGGGCGACGTGCTGTTTATCCCCGATTTGTTGGATTTTACTTCCGCATACGAACAAAACGGCGAAACACTGTATGATACCCACCTGCAGACCTTTTTGAGGGGGTATGGCTATGCCATATATAACCTTGATCCAAATGCCGAGGATGGGTTCTTCCAGCAAATGGAAAATTACGTCAATCAATATTACGTTAACGGTCAGCTTAATGAGGAAAAGGTAGAGCAAGACTTCCTCGCACGCATTAAAAAGAATAAAGATAAACGCTACAAAAAGCAGGCGCAAATTGATGCAGGTATCAAAGCGGATAAGGAGCGTATCCAAAAATACACCCAAGCCTTAACCGAGTTTTACGGCTATTTGAACGCCGGCTTGGTATGCTTTACCAACGTACAGGCAATTGACCGTGAGGACGATAACAAGGTGGTGTTTGAAGGGCAGTATTTCCTTAATCTTTGTCCCAACGAAGCCACCATGGGCGGATTGAAGGATATTTTCGGTTACGAAACGCAGATTGTCAATGAGGAAACGGGCGAAACGCAAACGGTGGTTTCTGCAGTGAATATGAACGTTGCGTTCTTTAAATTTGCGGCGGTGGAAGAAGGCTTTGCCTACGAAAGCTTGTTGTTTGTCAACCATATCATCCGCACGGTACAAGGATTATAATGAAAGGAGTTTTCAAGGATAAAAAAAACCTTGCAAACTGCAAGATATATCAAATGCTGGCAAAAAACGGCAAACGAAAGCACCTTTCCTTTCACACCCCCGGGCACAAGGTAAAGGGTTGGGATATCACCGAGCTTTCTTATTCGGACAATCTCTCTTCCCCCAAAGGCTGTATTTTTGAGGCGGAAAGGGATATTGCCAACATTCTTGGCGCGAAAAAGAGCTTTATCCTCACAGACGGGAGCACTTCGGGTGTTTTATCCATGCTGTACGCCGCAAAATTGCTTGGCGCAAACAGCGTAGCGTTCCCTTTGCAATCGCATAAAAGTGTTTGGAACGGTTGCGCTCTTTTGGGGTTAGTTCCCCTTGCTTATCCTGAAAAGGCGGACGGGGCGGATGCAATCCTTTTGACCTCGCCAAGTTACTACGGACGGGTGGAAAACCTTGCCAAGGTTAGGCAGTACTGCAATGAAAGGGGAAAATTACTCCTTATAGACGGCGCGCACGGCGGACATTTGCATTTTGACAAAGACCTTTACGCAGGTACTTTTGCGGATATGTGGGTAGACGGCGTACATAAGAGCCTGCCTGCCTTAACGCAGGGCGCGGTGGTGTCCGCGCGCGAGGGATTTGTAGATGCACTCAAAAAGGGCGTGGATATCTTCCGCACAACCAGCCCTTCCTATCCTGTAATGGCAAGCGTGGAATATGCGGTAAAGTACCCTAAAAACCTAAAAGTAGAGCGCGAGGTGCGCGCGTATGCGGACGGTGAACCGCGCGCGAGCGTGAACGAGGACTGGACGAAACTTTTATGCCGTTTTGGTTTAAAAGCCTTCGAGGCGGAGAAATATTTAGAAAGCAAAGGGATTTTCGCGGAGTTTTGCGATGGGGAATATATCTGTTTTTACCTTTCCCCTGCGACGAAAATGCGGACTTTTAAAAACTTAAAAAAACACCTTGAAAAGGCGTTTGAAAAATACCAGTTTGAGGAAAACCCAGCAATTAAACGCATACCTGCCCCCCTCAATTATAAGCACTGCGGTGTAGAGCAGGTGGATTTGGATAAAGCAATCGGGCGAGTTTGCGCAGAAAATTGCGGGTTATTTCCGCCCTGCACCCCTATACTTTGCGTTGGGGACAGGATAGATAGCGAAAGCGTGAGAAGATTGCAAAACGCCAACAACGTTTATGGCGTGTATCAAGGGAAAATATCGGTATTCGAGGAAAACTAATATGGCAAGAGGAAAATTTATCACTTTTGAGGGTTGCGACGGTTCGGGAAAGAGCACGCAATTAAGGTTATTAAGCGAATATTTAACAAAGGAGAACGTTCCCCACATTTTCACCCGTGAGCCGGGGGGCGGAAAAATTTCCGAGGCAATTCGCGAGATACTTCTCAGCGGTAAAAATATGGAAATGACGGACGAGTGTGAGGCGCTCCTTTACGCTGCGGCGCGCGTACAGCATTTGCATGATAGGGTAGAACCTGCCCTTAGTGAAGGCAAGCTGGTTATTTGCGATAGATACGTGGATTCTTCCTTGGCTTATCAGGCGTACGCGAGAGGGCTTGGCGAGGAGTTTGTTTCCAAAATCAATGCATTTGCGTTAGAGGAATATTCCCCCGACGTGACGGTGTTTATCGACCTCACCCCCGAAGCAGCGTTCTTAAGAAAGCACGGCGCAGATGAAAACGATAGGTTGGAACAAGCTGGCATGGCCTTCCACAAGCGTGTATATGAGGGGTATAAAGCGGTGGCAAAGGCTTATCCAAACCGTGTGGTTTGTGTAGACGGTAACCAAACCCCTAATGAAATTTTTGAAGAAGTTTTACGTGTCCTTAAAGAGAGGGGCTGTTTGTAATGGGTGTTTGGGAAGTTTTGCTTTTGGGCTTGGCTGTGTCCATGGATGCCTCTGCGGTCGCGATGACCAACGGCATGATTCATTCCAAAATGAAGGTTGGTAAGGTTTTGCTTATCGGATTATTCTTTGGCGCATTCCAGTTTTTAATGCCCGTAATCGGATACTTTATCACAGGGATTGTGGCAAACGCCTTTTTGCAAGCGTTTGAAAAAATTTCCGCATTTGTATCCTTTGGTTTGCTTGCCTTCCTTGGCGGAAGAATGTTGCATGAGGGGATAGAATCTTGCCTGCGCGCGAAGAACACGGACGGCTGTGAAAATTGTGAAACGGTGGGGGTATGTACGCGTTTAACCCCAGAAAAACAAGGACTTGGTCTGGGCAATCTGTGTATACAGGCGGTTGCCACCTCTATCGATGCTTTGGCGGTGGGTGTGAGTCTTATGATGGAAAAAATCTCTCGCGGGTTAGTGCTTGGCGTATGGGGTACGACGGGGGTAATCGGCGTTTGCACGCTTACTTTGAGCGTTATCGCCGTGTATATCGGCAAGGCGATGGGCGACAAGCTTGCGGATAAGGCGGAGATTTTCGGGGGCGGTGTTTTGTTTGCGATCGGCTTGAAAATCTTAATCGAAAGTTTCTTGTAAGCGGTCTTGGAAAGGCGTAGACGGCGAAATTCGACAAAAAGCTGTGTAAAGCAGGTGAATGTTTGTTAAATGTTTGGTTTTTCATAGCGGAAATGCTTGAAAAACCTTTTTTCTTATGGTAAAATAATGGAGCATATCTAGTTAAGATAGTACACACTTATATAAAGGGAGAAAAACTTTGAATAAGAAATCGAAAACAATAGTATGGATAATCGTTGCGTTGGTGGCGGTAGCGCTTATCGGCGTTCTGCTTTCCGACGTAATCAATCCTGCACAGGAACTGGATTTCTACGGTGAAAAAGGGTTCTACGAAAGATTGTTAAGCGGAGAAATCCAAGAAGTCTACGTAGACGCGTACAACTGGACGGGCTATACGCTGGAAAACGGCAAGCGCGCGGAAACCTTTACCGCAATCGGTCCTAGCATTTACAACTATGAGTCCTTGCAGAGCTTTTTAGAAAGCTTTGGCGAAAACCCCAAATTCACTTTGGAACTTGCCGACCCTAACGCAGGCAGCGTGCTTTCCAGCCTTTTCCCCATTTTCGGCGTATTGCTGGTGGCGCTTATGTTCTGGTTGATTATGCGCAGCGCATCGGGCGCAGGCGGCCCCAACATGAACATGAACAAGTCCAAAACGCAGGTGCAAAACAACCTTAAAGTGCGTTTCTCGGACGTAGCTGGCGCAGAGGAAGAAAAGGAAGAACTCAAAGAAGTGGTGGAATTTTTGAAATCCCCCAGAAAGTTCTCCGCGCTCGGCGCGAGAATCCCTTCGGGCGTACTCCTCGTAGGCCCTCCGGGAACGGGTAAAACTTTGTTTGCAAAAGCGGTTGCAGGCGAGGCAGGCGTACCCTTCTTCTCGGTGTCCGGTTCGGACTTTGTAGAAATGTACGTCGGCGTGGGCGCAAAGCGTGTGCGTGATTTGTTTGAAATGGCAAAGAAGAACCAGCCCTGTATCATTTTCGTAGATGAAATCGACGCAGTCGGCAGACGCCGCGGCGCAGGTCTTGGCGGCGGCCACGACGAAAGAGAACAAACGCTTAACCAAATCCTCGTACAAATGGATGGCTTTGAAAGCAACGAAGGGATTATCGTAATGGCGGCGACCAACCGCGCGGATATCCTCGACCCTGCGCTTCTCCGTCCCGGCAGATTCGACAGACAAATCAACGTGAACTTGCCCGACGTAAAGGGCCGTGAACAAATCCTCAAAGTCCACGCAAGAAACAAGCCCATGGCGGCGGACGTGAACTTTAAAACGATTGCGCGTATCACGGCAGGGTTCTCGGGTGCGGAGCTTGCTAACCTTTTGAACGAGGCGGCAATCCTCGCGGCGCGCGCTGGCAAGAGTACAATCGGCAATATCGAGCTTTACGACGGTATCAATAAGGTGCTCATGGGGCCTCAAAAACGCAGCCACGTCGTCACCGAATCGGATAAGCGCTGCACCGCATATCACGAGGCAGGGCACGCGGTACTCGCTTGCCTTTGCAAGCATTGCGACCCCGTACACGAGGTATCCATTATCCCTCGCGGCAGGGCGGCGGGCTATACCATGACCAGACCCGAAACGGACGATAACGACGTTTCGTATAACAAGCTTATCGATAACATTTGTATGTCCTTGGGCGGCCGCGTTGCGGAAGAACTCGTTATTCAAGACGTGACCACGGGCGCAAGCGCGGATTTACAGCACGTATCCTCTATTGCGCGCAGAATGGTGACCCAGTGGGGTATGAGCGACAAGCTTGGGCTTGTGGCGTACGATTCCGACCAACCCGTGTTCATGGGTATGGAATACGGGCACTCCGAGCGTACCTATTCGCAGGAAACGGCGGCGACGATCGACGCGGAAATTAGAAGACTTGTCACCGAAGCGCACGAGCGCGCAACCAAACTCTTAAAAGAAAACCGTTCCATTCTGGACAACATGTCGAGATTGCTCGTAGAAAAGGAAACCATTTACACTGAGGAAGTGGCAATGCTCATGAAGGGCGCAACTTACAAAGAGGTAATGGAGGCTATGGAAGGCAAGGAAGAATTGCGTAAAACCAACCCCTTCGCCACCATGACGGAGCCTTCCAAAGAGCATATTGTCGAAGAGGAAACCCCCTTCGAGGAAACGCAAGAAAAAACGGAAGAATAATCCATGAAACGGGAAAAACGCACAAAATCGCTGAATACCGAATATGAAAAACGCCTGCTTTCCCTCTCCGTTATCCACACGGGGCAGGGCGCGGACGCGTTTGACAAGAAAGAGCTGCGCACGCGCGCAGCGCACTTTCTTTTAAACGGTCTTCCCGAATTTTCCGTCAACCGCGAAGAGGACGGGCGGTATCGCCTGCTTGCCGCAGAACGGGATTTTTGCGCGGTCAAGCTCATGGGTGTTAGCGAATTAGAGGTACGCGTGTACGCGTTTAACGAGAAAAACGCCGAACTGTTTTCCGTCGTTGAACGCTTGAAAACGGAAGACCTCGGCGCTATGGAAGAGGCGTATCTTATGAAGACGCTTACCACGGAGCATGGGTTAACTCAAGACGATATAGCGGTGCTTATCGGGCGCTCCCGTCCTGCTGTTGCGAACACTTTACGCCTTTTGACCCTCGCCCCTGAAGTGGTGGGGTTGGTGGAAAGCGGACAGCTCTCCGCAGGGCACGCAAGAACGCTGGTTAAAGTGCCGAAAAACAGCCAGTACGCGTTTGCGGAAGAGGCGTTAAAACGGGGCTATTCGGTGCGTGAAATGGAAGGCGCGGTCAAGGCGTACTTGACCCCCTCGCAAGAGGAACTGATGGAAAGAAGTGCGAAGGCGGCGGCGAAAAACGCCGAGCTTAAAGCGTTTGTGGAGCGTATGCGTCGAACCTTCGGCACCAAGGTTTCCCTGCTTGGAAACAGCCAAAAGGGGCGCATCTTGATTGAGTACTACTCCCCCGAGGATTTATACCGTATCGAAGAGTTTTTAGATAGAATAGAAAATTTTGATTAAAAAAAGCCCCGCTTTTTAAGCGGGGCTTTTATGTCGGTATACTACCAAATTAAGATTTCGTCGTTATTGCCATAATGCCAATAATTACCTTCTTCCGCGGGTTCGTTTGCGCTGTAATAATAAAGGGTTGCGTAAGCAAGGATTGTATTAGAAACATCAATACTAATCCCCTTCCAATCATTTTCGTCGCTTTGATAATATACGCTTGTTAAATTATCGCAATAATAAAACGCGTCTCCAATAATAGATACCCTTTTACCGATAATCACACTCGTTAGGCTGGTGCACAAATAGAACGCTTGGTAATCGATAGAGGTTACGCCGTTGCCGATTGTCGCACTGGTTAAACTACTGCAATCACTAAAAATTCCCGGACCAATAGAAGTTACGCCATCGGGTATAACGATACTTGTCAAATTATGACAAGAAGCGAAGGCACGAGTTCCAATAGAAGTAACGCTATTGGGTATAACGATACTTGTCAAGCCGTCGCACAAACAGAACGCACTAGCGTCAATGGAAGTAACGCTGTTGGGAATTTCAACATCCTTCAAGCTACTGCAACCATAGAACGCAGAATCGCCGATAGAGCTTATACCCTCGCCTATTACGACACTCGTCAAGCTACTGCAATTATAGAATGCTCCGTAGAGAAGATTTCCGCCCGTTACGGTTACTTTTTTTAATGAGGCTGGTATATAATATCTTTGGTCAATTGGAACGCGTTTGCTTGTAGTATAAAACCATTGCGTCGTAGCGACCCCGCCCGCGTAGGGGGCTATACCAAAGATATACCCAAGCGGATATTGATAAGTATCGCTTGCGGTTTTTACCGTGCTTCCTACAAACGGCAGCGTGAGTTCTTCCAAGCGACTGCAACCAGAGAATGCAGATTGACCGATAGAGGTTACACTGTCGGGAATAATAATTTCCGTTAACGCTGTACAATCGGAAAACGCAAATTGACCGATAGAGGTTACGGGTACGCCCTCGTATTCATTAGCAACGCGCACTTGCGTAGCCGTTCCTTGATAGCCAACCACCTCGGCATAGCTCCCGTCTTCGGCAAGGCGATAAAGAACAGCTTCGACGGGGGCAGGGTCTTGTTCTTCCTGCGTGCTATCGTTTGAAGAAGTTTCCTGCGAGTTTTCCATTGCAGGGGTGGAGTTTTGTTCTTCCTGCGAGTTTTCCGTCGTTGAGGGATATGAGCTATCCTTTATTAAGTTGCACGCCGATAACGCAAGGCTACCCGTTGTAAAAAAAGCGAGAGAAAGGACGGCGATAAGTAGTTTTGTTTTTTTCATAAAAACCTCCTGTAATAAAAAATGTCGCTCCGCAAAACGGAACGACACCCGTAAAAATGTCTTTCTCGCTTTGCTGCGACACAATTGAATTACCTTAGCGGAAATTTGTAACGCGAAAAAGATACACCTCTACCCAAGGAGTATTTTCCGCTAAAACAAAAAGTATTCAATTATGTCGCAAATTTATTGTAGCACTTTTTCTAAAGAAAGTCAAGAGAAAAATAAAAAACGCGCGCATATTTCATGTGCGCGTAAGTTTTGTTGACTTTTATGCTTTTGCAAACAACAAATGTCTAAACAACAGCAACCAAACGAGGTCGAGCCAACCGATTACGATACCCGAAGGGATAGTGACGAGGATAGCGAATACGAGGGTGATCAAGCTCTTCGTTTTAAGATAAGCGGACCAACGAACGAGAATTTCAACTACCCAGTTCACGCCGGGGATAAGTAAGAGGATGAGCTGGATTAAGAAGCTCTGCTTATAAAACCAACCTGCAAAGCCTTTACTTTTTGCCATGAGAGATACCTCCTTATTTTTTTACGGCTATATCAACCTTTTTCGATATAGCCTATTTTATAATACTATTGTACTATACTTTCATAAACTTGTCAAGACTGCAAAGAAAAAATCCCGTCGAATTGACGGGAAATTTCTTTATTCTGCAAGAATAAGGTGTCCTTTGAGCAACAAGTACACAAGGTCAATAACGCCGAGGAACCAACCCCAACCTACAACCAAGAACAGCACGAATACTACGATATGCACTGTGCTCTTCGTTCTAAGAGCGACGGACAATCTTACAAGACATTCACAAACCCAACCTACGAAAGGAAGGAGAAGGAGAATTGCCTTAACAAGAGTAGACTGGCTGTTAAACCACTTATCAAAAGTCATTTTGGTGCGCCTCCTTTTTTTATTTTATACTATTATTATATAATACAAAAAGGCGTTTGTCAACCATATGAAAAAATTAATTAGACAATTATTTTTCGTCGGGCTTATTCGGCTCGAAGAAAGAGGGTTCGTCGGGTTTTTCTTTTTGTTCTTTTCTTTCCTGCTCTTGTTTAAACACAAGCATAAGCCCAAAAGTAAGCAGCGCACCCAAAAAGCAAACGCCGATACCGAGGAAATCAAAAAATATCCCAGCAGGTAGAATCGCCACGAGGAAAAGTGCGCAAATGACGGTAAAAACAATGCGTAAAGTTTTAAACATGTGTCAAAATTCCTTTAAAATATATATTATATAATATTGTACGCACGCGCGCGCGTAAAGTCAAGAGATTGATAAAAAAATTTAAAAAAAGTTTAAAAAATGTGTAAAAAACAGTTGACAATGCAAAAGGCGTTGTGGTATTATATACAAGCTGTCGCCGCGAAAGCGAGCAGCCCGAACTGAAGTTCGGTTCATGAAGATTAAAAATGGAATAAGAAAGAAATGAGATTTTATTTGACAAACAAGCAAATGAAAGGTAATTTCCGTTAATTTTTTCAAAGTACTTGAACAAACAAGTGACCTTGAAAGCAAGTCAGCAAGAGATAACAAAAAATAGTTAGAGCCGTTGCTACTTTTAGCATAAGTAGCGACTTTAAACAATTAAACTTAAGAGTTTGATTCTGGCTC
>JAFVTA010000085.1 GCA_017503525.1 Clostridia bacterium | reverse complement strand
TGCGCCCCCCAAGTCAAGACGTTCAAGGCAAACAAGCACATAAACGCCCCTACCATGTATGCGTTGAAACTTGCGTATCCGTAAGTAAGCAAAAACACGGTCAGTTGAGCAATGCTGCAACCCGTCACGCCAAGCAAGGATGCAAGCGAACCCCACTCGGTAAAATAGATAAACCCGATAATCACGGCGGCGACTCCAAATCCTACGAGTATCCACCAAAGGTTTTCACAGGAAAGGCTAAACCAAAACAGCCCCAAGGTAGAGGCAATGCCTTTGCCCCCTTTAAATCTTCTCCAAATGGGGAAGATATGCCCCACGATTACGAATACGCCGCAAAAATAGCGAATGAAATCGCTCACCGAAAACGCCGTACCCGAAAAGACGAACCCGCGGTAAATCAAATGCCCGATTAGCGCAGGTACACCCCCTTTCACCGCATCGCAAAGAAAGGTGAGCGCACCGATTTTTAATCCGAATTCTCGGCTCATATTCATGGTGCCGGGATTACCGCTGCCCATTTTTGTGATATCCTTATGCTTGGAGTGCGCGATCATGCGCGCGGAGTTAAAACTCCCCACGAGATAGCATACGATTGCAACGATTAAAAATTGCCACCAGTTTTGTTGTAAGGAAAATTGTGTCATGAGATACCTATAGAGCGAAGTTTTTACTTTGTAAAAAAGTTGTGGCTGTTATTCATAATAGCAATCACTTGCCCCAAAGGGGCAAATTTAACTTGATTTATCAAACTTCACTTTTGCCTAAGAGCAAAAACTTCACCTACTTTACTATTCTTCGTCTTTCTTTTCGCGAACCACTATCTTAATCGGCGTACCCGTGAAGTCGTACGCGCGGCGAATGGTATTCTCCAAATACCGTTGATAGGAGAAGTGCAATAACCCCTCGTCGTTCACGTGCAGTACGAATAAGGGCGGACATACCGCAACCTGCGAAGAGAAGAACACGCGCATACGGCGACCCAAGTACGAAGGCGGTTCCTGCAAACGCACCGCATCGGAAATCAAATCGTTCAATTCGCCCGTAGGCACGCGGAAGTTCGCGTGTGCGTAAACTTCCTCAACCGCCGCAAGCATTTTTTCCACTCTTTGCCCCGTCTTTGCCGAAATGTAAATGGATTTATAGTAATCCATGAACTTCAAATCCTCTTGAAGCTGCTGTTCAAAGCGGTTGACGGTGTGCGTATCCTTTTCCACCAAATCCCACTTATTCATAACGATCACGGACGGCTTGCCTTGCTCGTGCACGTAGCCGATAATCTTAACGTCCTGTTCGGTCAACCCTTCCGCGCTGTCCACGACCAGCAAGCAAACGTCGCTCCGTCTAACCGCATCAAAAGCGCGCATATTGCTGTAATATTCCACGTTATCGTCAACGTTTTTCTTCTTTCTTATCCCTGCCGTATCGATAATCGTATACGCCTTATCCCCACGGTAAAAGAGGGTGTCGATAGCATCTCGCGTCGTACCTGCCATAGGGGTGACGATACTTCTTTCGCTCCCGAGGATTTTATTCACCAAGCTGGACTTGCCTGCGTTGGGCTTGCCTACCACGGCGATTTTTAAAGAGGGAACCGCCTCTTTCGTCGTGTCGGGGAAGTACTGTATCGCCTCGTCCAAAACGTCGCCGATCCCTTGCGAGTGTTCGGCGGAAATGGCAAACGGCTCGCCAAGCCCCAAGGAATAGAACTCGAACACCTGCTCGGGGGAATAGTTATCAATTTTGTTTACGACTAAAATGACGGGTTTTTTACTGCGGCGCAAGATATCCGCTACGTCATAATCGGAAGGGTGTACCCCCTCTTTCCCGTCCGTGAAAAACAAGATAACGTCCGCCGTTTCAATCGCTACGTCCGCCTGCTTTGCGATTTCTTTCCACATGACGTCCTCGGATTTCAATTCGATACCGCCCGTGTCCACCATAGTGAAGTGCTTATCGCGCCAAGTCGCGTCCGTGTAAAGCCGATCGCGCGTGACCCCAGGTCTATCTTCCGTAATGGAAATTTTCCGACCTGCCACTTTATTGAAAAAGGTGCTTTTGCCGACGTTCGGCCTGCCCACCAAAGCAATCAAAGGATTTGCCATACTCTTACCTCCTCTCTCCTAAAATATCCACGAAACCATATCCGCCGTCGGCGTTGACACGGATATTGTCAAAGTGTAATTTTTCTTTAAGCTCTTTAAGCGTCATACCGCAAAGAAAGACTTCCTCAAACTCCTTAAACACGTTTGCAGGAAGGACGATTTCGTCAAACTCTCCGCCCTCGTTTTGGTATGCCTGCACCGCGGAAAGAATATCTCTCCCCGTCAAAAGCCCCGTACAGGTGACCGTTGAACCGAAAAATGCATTGACGACGGGCAATACCTTTACCTGCAAGCCCGTCATTTGCTCTTCGCATTTTTTTGCTAAAGTTTCGTTGATTTTCGCCGCCGAAACACCGCTTATCACAAGGCTCTTTTTGGGCTTTTTCAAGGCGATATTTCCAAGCTCGCTTAAAGCAAGCTCCGCCTCGCTTAAAAACTTGCTCGTCATGCCGATACCATTTTCGATTTGCTCAAAATCGCCGTAAAATTCCGCGTCCTTAAAGGGCAAGCCTGCCTTGACAAAATACTCGTCGGCAGGAAGCAAAAAGTCCACGCCGAACTCTTTATTCAAGCTATCCACGAGTGCCAGCAATTTTTTGGAATACTCCCCGTCCACGTCTGCTATGGGGTACAGCCCCTCGCGGTATTTGGTGATCCCCGTCGGTACGCAAGCGATATCCTTGACGGCAGGGTAATATTTAAACAGCTCTCTTGCCGTAAGGGCAAGCTCTTCCCCGTCGTTTTCGCCCGGTACAAGCACCGCTTGGCAATGCAGTTCTATCCCCCCCTTTACGAGGCGGTCGATTTGCTCCGCGATTTTGCCTGCGTGGCGGTTGCGAAGGAGCTTTTCCCTCAAACGGGGGTTCATGGTATGCACGGACACGTACAAGGGGGAAAGCTGTAAACGGATAATCCGTTCCAACCCCTCGTCCGTCAAGTTCGTCAAGGTGACAAAGTTTCCGCAGGAAAAGCTCATGGAATAATCGTCGTCTTAGATATACAAGCTTTCTCGCATGCCCTTGGGCATTTGGTCGACAAAGCAGAACACACAACGGTTATGGCAGGTCTTGATCGAGGTGTTTTTCTCAAACTCCAAACCCAAGTCCTCACCCTCGTCCTTTTCGATTTCGACGGTGGCTTCCTCGCCGCTTCTATGGTCGCGGACGGTCATGGTGAATTCTTCCGCCTCTACATAGTAGAGGTAATCCAGCTCGTCCTCGCACGCATAACCGTCGAAGGCGATAATCTCGTCCCCGACCTCTAACCCAAGCGCCTTGGCAATACTATTCCGTTTTACCTTGGTAATCTTTAACATAAGTCACCTAAAACTATACCGTACTGTTTACAAAGCTTTTGCAAAATTTCCTCAAAATAGGTGGGCAGGGGTGCGCGGAACACCATTCTCTCTCCGCTTTGGGGGTGGGTAAGCTCTAACCTTGCCGCATGCAATAACTGCCCGTTCGCTTTAAGCTTTTGCTTTTTGAACCCGTACACGGGATCGCAGGCAACGGGGTGGCCAAGGTGCTTGGCATGTACGCGGATTTGGTGCGTTCTGCCCGTTTGTAAATCGAATTTGCAAAGGGTAAACTCCTTACCAAAGCGCGCCACCACCTCAAAATCCGTCACCGCCCGTTTCCCCTTTCCGTCGGGGAGTACGGTCATTTTCACCCTATCGCTTGGACTTCTGCCGATATCCGTTTCCACTCTGCCCCTATCCTCTTTCAACTCCCCTTCCAAGAGGGCGTAATAGGTGCGCTTGCAGGTTTTTTGCGCGATTTGCGAGGCAAGGGAAAGGTGCGCCTTGTCATTTTTCGCCACCACAAGCAACCCCGAAGTGTCCTTGTCAATTCGGTGCACAATCCCGGGGCGGAGCACGCCGCCGATACCGCTTAAGCTATCCAACGCGTACAAAAGCGCGTTGACGAGGGTCCCCTCGGCGTTGCCGTTGCCGATATGCACGGTCATGCCTTGGGGCTTGTTTACCACCGCCAAATGCTCGTCTTGGTAGACGATATCAATGGGGATATTTTCCGCCTTTACGGCGTATTCCACGGCGTCGGGAATATGAACGACGACCTCGTCGCCTATCTTGATTT
>JAFVTA010000084.1 GCA_017503525.1 Clostridia bacterium | reverse complement strand
TTTACCCGTTACGGCGATTGTAATTATTCTAAATTTTACTCCGCTCGTTTCCTTTACGCTGACGGAGAGTATCGTTTTCATTTGTAGCGCGTTGTTGCTGATCGTCGGTATGGCGCTGTTCAATCTCGGCGCGGATATTGCTATGACCCCTATGGGCGAACAAATCGGTACGGGCTTATCCAAATCGGGCAAATTTAGCACCCTGCTTATCGTATGCTTTTTAATGGGCTTGCTTATCACCGTTGCCGAACCCGACCTTTCCGTTTTGGCAGGACAGGTATCTTCTATCATCGACGGAACGGTGCTCACCTTGACCATCGGCGTGGGCGTGGGTTTATTCCTCGTGCTCGGTATCATCAAAATCGTATTCCGTGTGGAATTGTCCAAGCTGCTTATCTTCTTTTACGCGGTATTGTTCGCGCTCGTGTGCTTGGGCTTGAGTATCTCCCCCGACACCTTCGTCAGCTTCCTGCCCCTTGCCTTCGACTCAGGCGGGGTTACGACAGGGCCGATTACCGTTCCCTTTATTATGGCGCTCGGCGTCGGCGTGGCGAATACCTTGGGCAACAAGCGTGACCGTGAAAACAGCTTCGGTTTTATCGCGCTTTGTTCCATCGGGCCTATCCTTGCGGTAATGCTTCTCGGCGCGTTCTCGACGGGCAGCGTTACGCCCCCTAACCCCAGCTATCCTATGGAAGTGAACGAGATTTTCGCAACCTTTTTGCATAAGCTTGGCGACGTGGGCTTAGCGCTTGGACCTATCGTCATTTGCTTCTTTATTTTGCAGGCGATTTTTATGCGTTCCAGCGCGAATAAGAAAAAGACCATTCAAATCCTTATCGGCGTTTTGTATACCTTCTTCGGCTTGGTAATTTTCCTTGCCGCCGTAGAAGTCGGGTTTATGCCCATCGGCTTTAAAATGGGACAACAGCTTGCGCAGGCGCATCCCGCCGTATTGACGGTGTTCGCATTCGCCATCGGCTTGACCGTCGTCTTGGCAGAACCCGCCATTCACGTCTTGAACAAGCAGGTAGAAACGGTTACGGGCGGCGCGGTAAGCAAAAAGGCAATGCTTATTGCCCTTGCCGTCGGCGTGGGCTTGGCAATCGCCCTTTCCGTCATTCGTATCATCTTCGATTTCAGCGTACTGTATTATCTCATTCCCGGTTATCTTATCTCGTTGGGGCTGTCCTTCTTCGTGCCTAAGATATACACGGCAATCGCGTTCGACTCGGGCGGGGTTGCCAGCGGGCCTATGACCTCGACGTTTATCCTGCCCTTTGCGGTAGGCGTTTGTTCTATCCTACAGCCCACGTCCATTTTGACGGACGCGTTCGGGCTGGTGGCGATGGTTGCGATGATTCCGCTGATCGCCATTCAAGTTTTGGGCTTCCGCGCCATCGTTGCAAAACGCGTGAAAGAGAATATCGCTATGAAACGCATTCTCGACGCCGACGACGAGCAAATTATTTCGTTTATGTAGGGGGCAGGTATGAGTTTAACAAAGAAAACACGTAAAAATAAAGTTACACAAAGCACCCCCGCGCCCGTGGATAACGGCTTTAAAAAGTTGAAGCTTTTAATCACGATTGTCAACCGTAAAAAAACGGAGCTGTTTGTGGATTTGCTGACGG
>JAFVTA010000083.1 GCA_017503525.1 Clostridia bacterium | reverse complement strand
TTGCAAGGTAGAGCTCAGCCCCTACTTCACCTCGACGATTGCAGGCTTGGAGCGTGTAGGCGACCACCTTGTCAACGTTGGGTACAGTATTCTCGACCCTACGGGTTCGCAGAGCGCGGCAAAAAAGAAACTCATGCAAGAATAAAAAATTTATAAAAGAAAATTCCGTTTGCATATTTACAAACGGAATTTTTTTTGCTATAATATAGGTGTGGAGAGTTCTTCACGCTGATTATACAAAGGAGTGGAAAATATGGGTAAATTCGTAATCAAAAAGACGCCTTCGGGCGCGTTCAACTTCAGCTTATACGCGGCAAACAAGGAGAAAATCGCCGTTTCGTCGCAGGTGTATTCCACCAAGTCCGCATGCAAAAAGGGCATGGAAAGCATCGGCAAGCACGCAGTCCGCTGTATTGAGGAAGACAGGATAGAGGATCAAACCTTGAAAAATCCCGTTGTTAAAACCTGCCCCAAATTCGAGGTGTACTTTGATAAAGCGGGGTTGTATCGCTATCGTTTGATTGCCTCGAACGGGGAGAGTATCGCCATGAGCGAAGAGGGCTATAAATCCAAGAGCGGCGTTATGAACGGGCTTAAGAGCGTTTCCGTAAACGCGGTCAACGCAGAAGTGGTAGACGAAAGTTTGGAAAAATAATTGCATTTAGGGAAAGAAAAAAGGAAGGCGTTTGCCTTCCTTTTTAGTTGGCGCAGAGAAGAGGAAAATTGTTGCTACGCAACAAAGCGTCGGCGCTCGAATAAGTTAAGAGAAGAAATGTTCCTCGTACTTTCTCGCTCCTCGCACGAACCTCCGCGTATGCAGAGAGTACTCAATCTCTTCTCTGTACCAACAAAAAATAGCACCCGAAAAGGGTGCTATTCGTTTTTGGAAAACCAAGTGGACGGTATGAAGCGTTCGCTCGCGGCGAGCCACTACACCCGTCTTGCGGAAGGGCTTTGCAAGGTAGAGCTCAGCCCCTACTTCACCTCGACGATTGCAGGGTTAGAGCGTGTAGGCGACCACCTTATCAACGTCGGCTACAGTATCCTCGACCCCACGGGTTCGCAAAGCGCGTCGAGAAAGAAATTATTGCAACAATAAAACTAGAGAAAAAAAACATATCACGCGGCAGGATTTTCCTGCCGCGTGATTGCTTTGTGAAGTCTTATGTAAACTAGGTGAAACTTGGATTTAGTGGCGGTATAACGTTTGATTTATTCTTTTACGAAGAGTATAATTGCCTTATTGCATTACAGAAGACGGAGTACTCAATGAGAAAAAATCAAAAGAAGAACAGTATACAAAAAAGGAAATGGTGGTTTCGGTTATTAAAGAGGCTAATGAAGGGTAGATATAAACAGCCTACCTTTGTTTACCTTGGTGAAAAATTTAATCATGGTGGAATTATTTTAAGTAATCACGAGGGCACGGACGCACCCATGTCTTTGGAAATTTATTGCGATAAGCCTGTACGCATGTGGGGTGCAAGTGAAATGAATTCGGGGTTAATCCCTATGTATAAGTATCAAACTCGGGTATATTATCATGAAAAGAAGCACTGGAATTTGCACTTGGCGAGGCTGTTTTGTTTGATTGCCAGTCCTTTGACGAATTTGTTTTATAAGGGATTAAATTTAATTTCCACGTACCGCGACGGTAGGTTGTTAAAAACCTTGAGAGAAAGTGTCAATGCGCTTCAGCAGGGGGATAATATCGTTATTTTTCCTGAAGATTCTACGCAAGGATATTTGGAAACGTTGCAAGGGTTTCACCCTGGTTTCGTTGCGCTTGCTGAGGTTTGTAGAAAGAGAGGTATGGACGTGCCGATTTACATTACCTACTTCCGCAAGAAGAATGGCTTGTATATCGTAGATAAGCCCGTTTTTTATTCCCAGCTTATCGCCAACAAGGAAACGAGGGAAGAGGTTATCGCAAAATGCTTAAACCGCTGCAACGAGCTTGGTCAAATGCAATTTGATATCCCAGACGGCGCAAAGGAAGTTTTTATAGGCGAGCTTGAAAAAGAAATTGCCGTAGCTGAGGAATAGTTTGAAAAATAGAAAAGGAAGGCAGATGCCTTCCTTTTTTGTGGCGCAGAGAAGAGGAAAATTGTTGCTACGCAACAAAGCGTCGCCACTCGAATGGGATAAGAGAAGAAATAAAATTCGTACTTTCTCGTGGCTCGCGCGAACCTCCGCGTATGCAGAGAGCACTCAATCTCTTCTCTGTACCAACAAAAAATAGCACCCGAAAGGGGTGCTATTCGTTGGCGCAGAGAAGAGGATTCGAACCTCCGGTACGTTTCAGGCGCACACACGATTTCCAATCGTGCTCCTTAAACCACTCAGACATCTCTGCATAATAGTGCGCTTTCACGAAAGCGCCTATTTATATTACTGTATTTTTTTAAAAAATGCAAGCGTTTTTACTATACTTTCAAAAAAATCTTTGAAATTAATTCGGTTTATAACAGCTGCAGGCAACGCCGCTGGGTAAAAAGCCCGTGTCCGAACATTTTACGCAGGTGAACTGGGGTTGTAATTCTTCTTCCTCAATCCCAAGCGTTTGTAAAATGCTCCGTCTTTCTTTCAAAAGCTCGGCTTTTTCTTCCGTTAAGGCAGGGAGCTTTTTCGGCTCGAATACTTCTGCCTTTGCAAGCGCGATTTCCATTTTGGAAAGTTGGGTGGAAATTTCCTTGAATCGAGGGTTTTTGTTCGCCTTTGCTATATATTTATCCGCGCGCGTAAGCGCCTTTTCTCTAAGCAAAGCATAGTATCTTTCCCTGTCCGATTTGGCGTTGATTGCCTCGATGGCAGGGTTGGTATAACCGCGCGTATTTTGCGTTGAATTCGTACCTGCCCCCGTCGTTTTATTCTCGGGAATATCTTTCGCCTCGTACACGCCCCCCCGTTTCCAGTCGGCAAGAATCTTGTTCATGTAGGGGATAGGGTTGGAACTCGTCGCGCTGCGTTTTGCCGCCTCGAAAATCATTTCGTCGTTGAATTTCCATTCGCGCCAGGTCGTAAGCAGGGCAAGGTTAGCCGCATTCCCTTTGATAGAACCGCATACTTCGCGGAGCTTTGCAAACAGTTTCAAATCGGCGTTTTTGCTCTTCAAAAATTCCTTTACGCCTTCCTTGGAAACGATACCGTCCGCAAACAGCGATTGTACCAAATCGTCCAAGGAATTGAAATCGCCGCGCTCCGTTTTCATGCAGAACAAAGCGAGATCCAAAAGGGAAGAATCCTCAAAGCCGTAGTTGTACCACTTTTCCACGTATTCGTCGATATAGGGCGCAGGGTTTTGTATCTTTACGCCCAGTTTTCTGCCCAAGCGGAAAACAAGGCTTGCTAAATTTTCTCTGTTGACAAGGTAGCCTTCGATTTCTTCCGTCGTAAGCTTGCCTTTTTCCGCAAGCTCGGTAAGGCTCATATCCAGCCCGTTCATGGTGCCGCGCTTTAACTTGCGCGCGGCGGTAAGTACGCCGTCCTTGGTAAAGCCCAAGTTTTCGGTCCATTTTTTATACAGCTCGTAATCGCTTTCGTCGGGGGTGCGTTGGTAGGCGGACATTGCCGTAAACACCGCCAGCAAATCGCCCTCGTGCTGGTTGTAGTTGGAAAGCTCTTTTTCCACCTGTTCGTAGGTGACCAGTCCTGCGCGGATAAGCTTTTTCGCCTTATTGAAGATGTACGAAGGGGATACGCCTTCGCCTTGTTTATTGATACAGTATTCCACGATTAAGAGCAAAGCTTGGGGCTGCAGGGTATTTTCTTCCAGAAAGTGCATATATTTGACGTAATCCCCTGCGGAAACGAACTTGCCCACCTTTTGCATTTTACGCTGCAGTTCCTTGTTGAAATCGGCGTACTGCTCGTAGCGGATTTTCTTGGGTCTGCCGACCGCCGAACGTACGGGTAAGTACTGCACGGTGAGCGGTTCTTTGGCGAGAATTTCCACCAGGTCGTAATCTTCCCAAAAGGCAAAGGCCTGCAGGATTTGTTCCTCGGTGGTTTTGAGCGCTTCCGCCATGTTGAGGGCGGAAAAATCCGTTTCGCGGTTTTCGCAAAGGTATAATCCGTAAAGATAGACCTTTACGGCAAATCCGTCCGCCTCGGGAAGGTATTTCGTGATGAATTTGTTATCGACAATCGTGTGGCCGCTGTCGTATTCCTTGGAAAAATTACAAAACGCCATAAAACGCCCCCTTTTTTAACCTAACTTTGTTAGGTTTCGTAAAAAATTTACGCTTTTATCAAAAACTTTCTTGCTTTCTTTGAAGAAATAGTGTATAATAGAGTAGATAATGCGGTCTTGCTTGATGTTTGGCAAGAGTATGACCATTATACCCTTTTTCAAAAGCAAAAGCAAGGTGTTTTAAAGCTTTTTTTGAATAAAAATAAAAAATTTGCAAAAGGCAACAGGCAGTCGGAAAGAAATTTATGATCGTTAGCGCAATTTCCCTTTGGAAAAAGTACAATTTAAATACTCCGCTTGGCGTCAGCATTTGGGGCGAGGAAGATAAGGGCGACAGGACGTATTCCCACGTTTCCTATTCTGGACATGAGAGCACGGACGGCAGCGTCCGTATTTACGCGCGCTTTGCCCGTCCGAATACCGAGGCGAAAACGCCTGCGGTGCTCCTTTTGCCCGACGCAGGCGAAACGCCCGACACCGAGCTTATGGATTATTTCGTGGATAGAGGCTACGCCGTGCTCGTGCCCGATTATTCGGGAAAAATGAGCTCGGACGACGGTACGGTTATGCGCACCGTGTATCCCGAATCCCTCTCGCAAGGCAACTATGAAAGAGCCGAGGGCTTACACTCCCTTATGGACGTAGACTCGGATAAAACCTGCTGGGTGGAATGGACGTACGTTGCGCTCTATTCGGTGAAATACCTTAAATCCCGACCCGATATCGGCAATATCGGCGTAGTGGGGGTACGTACGGGCGGCGAAATCGCTTGGCAGACCATGCTTTCGCCCGATGTCAAATGCGGCGTGCCTATCAATGCGGCAGGGTGGTATTCCTTCCTCAATATCGCAAAATTCGGCGCGAACGTCGCCCATCATTTGAGCGATAACCGCCACCGCTATATTGCGGCGGTAGAGGCGCAATCCTACGCACCCTACGTCAAGTGTCCGGTGCTTATGCTTTGCGCTCTGCGCGATAGGCGGTTTGACAGCGACAGAGCGTACGACACTTATTCTCGAATCGGCAATAGCGACGGCAATGCGTTGGTGTATTCTCCTGACAGTGGAGCTTGTATCGGTCCGAACGCGCTGCTTGACATGGACTTGTTCTTGGAAAAGAACTTGAAGGGCAGAGAGGTTTATATTCCCGAGACGCTCAACGTATCTCTAAAGGATACGGACGGCGGCGTGGAAATTTTGGTTGAAAGCGATAAAGAGGGGATTTTGGAAGAGGCTGGTATTTTCTATGCCGAGGCGGATGTCAAAACCCGTTCCACCTACCGTGAATGGCGTTGTGTGCATAAGGTGCAGGGCAGAACGGTGAAAAACGGTACGTTCAGACATATCGTCAAGCCCTTCGAGGGCGCGACGGCTGTATTCGTATACGCCTATGCCAAGTATATTAACGGGTTCCGCGTGACGTCGAAAATCGCGTCCAAACGCTTGACCCGTCCCGATACAGGCGTGGTAAAGAGCCGTAGGTTATTTTCAGGCCAAGAAATGGATTGTTTCGGCGTTGCGGAATACGAGGACTATTCTGTCGGCGGTATCTTCTTGGAAAGAGATGCGGTACCCAAAATGTCGGTGGGCTACGGCGGTATCAACGGCGCATATTCGGTAGGGGGCATTCGTACGTATAAGATTAGTTCTCCTCGCTACGTGCCCGAAGAAAACGCGCTTTTGGAATTTGATGCGTACTCCAAGGAAACGCAGACATTGCTCGTCACCATTGAGGTTGCGGACGTGGAAACGGAAGAGGAACGCTATTCCTGCGAGGTAGCGGTCAAGGGCGGCGGAAAATGGAAACGCATTATTTTAAAGGCGGCGGATTTCAAAGGGGAAACCTACGGTGCGCCTTTGGCGAATTTTTATAACGGAAGCGCGCTCGTGTTCGACTGCGCCGAAGAAGAAAAGGAATTTGCAATTACGAATATTTTGTGGTTATAAGGATTGAACGAATGGATAAAACTCTGCGAAACAGCGAATTATACGAGGCACGCTACGGCTATAAAGAGGGACGGGCGAATTTTATCTTTTACGCCGTTCTTTTGTGCTTTGCGCTTTGCGTTTGCATTTTTCGCGTTTGGTGGGTGAACAACTTTTGGGGGGTCGTCGTGGACGGCGAGTCCATGATTTATACCTTAGAGGACGAACAGAAATTGCTCGTTCGACGGGTCAAGGACGTGGAAAATCTCGATTACGGAACGGTGATTATCGTGGACGTAAGCGATTACGAGGAATGTCAAGGCATCAAGGACGGGCTTTTGATTAAGCGCTTGATCGCCAAGGAAGGGGACAAGGTCCGCTGTGAAGACGGGCGTTTGGAAATTTGTTTTAAAGGAACGCAGGAGTTTAAGCTTATAGACGAGCCGTATGCCCACTATACGAATAGAAATGCGTACGACTTCGAGGAGTATACCGTGGGAGCGGGGGAAGTATTCTTCCTCGGCGACAACCGCAACGAGAGCAAGGACAGCAGGTATTACGATTACCCGCATGGTTCCCATTTGCAGGACAGACTGTATAAAGCAGAAAACGTAGTTGGTTATTTGCCCAACTGGGCTTATGAATATAGAGAAATTTTAGAAAAAATTCTCTTCGCAAGAGAAGAGTAAGGAGAAAAATTTATGGCAATTAGAATTACTTCGGACAGCACTTGTGATTTAAATCACTTGGTTGAGGAAAGAAACGTAGGCATTTTGGCTTTACAGGTGAATTTGGGTGCAAACGCATACCGCGACGGTGTGGATATTATGCCTGAGGATATTTTTGCATACGTAGCAAAAACCAACGAACTTCCCAAAACCAGCGCGCCCAGTATCGGCGATTACGAAGATTTTTTCAAGGAACAGCTTGCGTTCGGCGACGAGATAATCCATTTCAATATTTCCTCGAAAAGCTCGGGTTCGCACAACTTTGCAAAGCAGGCAGCGGAAGGCTTTGGCGGCAAGGTACACGTTATCGATAGTAAAGCGCTGTCTTCGGGGCAGGGTTTACTCGTATTGAAGGCTTGTGATTTACGCGACGAGGGTAAATCTGCGGACGAAATCGTAGCGGCTATTGAAGAGCTTAGAGAGCGCGTAAACACCTCTTTCGTACCGGATAATCTTGACTATCTGCATAAGGGAGGTCGTGTTTCGGGCATGGTGAAGACGGTTGCGGCTATGTTCAAAATTCACCCTCTTATTTACATGGAAGACGGTCAACTTATCCCTGGTAAGAAATATAAGGGCAAAATGTCCTTCCTTATCAAGCAGTACGTTAACGATTTGAAGGAAATGTACCCCAACTACGACAAGAGCCGTTGCTTTATCACCCACTCTTCTGCGGATAGGGAGCTTGTAGAGGCGGCGAGAGCGCAAGTACAAGAAGTATTTAAATTTGACGAAATCATCGAAACGGTGGCAGGTTCTATTATCACCAGCCATTGCGGTAAAGGTACGCTCGGCGTATTGTTTGTCTACGAAAAATAAGTACGGAGAACTACATGGTAAACGTTTATAACGATGCCGATTATTTGGCGGTGTATAAGCAAAAGGGTAAAATTTTCGGGGTATTTTGGGGGATAACGGCGGTGTATGCAGCGTTTTGCATCGCATGGCTTTGTTATTATATTTCCTTGCCGTATAAAGACCCTATGCAAATTTTGCCAAAGCTTTGTGTATGGATTGCTTCGGCGATTTATATTGTATTTTCCTTTCCCTACCTTGCTATCAAGGGGGGAAGGTGTAAAAAGTATTTCAAGATGCTCACTTATGTGTCGGAAGGCTTGAAAAACGAAGAGCACAACTATTTTTATATATTTGAGGAAAAAGCTCTGCAAAAAGACAATATCGACGTAATGGGTTGCGTGTTTGAAACCTGGAGCAAGAAAAAGCAGGAATGGCTGGAGCGTGAGGCGTACTGGGACAAGGAAAAACCTCTTCCGCCCTTTGAAAGCGGAGATTTCGTGCAGTATATCACGCAAAGCAATATGATTTTACAGTATACGATTTTAGAGAAAAAGGCACTCGAATTTGAAGAGGTCGAAGAGGAGGAGTAATATGAAAGCAGTTGTCACCGTCACGGGTAAGGACAATAAGGGTATCATTGCAAAGGTAAGCGCCTTTTTAGCAGAGAAAGGTGCGAACATTGAAGACATTTCTCAAACGATTATGAGTGAATATTTCGCCATGATCATGATTGTAGATTTGAGCGAAACGAAGGAAGAGCTTTCCGTTTTGGCAAAGGAATGCCAAGAGATGGGCAAGCAAATCGGCATGGCGATTTATATGCAGCACGAGGACGTGTTTAACGCCATGCACAGCATTTAAGAGGTCGACCATGTTCACGAATAAAGACGTTGTAGAACCGATTGCAATGGTCGAAAAGGAACACCTGGATATCCG
>JAFVTA010000082.1 GCA_017503525.1 Clostridia bacterium | reverse complement strand
TTTTCCATATATATATGGTAAAATAATAATTAAGCAATTTTTTAAATTAAAAACACGGGTTTATTCGATTTTTTCGTTTTTAACACTGTGGGGAGTTTTTATGGAAAGAGTGTATAATTTTTCGGCAGGGCCTTCGATTTTACCCGAGGCGGTTCTTGAAAAAGCGGCGGAGGAAATGCTCAATTATCAAGGCAGCGGTATGTCCGTTATGGAAATGAGCCACCGTTCTCCCGTGTACGAGAAAATCATTGCGGATGCGGAGGCGTTGCTTCGCGAGGTAATGGAAATTCCCGAAAACTATAAAGTGCTTTTTTTGCAAGGCGGGGCGTCTACGCAATTTGCCGCCGTTCCCCTTAACCTTATGAACGGCAATCATAAAGCCGATTATATCCTTTCCGGACAGTTCTCGACAAAGGCGTATCAAGAAGCGCAAAAGTACGGTGATGCGTTTGCGGTAGCAAGTTCTAAAGCGGACAATTTCTCCGTTGTTCCCAATGTCGCGAAAGAGGAATTTAGAGCGGATGCGGACTACGTGCATATTTGCTTTAACAATACCATTTACGGTACGAAGTTTCCCTATATTCCCGATACGGGGGATATTCCTTTGGTAGCGGATATGTCCTCGTGCATTTTAAGCGAGCCGGTAGACGTTTCTAAATTCGGCGTGATCTACGCAGGCGCGCAAAAGAACATGGCGCCGGCAGGCTTGACGGTGGTGATTATCCGCGAGGACTTGCTTGGCAAGGCGAGCAGTCAAACGCCCACCATGCTCGATTACAAAGTAATGGCGGATAACGGCTCTATGTATAATACGCCGCCCTGTTATTGCATTTATATGGCAAAGCTCGTTTACGAATGGATTTTAGGTCTTGGCGGTTTGAAAGCCATGAAGGAAAGAAACGAAAAGAAAGCCGCGCTTTTGTACGGATATTTGGATAGTCAGGATTATTATCTTGCGCCCGTTCAAAAGGATTGCCGTTCCATGATGAACGTCACCTTTGTCACGGGGGATGCGGACTTGGATAAAAAGTTCTGCGCCGAGGCGGCGAAAGAGGGGCTTGTAAATTTGAAAGGCCACCGTTCGGTAGGCGGTATGCGCGCCTCGATCTACAACGCTATGCCGTACGAGGGCGTAGAGAAGTTGGTGGCGTTCATGAAAGCGTTCGCCAAAGAAAATCCCAAAAAATAAATAGGTGAGAATATGTTGAAAGTTAAGTTAATGAATAAAATTGCAAAAGTAGGTACGGACGTTTTGTCCGCAAGCCGTTATGAAGTCGGCGCAGAGGTGGAAAACGAAGATGCAGTCATGGTGCGTTCGGCGGCTATGCACGAATATCCCTTACATTCCAACCTTCGCGCGATTGCCCGTTGTGGCGCAGGGGTGAACAATATCCCCGTAGATAAATGCACGCAAAACGGCGTGGTGGTATTCAATACCCCCGGTGCAAACGCAAACGCCGTGAAAGAGCTTGCGATTGCGGCGCTCGTGCTGGCTTCCCGTGATATTATCGGGGGCGTGAAGTGGGTGGAAACGCTCGCAGGGCAGGAAAACGTAGCCAAGACGGTGGAAGCCGGTAAATCCGCGTTCGTCGGTCATGAGCTTGCAGGCAAAACCCTCGGCGTAGTCGGGCTTGGCGCAATCGGCGGCATGGTGGCAAACGCGGCGATTTCTTTGGGTATGAAGGTTATGGGCTACGACCCCTATATCACCGCGAAAGCGGCGTGGAGCTTAGCGCCTTCGGTTTCTCAAGCGTCCGATTATACGGATATTTTTAAGCATTGCGATTATATCACCTTGCACGTACCTGCCACTCCTCAAACCAAGAACATGATTTGTGAAAGCAGCTTGGCGCAAATGAAGGACGGCGTGCGTATCCTTAACCTTTCGAGAGCCGACCTCGTCAACGCGGCGGACTTGAAGGCAGGGCTTGCAAGCGGTAAAGTAGCGGCGTACGTGACCGACTTCCCGACGGAAGAAACGGCAGGGGTAAAGGGGGTTATCGCCATTCCTCACCTCGGCGCGTCCACGGTGGAATCGGAAGACCATTGCGCGGTTATGGCGGCGCAACAGCTTGACGAATTCTTGACCTACGGGAACATTAGAAACAGCGTCAACTTCCCCACGGTAGGGATTCCTGCCTCGGGGCATCCCAGAGTTTGTATCATGAATAAAAATATTCCCAACATGCTCTCGCAGATCACTTCGGCGTTCTCGTCGCAAAATATCAACATTGAAAATCTTGCCAACGGTTCTAAAGGGGACGTCGCGTATACCATTGTGGAAACGAACGCGGCGGCGGACGAGAACATTATCTCCAACCTTAAACAAATCGAAGGCGTATTCGGGGTAAGAGTATTTTCGTAATGGATAAAGCATTTAAACAGGAAACAATCGCCCTCGAGCTTTGCAACTTATTCGGCAAGTACGGCTACTTGCCCTATAAAATGAGCAAGTTCGAGGAATACGATTTATACGCGAAATATAAGGAATTTTTGGGCAATACCCGTATCGTCACGTTTACGGACGTGGACGGGAAATTGCTCGCCTTAAAGCCCGATATAACGCTGTCGATTGTCAAAAACGACGCGGACGGCGGCGCGAAACGTAAGGTGTACTACAAGGAAAACGTATACCGCGTTTCCAAGAACTCGGGTGGGTTTAAGGAACTGCTGCAGGCAGGCGTGGAATGTATCGGTGATTTGGATTTGTACGACGTGTACGAAACCGTTTATCTCGCCGCGGCAAGCCTTGCGCTGGTATCGAAAAATTTCGTTTTGGATATTTCCCACCTTGGCGTGCTGTCTGCGGTAATGGAAGAGGCGAAAGGGAAAGAGGGCTTTGAAAAAGCCGCGCTCCGCGCCGTTTCCGAGAAGAATATGCACGGACTTAAAGAGGTTTGCAAAGAGTACGGCGCACAAGAGGAAAAGCTTCTTGCGCTCGTGCAGGCGTACGGCTCGCCCAAGCAGGTGCTTTCGCAAATCCAGCCTCTTTGCCAAAGCGAAAGGGCAAAAGCGGCGTTTGACGATTTGAAAGCTCTTTGCGGCTTGCTTGAAAACACCGAATACGCGGACAATATCCGTTTGGATTTCTCCGTCGTCAACAGCGGAAAATATTACGACGATATCCTGTTCAAGGGGTTCATAGACGGCGTTGGCGAGGGGGTGCTCTCGGGCGGTCGGTATGATAAATTACTAAATAGAATGGGTAAAAAATCGGGTGCAATCGGGTTTGCGGTGTACTTGGATTTGTTGGAAAGCTTAACCAAAACCCAAAGTGCGAACGACGTGGACGTCTTGGTGCTGTACGGGGAAGACACGCCCGTGCAAAGCATTGCGGACGAGGTGGATAGGCAGGTAAAATCGGGCAATACCGTCAGCGCGCAAAAAACGAAAAACGGCGTGCGCTATAAGAAAATCGTCGATTTGCAGGGAGGGGAGATATGTTAAATATTGCGCTTCCTAAAGGCAGACTTGGCGAAAAGGTATACGCCCTTTTTGAAGAGGCTGGCTTTGAGTGTCCGTCCATTAAGGAAAATAATCGCAAGCTCATTTTTGAAAACCCCGAAAAGGGAGTGCGCTACTTTTGGGTAAAGCCTTCCGACGTATCCATTTACGTGGAACGCGGCGCGGCGGATATCGGCGTTTGCGGTAAGGATATTTTGACTGAATACGCGCCCGACGTGTACGAGCTTTTCGATTTCAAAACGGGGATTTGCCGCATGGCAGTCGCCGCACCCAAGGGCTTTTACGACGACGGGCAAACGACCTTGAGGGTAGCGACGAAATTCGTCCGTTCTGCAAAGGCATTTTACGCAAGTAAAGGCAGGGATATTGATGTTATCAAGCTCAACGGTTCGATTGAAATCGCGCCCATTTTAGGACTTTCGGACGTTATTGTGGATATCGTGGAAACGGGCACAACCTTGAAGGAAAACAACTTGGAAGTTATCGAGGAAATTTTCCCCATAAGCGCCCGCTTGATTGCAAATAAAGCAAGTTTTAAGTTTAAAACGCAGGCGATTGAAGGTTTGCTTGCGAAGTTAAGAGAAGAAATATGATAAAGATTTTAAAATTCGGCGAGGTAAGCATAGACGAGATATTCGCGCGCGTACACCCAACGGCAAGCGTAGAGGGGGGCGTCGCGGAAATTATCGCCGAGGTCATTAAAAATAAAGACGGGGCATTGAAAGCCTACGCAAAGAAATTCGACGGCGTAGAGTTAGAAGGCTTAGAGGTAAGCCAAGCGGAAATCGACGCCGCGTATAAAAACGCGGATAGGGATTTCGTTGCCGTTTTGGAAGAGGCGGCGGCGAATATCCGTGAATTTCATTCCCGTCAAGTACGCGAAGGCTTTACAATCAAGCGCGCGGACGGCGTGGTGCTCGGTCAAAAAATCACCCCCATTGAAAAGGTGGGCTTGTACGTGCCCGGCGGCACGGCGGCGTATCCGTCTACCGTGCTTATGGACGCTATCCCTGCAAAAATTGCAGGCTGTAAGGAAATCGTTATGGTCACTCCGCCTGCTAAAAACGGCGGCGTAAATCCCGATATTTTGACGGCGGCGAAGGTGGCAGGGGTCAATCGTATCTTTAAAGTGGGCGGCGCGCAGGCGATTGCAGCACTTGCATACGGTACGGAAAGCATACCCAAGGTAGATAAAATCGTAGGTCCTGGCAACGCGTTCGTTGCCGAGGCGAAAAAGCAGGTATTCGGCAAGGTATCTATCGACATGATCGCAGGGCCAAGTGAAATTCTCGTCGTCGCGGACGATACCAACGAGCCTTCGCATATCGCGGCGGACTTGCTTTCGCAGGCAGAGCACGATAAAATGGCAAGCGCGGTGCTCGTCACCGACAGCGCGGAGTTCGCAAAGGCGGTCAGCGAGGAGCTGGAAAAACAGCTTCCCTTATTGCCGCGATACGAGATTGCAAGAAAGTCTATTGACGACCACGGCAAGATTATCGTAGCAAGCGATTTAATGCAGGCAATCGAAATCGCCAACGAAATCGCGCCCGAGCACTTGGAGCTTTGCGTAGACGATCCGTTTGCGTACTTGGACAAGGTGCGCCACGCAGGCTCGATTTTCATGGGCAAGCATTGTCCCGAGGCACTTGGGGATTACTTTGCAGGCCCGAACCATACCCTTCCTACGAGCGGTACGGCGAAGTTCTCTTCCCCCCTGTCCGTAGACGATTTCGTGAAGAAATCGCAGTTTAGTTATTACACGAAAGAGGCGCTTGAAAAGGTAGCGGATAAAATCAATTTGTTTGCGGGCCGCGAGGGCTTGCACGCCCACGGTAAAAGCGCCGTCATTAGAAAGGATACAAATGAGTAAGTTTTTTTCTAAAAAATATGCCTCGCTCAAGCCCTACACGCCCGGCGAGCAGCCCAAAGGGCGTAAGTATATCAAGCTCAACACTAACGAATCTCCGTTTCCGCCCCCCAGCGCGGTGACGAAAGCGGTAAAACAGGCGTCTAAGAGCTTGCATTTGTACTCCGACCCCGACAATACCGAGCTTGTGAATTTGGTTGCGGAAAAGTGGGGGGTAAAGCCTTGCGAGGTGATTGCCACCAACGGTTCGGACGAGGTGTTAAATTTTGCGTTTATGGCGTTTTGCGACGGGGATACGCCTGCGGCATTTCCCGATATCACCTACGGGTTTTATGCGGTGTTTGCCGATTTGCACGGTGATCCCTATCAAGCGATTCCCTTGAAAGAGGATTTTTCTATCGATCCAAAGGACTATATGGGGGTAGGGAAAACGGTATTTATCGCCAACCCCAACGCGCCGACGGGGTTGCACCTTTCCGTGGCACAAATCGAGGAAATCTTGCGCTCCAACCCCGATAACGTAGTCGTAATCGATGAGGCGTACGTGGACTTTGGTGGCGAGAGCTGTGTGCCTCTTATCTATAAGTACGATAACCTGCTCGTCACCCAAACCTTCTCTAAATCAAGGAGCTTGGCAGGCGGACGTTTAGGGTTGGGATTCGGGTGCGCAAAGCTCATTGCCGATTTGCAGGCGTTAAGGTATTCTACCAACCCCTACAACGTCAACAAAATGACGGAGAGCGCAGGGGTGGCGGCGTTAAAGTCGGAGGAGTACTACCAAAAGAATGTACAAACGATTATTAAAAATAGAGAATACACCAAGAAAGCATTGAGAAAGCTTGGCTTTACAGTGCTGGAAAGCAAGACCAACTTCCTGTTTATCAAAACGGCGAAGGTGGACGGATTTAAGCTGTACGAAGAACTTAAAGCAAGGGGTGTTCTCGTTCGTCATTTCAAAGGCGAACGCACGGGCGCATATAACCGCGTGACCATCGGCACGAAGGCGCAGACGGACGCATTTTTAGCCTGCGTAAAAGAGATTTTAAAGGAGAATGAGGTATGAGAAGTGCACAGCTTGCCAGAAAGACCAAGGAAACGGATATTTCCCTGTGCTTGTGTTTAGACGGTACAGGAAAAAGCGATATTCAAAGCGGTTGCGGCTTTCTCGATCATATGCTTACCCTGTTTGCAAAGCACGCGGGGTACGATTTAGAGGTGTCCTGCGACGGGGATAAAGAGGTAGACTTCCACCACACCACCGAAGATATCGGTATTGCGCTTGGCAAGGCGTTTTTGACGGCGCTTGGAGATAAGCGCGGTATCGTCCGCTACGGAGATATCGTCCTGCCCATGGACGAAAGCTTGATTGCGGCGGCGGTGGATATTTCGGGCAGGGATTATTTATCCTTTGCTATGCAAATCCCTGCGGAAAAGGTAGGCGATTTTGACACCGAGCTTTGCGAGGAGTTTTTCATGGCGTTCGTTAGAGAGGCGAAGATTACTCTGCATTTAACTCAGCTTGCAGGGAAGAACTCCCACCACTTAATAGAGGGCGCATTTAAAGCGGCGGCACGCGCGCTTGGTAAAGCCACGGCAATCGACGAAAAGCGCAAGGACGAAATTCCGTCCACCAAAGGGGTGCTTTAATGATCGCTATCGTAGACTACGGCGTAGGCAACCTGTTTTCCGTGCGCTCTTCCTTTGCGCGCATCGGCGCGGAAGCGGTTGTCACCGCGGATCAACGGGTGATACGCAACGCCGATAAAATTATGCTCCCCGGGGTCGGCGCGTTTGAGGATGCGGCGAAAAAACTTCGGGCTTCGGGGTTGGATAAACTCTTAAAAGAAGAAGTGCAAAAGGGGAAACCCTTGCTTGGGATTTGCCTTGGTATGCAGCTCCTTTTTGAAAAGAGCTTTGAATACGGCGAACACGAAGGACTTGGCATTTTGCAAGGCGAAGTCGTACCCATGCAGGGCTATATCGATAAGGAGTTAAAAATTCCGCATATCGGCTGGAACGCTTTACACATGGTAAGGGAAAGCCGATTGTTAAAGTATTGTAAAGAGGGAGATCACGTATATTTCGTGCATTCCTATTACGCCGATAATGCTCCAACAGCGTTATTGCGACGGCGGAGTACGGCAAATATATGACGGCGGCGGTGGAGCAGGATAACGTATTCGGCTGTCAGTTCCACCCCGAAAAAAGCGGCGAAGTCGGGTTAAAGATTTTGCGCGCGTTTTGCGAGGAGAGATAAAGTATGTATATATATCCGGCAATCGATTTATACGGCGGAAAAGCCGTGCGCCTGTATAAGGGCGATTATGCCCAAATGACGGTGTACAGCGAGGATCCCGTGTCCGTTGCCAAGGATTTTGCCCGTCAGGGCGCAACCTATATCCACGTCGTCGATTTAGAGGGCGCGGAAAAGGGTACGCCTGCGCATTTAGACATTGTATCCCGTATCGCTAAGGAAACGGGCTTATTCGTGGAAATCGGCGGCGGTATCCGCGCTTTGGAAACGGTAGAGAAATATTTGCAAAGCGGCGCAAGCCGTGTGATTTTAGGCACTTCCGCCGTCACGGACGAAAGGTTTTTGAAGGCGGCGCTTGAAAAGTACGGCGAAAAGATTGCCGTCGGGGCGGATATTGCGGACGGTAGGATAGCCATTAAAGGCTGGAAGGAGAAATCGGGCTACACGGTAGACGAATTTTTCGCAAAAATGCAAGCCTTGGGCGTAAAAACCATGATTTGTACGGACATTTCCAAGGACGGCGCCATGAAAGGCACGAACTTGGGTTTGTATAGCGCATTAAGTAAGAAATACGCGTTGGATTTGATTGCTTCGGGGGGCGTGTCCTCGTTAGAGGACGTCAAAGCCCTTGCGCAAATGGGTTTGCACGGTGCAATTGTAGGCAAGGCGTACTATATCGGCGCAATTTCGCTTAACGAGGCGATTGAGGTGGCGAAATGATAACCAAACGAATTATTCCCTGTCTTGACGTTAAGGACGGACGGGTTGTTAAAGGTGTGAATTTCGAGGGCTTGCGCGAAGTCGCTTCCCCCGTAGAGCTTGCGCAAAAATATTCCGACGGGGGCGCGGACGAGCTTGTGTTTTACGATATCACGGCATCCGCCGAGGGTAGAAAACTGTTCACGGACGTCCTTCGAGAGGTTGCAAGCAAGGTGTTTATCCCGCTCACGGTGGGGGGCGGTATCCAAACGAGCGCGGATTTGAACGGGTACTCTCCTGCGGCGCGGATAAAGTCAGCGTGAATTCGGGCGCGATTGCAAATCCCGATTTAATCGGCGAGGCGGCGAAAAAATACGGCAATCAATGCGTGGTGATTTCCGCCGATATCAAGCGTGTAAACGGAGAATTTTGCGTGTTTGCCAAG
>JAFVTA010000081.1 GCA_017503525.1 Clostridia bacterium | reverse complement strand
TCGACCTCCAGCGTGACAGGCTGGCGCTCTAACCAACTGAGCTATTGGGCCATATGCCAATTGCACTCAAACAGTGCTTGTATATAATAATCTATTTCCGCATTTTTGTCAAGCGTTTTTTCGGGTTTTTTCTATAATTTTTTTAACTTTTTTTATAAAGTTTATTCCCTTAAAAAGAAACGGGCATATATGCGTTTCAACGCGTACATGCCCCCTGCCTTTTTACTTCTTGTACAGCTTTGCAAGGCCGCCTTCCGCCGTTTCGCGGTAGGCATGGCGTAAGTCCTTCCCCGTTTCATACATGGTTTTCACTACAAGGTCAAAGGAAATTTTTCTGCTATCCGAAAGAAAATATGCAAGCGAAGCCGCATTGATTGCTCGCATCGCCGCAACTGCGTTACGCTCGATACAAGGAATTTGCACTAACCCGCAAATGGGATCGCAAGTCAAACCCAAATGATGTTCCATCGCTACTTCCGCGGCGTACTCGATTTGGCTTAAATTAAGTCCTCTAAGCTCTGCTAATGCCGCCGTTGCCATACAGCAAGCGCTGCCGATTTCCGCCTGACAGCCGCATTCTGCGCCCGAAATAGAGGCGTTTGTCTTGATTAGATTGCCTATCAAGCCTGCCGTCGCTAATGCGTTTACAATTTGATCGTCCGTGTACCCTTTTCGCTCTTTAGAATAGCTTAAAACGGCGGGCAAAACTCCGCACGCCCCGCAAGTCGGTGCCGTCACAATCGTGCCGCCTGCGGCGTTTTCTTCGCTTACGGCAAAGGCATAGGCACACACCAAACGGTTTTCTCTAAACTCTGCGCCCTCGTCCTCTACCACACCGCGGTAAAGCACCTGCGCCCTACGCTCTACGCCAAGTCCCCCAGGCAAAATCCCCGACGCGGAAACACCGCGCTTTACCGCCTCTTGCATGGTTTGCCATACCTCCAAAAGGTAGCTTTTTAAACCCTCACCCTCGCACGCAAACACGTACTCGCAAAGGCGCATATTTTTCTCTTCGCAATAAGCGCGGATATCCGACATCGTCGAATGGGGATAGACGTTAGCCCCCTCGCTTTCCTTTCTGCCCTCGATTTGGATTGCGCCGCCGCCAACGCTGTAAACACGCATTTGCGCTCTCTTCGCCCCACCCATGTACGCGATTAAATCCATTGTGTTGGGGTGCGGACAGTTCGTTTCTTCGTCAAATTCCACGCTTGCGTTGGGTAAAACGCTTTGGATTACTTTATCTGTGCCGTGCCCTTCGCCCGTTTTTGCAAGCGAACCGTACAAGCGCACAACAAATCGGTCCGCATCGGGATTTTCGTTTAAAAACAGCCTGCAGGCGTGCTCAGGGCCTATGGTATGGGAAGAGGACGGGCCTTTCCCAATTCTGTATAACTCTCTTAAAGAATGCATAAATACTCCCTTAATTTAGCTTCTAAGAATATTATATCATAATTTATTAGGTTTGTAAATGTTTATCTTCGAGTATTTTAATTTTTCCTGGATAGGTATTGTTAAAAAACCATTATCCCTCGCGCCTTATCGACGCGAGGGATATTTTTATTCTTTCTTAAATACCGTTTTGATAAGCGTACCGATTTTAGGAGGCGTACCGTAAAGTAATACGCCCACACGATAAATCCTTGCAGAAAGGATGCCGATGCCTATTGTCGAGCCAACAAGAGCGGCTATCGAAAGGGCTATCTCGTACCATGCGACCGTGCTCAAACAAATCCTCGTAAACATTGCCATAGGCGAAGTGAACGGAATGTAAGAGCATACTTTCATTAAAGGCGTATCTAAACTTCCACTTGTCATAGAGAATATGACAACAAAGAACGCAATAATAAACAAGAAGGTGATAGGCAACACCGATGTGTTAATATCCTCGAGCTTTGATGCAGTAGAACCGATTGCCCCATAAAGGAAGGCATAGACAAGAAACCCGAGAATAAAGAATATAAGCATGTACACAAACAAATCCACGGGAATATTAAAAATAGATTGAATAATCATATTTTCGCCCCAAGCGGATTTATTGAGATTAAAGAACAAAAGTGCCGAGCCGAACACCGCAATCAGCTGGATAAGCCCTGCGATACAAGAAGCCAAAACCTTGCCAAACATCATACCCACTGGCTTGGCGCTTGTAATCAAAAGCTCCATAGCCCGTGAACTTTTCTCGGTCGCTACATTGGTAGCCACCATCTGTCCGTACAGCATAATCACCATGTACAGCGCAAAAATCATGATGTACGTATAGAAAAAGTTTTGCATTTGATCTTTACCGAGCGCTGCTGTTTTGCTTTCAATTTGAACGGACATGATTTCTCCTACCTGTTCAGCGGTCAATCCATTTGATAGCATAGCAGTCACTCTGTAAACTTCCTGCAACACGTTATTCGCAATCGCCGTATTGGAATCATACATAGTCAAATTATTTACGTAATAGGTATATGAGAATGCGCTATCCAATACAAATGCACATTCCGCCTCGCCGCTTATAATTTGTGATTGCACATCCTCAAGCGTTCCTTCGGCAAGCGCTACGTTATAGTCTGCAAAAGCGTCCGTAAAATATTCCTTTACAATCCCTGCAAGCGTATCGTCCTCGGCGTATACGAGCATAACAGGCAGCTCCGTCACATCGGGCGTTTCGCTTTCATCCGTCTTAAAAGCCGCGATAATATTAGGGAAAAACATCACGGCAGCGATGGCTACGACCAAGAATATTGTAATTCCCACGAAAATTTTGTTTTTAAAATATCCTTTAAGCTCAAATTTAAGTATTTTCCAAAATTGTTTCATAATTTCTCCCTTAAATTTGCTCCCCTGCATATTCTACGAAGATATCGTTAAGAGAAGGCTCGAACACCTTTACCTCGTCAATATCATAGTTTGCGACAAGCCATTCCATCATACTCTGCTTTTCTTCGGGAGACGTAAGCTGAATCAGCAGCGAGCCATCCTCTCGTTCTGTGCACGTATTTACTAAATCCGCTTTTATCGCCTCGGGAGTGGTTGTGCTGACTACCAATTTGTCGCGCACGTAATTGCGCTTGATGTCATGCAAATCTCCGCTAATTGCAATTTTCCCTGCATTGATAATGGCAATGCTGTCGCAAAACTCCTCTATGTAATTCATTTGATGGCTAGAAAACAAAACAATTTTACCCTGCGCAATTTGTTCTTTTACCACGTCTTTTAAAAGCATCGCATTGACGGGGTCAAGCCCTGAAAAAGGCTCGTCCAAAATGACAATATGAGGATTGTGTGCAAGCGCCGTAATCAACTGGATTTTTTGTTGGTTGCCTTTGGAAAGGGTATCCAAACGCTTGTTTTTATATTCACTCATGCCAAGTCTATCTAGCCAATACTCTACCGATTTCGCAGCATCTTTTGCCGTCATGCCTTTCAACTCGGCGAAATAAACAAGTTGCGTCATAATCGTCTTTTTAGGATAGAGCCCTCTTTCCTCGGGAAGATAGCCAATGCCGATTGCTTGATAGTCAATCGGCTTTCCGTCTACAAGAATTTCTCCGCTGTCTGCAGGAAATACATTCATTAAGATACGGATAGAGGTCGTTTTACCCGCGCCATTTCTGCCAAGCAAACCGAATGCCTTACCGCCTTCCGCGACAAAAGAAACGCCTTTAAGCACTTTCTTTTCGCCAAAGGATTTGTTGATATTTTTAAATTCAAGTACCATTTTTTCCCTATTTATTTATAAGTACAGCCATACGCAAAGATACGTATGGCTGTTGATTGTTTTTGCAATTATACCAATTCGATAACCGCTACTTCTGCACCGTCGCCGCGACGTTCGCCGAGAAGGTAAATTCTCGTGTAGCCGCCGCCTTGGCCAAGCTCTTCCTTACGAGCAGCGTACTTGGGCGCGATTTCGTTGAAGAGTTTGTCCATCAAAGGATGCTGAACGTCTGCCGTTCTTGCCTTGAATTCGCTCTTCTTTTCGTTGAAGCCCTTGATTTCCTGCAAATCGTAGGTTTTTGCCATGATTGCACGGCGAGCAGCAAGCTTTTTAGCGCCGTCTTTTACGTTGGTGACGGTCACTTCCTTGCCCTTTGCGTCTTTCTTAACTACTTCGTATTCAACGTTATCGTCATACGTGTTAACCGCTTTCGTGATCAATTTTTCAACGTAAGATCTAAGCTCTTTTGCTTTTTCTGCGGTCGTTTCGATTTTACCGTACCAAAGGAGCTGGGACGCCAAGTTTCTCAAAAGGGCGTTTCTTTCTTTGGACGTTCTTCCCAATTTTCTGGGCATAATTTTAATCCTCCTGTTGTTTTAATGCGAGGCCGTAAGAATCCAATTTTTGAATGACTTCTTCCAAGGACTTTCTGCCGAGGTTTCTCACCTTCAACATGTCGTCCTCCGTCTTCTTGGTAAGGTCTTCGACCGTGTGAATGTTCGCTCTCTTCAAGCAGTTGTAGGAACGTACCGAAAGGTCCATTTCCTCAATTGCCATTCTAAGAATTTGTTGCTGCTTATCGTCTTCCGTCTTAACGAGGATATCCATACCCTTAATCGTTTCGGAAAGATTAACGAACAAGCTGATATGATCTTGCATAATCTTCGCTGCAAGGGAAATGATTTCCTTACCCGAGAACGTGCCGTCCGTCCATACTTCAAGCGTCAATTTGTCATAGTCTACCGCTTGACCTACGCGGGTAGGTTCTACGGTGTAGTTAACTTTTTGTACGGGGGTATAGATGGAGTCGATTGCAATGTAATCAACGATGGGCTTCTTGTTCTCTTTCGCAGGCTTATACCCTCTGCCTCTGCCGATGGTGAGCTCGATGTCGAGCGTTGCGCCTTCGTCAATCGTGCAAATGTATTGATCGCCGTTGATAACTTCGATTTCCGCGTCGATATTGAGGTCTTTACCGGTGAATACCGCAGGACCTTCTTTGCAAATATGCAATACCTTTTCGTATTCCTTATCAATGACTTTCGTCTTAATCGCAAGGGTTTTGAGGTTAAGAATGATTTCCGTGACGTCTTCTTTGATGCCCGTCACTGCAGAAAATTCATGCTTTACGCTACCGTCAAGGAATTTGATGCCTTCCACTGCTGCGCCGGGCAACGCGGAGAGCAAAATTCTTCTCAAACAGTTTCCAATGGTAAGACCGAAACCTTTCTCCAAGGGCTCGCATACAACCTTCGCATAGAAGTCGTCGTTTTCAAGCACCTCGAGTTTGGGCATATCCATTTCGATCATTATGTTACCTCCTTATATTCTATTATTTGGAGTACAATTCGACAATCATATGCTCTGCAATCTGGCTGTCGATATCTTCTCTGGTAGGAAGAGCCAATACCTTTCCTTCAAGTTTTTCTCTATCAAACTCTACCCATTTAACGAGGGTGTTGCTTGCCTTGGTTTCTTTAAGCGCGGTAAAATACTTGTTGCCCTTTCTGTTTTCTTTAACAACGATAACGTCGCCTGCCTTTACAATGTAGGAAGGAACGGTGACCGTCTTACCGTTTACGGAAAGGTGCGCGTGGCTTACGATTTGACGAGCAAGCGTTCTGGAGGGAGCAATACCCATTCTGAACACTACGTTGTCAAGACGTCTTTCAAGGAGCGCGAGCATGTTTTCACCCGTAACGCCCTTCATGCGGTCAGCCATTTCGTAGTACTTACGGAATTGACCTTCCTGTACACCGTAAATTCTCTTGGTCTTTTGCTTTTCACGAAGCTGCAAGCCGTATTCGGATACTTTCTTTCTTGCCGCACCATGCTGACCGGGAGCAACGGGACGCTTATTGAACGGGCACTTGTCCATGTAGCACTTGTCGCCTTTAAGGAACAACTTGCCGCCTTCTCTTCTGCAAAGTTTACATTTAGCTTCTCTATATCTAGCCATAACTTTTTTCTGCCTCCTGATTAAACTCTACGACGCTTCGGGGGTCTGCATCCGTTGTGAGGGATGGGGGAAACGTCGGAAATCAACGTGATTTCAAGTTCGCATACGGAAAGCGCACGGATAGCGGATTCTCTACCTGCACCGGGGCCTTTTACGTATACTTCTACCGTTCTAAGACCGTGTTCTTTCGCTGCTTTTGCTGCAGTTTCAGCTGCCATCTGCGCTGCGAAAGGCGTACCCTTTCTGCTGCCCTTGTAGCCAAGCGCGCCTGCGCTGGACTGGGAAATCGCGTTGCCGTTCATATCCGTGACGGTGACAATCGTGTTGTTGAACGTAGATTGAATATGAACTTGACCTTTGTCGATTTTTTTAATTTCTTTACGCTTACGAGAAGCGACTTTCTTTACTTGTGCCATAATTTATTCATCGCCTCCTAATTACTTCTTCTTACCTGCAATTGCGCGTGCAGGACCTTTACGGGTACGAGCGTTTCTCTTCGTGCTCTGACCGCGTACGGGCAAGCCCTTTCTGTGACGGATGCCGCGATAGCAACCGATTTCCATAAGGCGCTTAATGTTGAGGGATACTTCGCTGCGAAGTTCACCTTCTACTCTCAAATTGTGATCGATATATTCTCTAAGTTTGGAAACGTCGTTTTCGTCGAGGTCTTTCACTCTGGTATCAGGGTTGATGCCCGTTTCCGCGAGAATCTTTTTGGAAGTCGTAAGACCAATACCATAGATATAGGTAAGCCCGATTTCGACTCTCTTTTCTCTGGGTAAATCCACACCGGCAATACGTGCCATAGATTT
>JAFVTA010000080.1 GCA_017503525.1 Clostridia bacterium | reverse complement strand
GCGTACGCAGGCAGGGTGACGTTTTCCGCCGTAAATCCGCCCTCGTGAGGGAGCAAGGCATAGTTAAAATACTTCGTCCCGCCTTCTCCGATTACGTCGGGGCGCTTGCCGCTCTTGAGCAAGGAAATCCCCATTTTACCGCCGCAAACGCTTACCCCATACTTACTGTCGTTCAAGATTGCCATACCGAAACGGGGTTCGGATAAGTCCGTCCATTTGTGATTGCAAACCTCGTATTTTGCCTGTTCTTCCGAAGTATTACGGGTGGAGGGGCGTTCGATATACCCGAACTGAATTTCACTCTTATACGCGCTTGCCGCAAGGTTGGTGTCAAACTCCGCACGCAGGAATTTATGGTCGTCCGCCCATTCCAGTTTATTCTCAAACGCAATCTCTTTTTTGAAGGTATAGAAGACCATGTCTTGGGTCAAACGGCTCTTACCCGCCAAATCATATACCGTACGAATACGCAACTCCAACGCACCGCAAGCCACGACTTCGCTGCTTAAAACGGTCACGGGGCAGGTCTTTTTCGTATAGTCCGCATCCACGTCCCAGTTATCCCAAAGATAAGGCGTATCCTCGTATAAGCAAATTTCATTGAGCGCGCCCTTTGCAAGCTCCCTGCCTTTATGTTTCAAGGAAAGAAGTCTGCCGTTTTTCACGGTTGCCTCGTAATAGGGCGTGGTAATTTTATCTCCTTCGATAATAAATTCACCTTCGGGACTTATGCGTTCGCCGTAGGAATAGGGAGCAAAGCTAAACAATCCAACGGAAGTTTGTTTGCCGTCCAAATCCTCGTAGACTTGTTCGCCGTCCGCCGTGGGAAGCACTTCCCGACGGGCAAAGCCAAGGGTGTTATAATATCCGTCACCCTGCATGAAATCTTGCAATTTTTCCAACGTATGCGTATTCTCTTCAATCGCCTTGGCATGCGCTTCATGGATACACGTACCGGGCAAAATGTCGTGGAACTGGTTAATCATGAGCACGTCGTAGCACTCGTCCGTAAGCGTTTTAACCGCCCTGTCCTCTAACCCTACGCCCAGCAATTCCGCATCCTTTAAGGCGTTTTCTAATTTTCTGTTCAAGCGCTTGATATCGTGGTTGGTGGTAAGCGTGCCTCTGTGCAATTCCAAGTACAGCTCGCCCTCGTACACGGGGAGCTGTTCGCTTTGCAATCTTTGCATAAACTCGGATACGGAAGTATGGCTGACCGCCGCGTAAGGATAGGTTTTTTCCGTCTTAATCGCGTTTTCCACCATCTCTCTCGAAGGTCCGCCGCCCCCGTCGCCGTAGCCATAGGCAATCAATACGTTTTCCGTCAAGTGCTTGTTTAAACGCTTGTCTAATCGGGAAGTGATAAACTCGGGATCGGCTTTGCTTTGAATGGTATTGAAATGTACCAAAACCTCGCTGCCGTCAATCCCCTTCCAAGTAAAGGATTCGTAGGGGAATTTGTTGGTATCGTTCCAGCTTAATTTCGTGGTAAGGAAATAGGGTACGCGGCAGCCTTGCAAAATTTGAGGCAGCGCCGCGCTATACCCAAAGGTATCGGGCAGCCAGAACACGTCCGCCTCGTAATCGAAGTATTTTTTCATAAACCGCTTGCCGCGCAAGAACTGGCGGATAATCGATTCGCCGTCCGTAAGATTGCATTCACACTCTACCCAAGTACCGCCGTTCGGCTCGAACCTGCCCTCTTTGACAAGCTCTTTTATCTCCTCGAAAAGCTCGGGATAGTCTTGGCGTATCCAGTCCAAATACACCACAGACGACATGATAAAACGGTACTGCGGATATTCCTTCAAAAGGGTGACCGCGTTGGACGCGGTACGCGCCGCCTTATGACGGCATTCTTCCACCGTCCAAAGCCATGCCGTATCCAAATGGCTGTGTCCGATAATGCCAGCAAACGGAGCTTTCCCCTCTCCCGAAGATTTCAAGCCGTCGAAAAATTTGTTCATGACGGCGTTCGCCTCTTTGAGTTCCTCTTTCAAAGGCGCGCGCTCGGGAAGTACCGTCAGTAGCTCAAACAGCTCTTCGTACGTTTGATACGCGTCGATTTTGCGAACGTCCCCGTCCTTCATACAACGGAAATAGGATACGAGGAGTTCGGAATTATCCAAAAATTCCTTCACCGTTTCATCCACGTCCACGATAGAAATTTTATTGTAAATTCTTTGAGGGCGGTAGCCGTTTACGGAAAAGGTTTGCTTTTTCTCAAAGGGCATGGTTCCATAGAAAGTATGAGACGCGTACCCCTCCACTTTAATTTCCGCCCCTTGCGGAATGTTTTTAAGAGAAATAAATTTATGGCAACGGAAAATCGCGTCCTTGCCGTTAGGAAGATAATCGGTCATGCCGAAAGGCTTTCCGTTCGCAAGCAATAAATTTTCTACCGCGCCGTTTTCGACGTATAAATAGGGATTTGCAAAATCCGTTTCAAAGGTAAAGGTGAAATTGCCGTACCCGAAATCCTTACCCCATTCGTCCCCCTTTTGAATGGGCTGACCGTCCAAGAGTACCTCTTGCTCCGCCTCGCCCCGAATAAGATAATCCGCATATACATCCTTCAAACGGACAATTTTAAGCACCAACCTATCCAACTGTTTAATATTAATCATGTTTCTTCCCCCATTTTCGATAAATTACGCGCTCTGCATCCACCTTGAAAGGCTCGTTCAACGCGTACATGCTATTCACGTAAGCAAGTAAGCTCAAATCATACGGCGCGTATTTGCAACCGTTTAAAATCTCTCTCAAAGAGGCGATCTCCTCTTCGCCTGCACCTTTTTTTACTGCTTCGTACAGCTTACATTCCGCGGATAAAAATGCCCGCAAGCTTTCCGTTTCCGCCAAAAACGCCTTAGGCGCTTTTTCCTGCAATTCTTCCAGTGCCCATGCAATTTTTTTATACCGCTTATCAAGCGCCTTAAAGTTCTTTTCTTCAAAGAGCTTGGCGATCTTTTTCGGCGCGGACATAATCGTCGCCTCGTTTAAGGAAACAAAAATCTCCCCTGCGCGCACGCAGCCTTTGAAATAACCCTTCACCGCTTTTTTAAGCGAGGTTTCAGGGCAATATCCCTCGCAGTCCCACGCATAGTCCGCCATAGTGGACAAAGGTATTTTACTGCACTCGAAGAGTTCGGAAAGGTTTGCGATATACCCTACGTGGCTTTGATTAAGCTTACGCCCTCTGCCCGACAACGCGCCGAGGTAAATACGGCGTTTCGGTTCAAAATCGTTGACGGGATAGTTATCCCATAAAACGGGCTTTCGGTTAAAGTTTTTCATGACGGTTTCACCGTCCTCTTCGGTAATCGCCTCGGCAACGGTATTATATCCCGTCCAAAATACCTCGATACCTTTATCCAAGTACTTGCGCAGTTCTTGGCGGTAAGGAGTATCGAAGTTTTGCATATAATCAGTGGGGCAAAACAAGAAGGGCTTTGCGGGCGAGAGCTCCTTTAAAAGGTAGTTAGCAAGATGCGCCTGCGCTTCTGCCGGCGAGGAGAATAGCTCCTTTTCCTTGTCCGAAAGCTTAGGTTCGATATCGTCCATGAGCAAAGAGAAATGCCTTACCCCGAACGCGCGTATTTTTTCTAATTTACGCAGTAAAATTTCGTAATCGAGTTGATTTGCAAAATCAAAATCCTTCCCCGGGCTGATTACAAAAAAGAAATCCACCCCCTCTTTTTGGACGGAGAGAAACAGCTCTTGAAGCTTTTCCTCTTCCCTTGCAGGATAGTCCTCTCTCCAACGGTCGCGGTGGTATAAATCGTCCTTGGGGGCATATATGTACGCGTTCATTTTTAAATCCGACAGCAGTTTCGGGAGCGCAAGGCGCTGCTCGTGCGTGTACGGTTTGCCGTAAAAGCCCTCGACAATACCGCGCAAAGGAAAGGACGGGTAGTCCTTTAAATAGCAAACGGGATAACCGTCTTCCTCTCTCAAGGAGCGCACCGCTCTTTTCGCGTATTCCTTCGCGCGAAGATTTTGATAAGCAATACTGCAAATCCCCTCTTCGTCGATAATCACCTTAAACCCGTCGATAGGCAGGCTTGCGTCTTTTTTATAACGGCGTTTAACAATACGCACTTTACTGTTTAAGGGGTAAAATTCTTTGTACATAATACACCTAACTTAAAAAATTTATTTCATTTTATCCTATTTACGTGAAATTGTCAATACCTAAATTCATTTTTTATAAAAAATGCACCGTGCCAAAACACGGTGCTTATACTTATTTCGCGTTCTTTTCTTTGAAACGCGCTTTGGCGCGAAGCTCGCTGTCCAAAATGCGTTTTCTAATACGCAAGGATTTCGGGGTCACTTCCAACAATTCGTCGTCGGCGATAAACTCCAAACATTCTTCCAAGCTCATTTTGCTTACGGGGACTAAAGTCAACGCGTCGTCGCTGCCCGAAGAACGGGTGTTCGTCAAGTGCTTGGTCTTGCAAACGTTGACGTTGATATCGTCCGCGAGGTTGGTGTAGCCCACGACCATACCTTGATATACGGGCGTACCGGGCGTGATAAACAGCGTACCTCTGCCCTGCGCATTGAAAAGCCCGTAGGTGACTGCTTCACCCGTTTCAAACGCTACCAAAGAGCCCGTGTTTCTACGCTGCATATCCCCCTTGTAGGGTTCGTAGGAATAGAATATCGTGTTCATAATACCCTGTCCCTTGGTGTCCGTCAAGAACTCGCTCTTGTACCCGAACAAGCCGCGCGAGGGAACGGTGAACTCCAAACGCATACGGCTGCCGATTGCCGTCATTTGCAACAGCGTACCCTTGCGGTTGCCCATAGCGGAGAATACGGGACCCGTCATATCCTCGGGCACGTCCGCAACGAAGCGTTCGATAGGCTCGTGCACCACCCCGTCAATCACTTTATAGAGTACCTTGGGGGTAGATACTTGGAATTCATAGCCCTCTCTTCGCATAGTTTCAATGAGAATGGAAAGGTGCATTTCCCCTCTGCCGCAAACGCGGAAACTGTCCGCATACTCGGTGTCCGAAACACGCAGGGATACGTCGCGGAGAAGTTCTTTATACAATCTGTCGCGGAGCTGTCTGCTGGTGACGAATTTCCCCTCTTTCCCCGCAAACGGACTGTCGTTGACGGAGAAGGTCATCTCCACCGTGGGGTCTTCGATTTTTACGAACTGTACGGGTTCGACTTTCGCAGGGTCGCATACGGTATCCCCGATATTCAAGCCCTCGATCCCCGAAAACATAACGATATCGCCGGCTTGAGCGCTGTCCACAAGCACTCTTTCCAAGCCCTCGATTTGATACAGGTTCACGATACGGCAATTCGTACGCACCTTGCCGTCGTTAAAATTACAAATGCTGACGGGCGCGTTCGCGCGGATCGTACCGCGTTCAATTCTGCCGATACCGATACGGCCTACAAACTCGTTATAGTCAATACAGGAAACAAGAAGCTGACCTGCCCCTTCCGTATCCAAATCCATGGGGGGAATATGCTGTAAAATGGTATCGAACAAGGGGTTCAAATTCTCCTCTTGCTTATCGGGGGTCAAAGATGCCGTACCCTGCCTTCCGCAACAGTATACGATAGGGCTTTCCAGCTGTTCGTCCGTTGCGTCAAGCTCCATCATGAGCAACTGCATTTCTTCCACGACCTCGTCAATACGGGCGTCGGGACGGTCCACCTTGTTGATAACGATAATAATCTTCAACCCAAGCGCCAAAGCCTTTTGCATAACGAAACGGGTTTGAGGCAAAGGCCCTTCCGCCGAGTCTACCAAAATCAACGCGCCGTTTACCATTTTTAAAACGCGCTCTACCTCGCCCGAGAAATCGGCGTGGCCAGGGGTATCTACGATATTGATTTTAACGCCGTTATAGTGTGCGGAAGTATTTTTCGCAAGAATGGTAATTCCGCGCTCTCTTTCCAAATCACCGCTGTCCATAACGCGGTCCTGCACCTGCTGATTGTCACGGAATACACCCCCCTGCGCCAACATTTCGTTGACAAGAGTGGTTTTGCCGTGGTCTACGTGTGCGATAATCGCTACATTTCTCAAATCTTCTCTAATCATAAGTACTAACTCCTTAACGCACCTATTTTAATACTTTTTTGCATAAATGACAAGAAAAAACACCTATCGCAAACAAACTTTTTTTATAAAATATAAAAAATTTCCGCAAAGCCAAGCCTTGCGGATAAATTTACAATTTTTGCACCCGTTTATTTTCGTATTTGGTAAAACGGATTGTATGACCGTTATCCTCCGTCGGTTCTCCCTCGTCCACACAAACGAAATCGGGGTTTTGATCCAAATTCGGGAAGAAAACTTCCGCGCCCCCGACGGCATCCACCTTGGTCACCAAAGCAAAATTGCAATAGGGCAAAAGCGCCTTATACACCTCTCCGCCCCCGATCACGTAAATCTCCTCGTTTTCACGGGCTTTCAATTCGCTTTTCAACGCCTCATAAGACCGCACAATAACGCAGTCATCGCGTACCTGCCCCCTCGAAAGCACGATATTTACTCGATTTTTTAAGGGTTTTTGGTTGGGAAAGGAACGCAGGGTGTTTCCGCCCATTACGACGGTATGCCCCATGGTCGTCTCCCTAAAAAATTTCATATCCTTGGGCAGCGAGAACATCATATCGTTGCCCTTTCCTATTCCCCATTCTTTATCAGCGTGAACGATTGCGTATATCATATTGCTACGGGTATCTTCTTATCTAATTTTTCGTATTCGTAATCTACGAGCTGGAAACTGTCCACCGTGAAATCGTAGAAGTTGGTAATGCTGGTATCCACGATAAGCTTGGGCGCTTTATGGCGGGGCTTTGCCAAAACTTCCTTAACGAGCGGAATGTGTCTATCGTAAATATGCGCGTCGGCAATGACGTGCACCAGCTCGCCTGCCTTTAAGCCCGACACCTGCGCAAGCATAATCAAAAGTACAGCGTACTGCACTACGTTCCAGTTGTTTGCCGTGAGCATATCGTTGGAGCGTTGGTTCAAAATACCGTTGAGGGTATCTCCCGTCACGTTAAAGGTCATGGAGTACGCGCAAGGATACAAATTCATTTCGTGCAGGTCTTGGAAATTGTAGATATTCGTCATAATACGACGGCTTGCAGGGTTGTTCTTCAAATCGAAGAGCACGCGGTCGACTTGGTCGAATTCCCCTTCCTTGTACTTATGCTTTATGCCAAGCTGATAGCCGTAGGCTTTGCCGATAGAACCCGTTTCGTCCGCCCAGCTGTCCCAGATATGGGAATTTAAATCCTTGATATTGTTGCTTTTTTTCTGCCAAATCCACAAAAGCTCGTCCACGCAGGATTTGAACGCCGTTCTGCGCATGGTGAGAATGGGAAACTCTTCCTGCAAATTGTAGCGGTTTACGATACCGAATTTTTTAACGGTGTGCGCAGGCGTACCGTCTTCCCATTTGGGGCGTACCGCCAAATCGGTGTCCCAAAATCCATTGTCCATAATATCCTGCATATTTTGCGCGAAAATTTCGTCGGCTCTGCTCATAGGGATTCTCCTTAACGTACAATCTTTCGTATATTATAACATATTTATCACACTTTCGTCAACGTTTGAGGGGAAAGTTTTTTTTAGATTATTTTTCGATTATTTTTATAAAGCGTTTGACAAAAATCAAAAAATAGGGTATTATATCTATGTACGTAAAAATATAAGGAAGGAGATTTTTATCCTATGAACAAGAAAACCGTAAAAGACGTAGAAGTTAAGGGCAAAAAAGTCCTCGTAAGATGCGATTTTAACGTGCCCATGAAAGACGGCGTTATCACCGACGAAAACCGTATTATCGGCGCGCTTCCCACCATTAAGTATTTGATGGAACAGGGCGCGAAAGTTGTGCTTTGCTCCCACATGGGCAAGCCCCACAACGTTTTCGATGCAAAACTTGAACTCAACAAGAAAGAAAAGGGCAAAGTTGCGGCTCTTCCTGAAAACGAACAGGCTGCGGCTACCGAAGAATTCCTTGAAAAAGCAAAGAAAGATGTTAAAAAGCTTTCCCTTGCACCCGTTGCCGCTCGTTTGAACGAGCTTTTGGACGGCAAGGTTGCTTTTGCTTCCGACGTTATCGGCGAAGATGCCAAGGCTAAAGTTGCCGCTTGCAAAGAAGGCGAATGCGTACTTCTTGAAAACCTTCGTTTCCACAAGGGCGAAGAGAAAAAGCACCCCGAATTTATGCAGGCGCTTGCAAGCTACTGCGAAGTATACGTAAACGACGCGTTCGGTACGGCGCACCGTTCCCACGCTTCCACCGCGGGGATTGTGGAAGAAGGCTTGGTAGAAACGGCGGCTTGCGGTTTCCTTATCGAAAAGGAACTCTCCGTTATGGCGGATACCCTTGAAAACCCCGAAAGACCCTTCGTTGCTATCCTCGGCGGTGCAAAGGTTGCGGACAAGCTTAACGTTATTTCCAACCTCTTGGAAAAATGCGATACCCTCGTTATCGGCGGCGGTATGGCGTACACCTTCTTGAAAGCAAAAGGCGGCAAGATCGGCAACTCCCTCGTGGACGACGAAAAGATCGACTACTGCCTCGATATGCTCAAAAAAGCAGAAACGCTTGGCAAGACCATTCTTCTCCCCGTTGATACCGTTGCGGCAAAAGAATTCCCCAACCCTATCGACGCGCCCATTGAAACGACGGTCGTTAACTCCAGCGAAATCCCCGATGATATGATGGGTCTTGATATCGGTCCTGCAACCAGAAAGCTCTTTGCGGAAACGGTTGCTAATGCAAAATCCGTTATTTGGAACGGTCCTATGGGCGTATTCGAAAACCCCATTCTTGCAGAAGGCACGAAATCGGTTGCCGAGGCGCTTGCATCCGTATACGGCAAAGCAACCACGATTATCGGCGGCGGCGACTCCGCAGCAGCTGTACAAGTACTCGGCTTTGCAGATAAAATGAGCCATATCTCCACCGGCGGCGGCGCTTCCCTCGAACTTTTCGAAGGCAAAGTATT
>JAFVTA010000079.1 GCA_017503525.1 Clostridia bacterium | reverse complement strand
AGGCGAATTTTTATCCATGGAAAACGCAAGCTATTACGCGCTCTCCAAGGAATGCAACGAGAAAGAAGGGGCAGGGCTCATCAGCGATAAAGCTTTTGCGCTTACCCTTGGGAATATCAAGCTTATGGAGCTTTGTTATTGCCCGTTTGGCAAAACGTGCTCCGTTTGCGACAAGAAGAGGTTGTACCGTCTTACAGACGAAAACGGACGGGTATTTCCCGTGCGTAGGTATATATCCGCGGACGGCAGCTGTAAATTTGAGGTTTACAACTGCGCGGATTTAGTCGGGAAAGGGGTGAAAGGCGCGGGCAGGCTTGCGGATTTCACGATAGTAGCGGAAAAAGCCGCCTTGATTAGCGCAAGGACGGAAGAGGAACAAAAAGCCGTGCTTGGGGCTTGTACTTCGGGGCATTTAAAGCGCGGCGTGCTTTGATAGGATAAAGGTATGAACGAAAGAGCAATCGAAAAAACAGAATTGAATAAAATTCTTGCGCTCGCCGCGGAATTTGCCGTTTTGGAAGGTGGGAAGGCACGCTTAAAAGCTCTTGAACCCTCCTCCGACCCCCAAGAGGCGAAACGCCGTTTGGCTTGCACGGAAGAGTGCGTGCGTTTGCTGTTTATGAACGGGATTTCCAAAGTGGAATACTTCCCGCCGTTTGACGATGAGCTTGGCAGGGCGCAAAAGGGCTCTGCGCTTACTTGCGGAGAGCTGTTAAAAGCGGAAAATCTTTTGCGTTCGGCAAGAATAGCGCATACCTCAATCTCATCGTTTGCGGACGAGGAAATCGTGCATATGCGCGAATTGAGCGACAGGATTTATTTCGATACCCTTTTAGAAGAGGATATTCGCACGAAAATCCTCAACGATACGGAAGTGAGCGATTATGCCAGCGATAAGCTGTATTCCCTGCGCAAGGAAATCCGTCTTTTGAACGAGCGTATCCGTTCCCGCCTTGCCGAATACTTAACGGGCAGCGAAGGGAAATACCTGCAAGACGGTATTATAACCATGCGTGATAACCGTTATGTTTTGCCTGTGCGCGCGGAATATAAACGAAATATCAAAGGGTTTGTGCACGATCGTTCGGCAAGCGGCGCAACCTTCTTTATCGAGCCAGAAGAAGTGCTGGAAATGAACAACGAACTGCGCTCCTTGCAAATCGACGAAAAAGAAGAGGTCGCAAGAATTTTAAGCGAGCTTTCGCGCCGCGTTGGTTTTATGGCAAACGAGCTTACTGCGGATATCGAAATATTAGAAGAAATCGACAGCTGCTATGCCCGTGCAGAGTACGGCTATAAGCTTTCGGCTGTAAGGCCCGAAGTAAACGGCGAGGGGATTATCGATATCGATAAGGGCAGACACCCCCTCATCGATAGGAAAAAGGTGGTACCCGTAAGCCTTTCCATGGGAAAAGCGTATCGCTTTTTGTTAATTAGCGGTCCAAATACGGGCGGTAAGACGGTCACCTTAAAAATGGTCGGGTTATTTTGTCTTATGGCAATGTGCGGTTTGTTTATTCCTGCAAAGCGCGCCACGCTTTCTACCTTTGACGAAATTTACTGCGACGTAGGCGATGCGCAAAGTATTGAAGAAAGTTTATCCACATTCTCTTCCCATATCACGAACATTATCGATATCGTCAACCGCGCAAACGCGAAGAGTTTAGTGCTTATCGACGAGTTGGGCGGCGGTACGGACCCCGACGAGGGGCAAGCCTTAGCAAAAGCGATCGTATCCCACTTATTAAAAACCGGTTGTACGGGGGTGGTCACTACCCATTATACGTCGTTAAAGGAATTTGCCTTTTCCGCTAACGGCATAGAAAACGCTTGCATGGAGTTTGATGCAAACACTTTGCAACCCCTCTATATTATGCGTATAGGCTTGCCTGGCTCGAGCAACGCTTTGGCAATCTCTCGCCGTTTGGGGTTGAGAGAGGAGATTTTGGCGGACGCGCTGTCCAATCTTTCCAAAGACGCGCAGCGTTTTGAAAATATCGTACGCAGCGCGGAAGAAAGCCGCGTGAAGGCGGACGAGGTTTTAAGGGAAAGCAACGAGTTAAAAGCCAAATGGCAGGAAAAATTGCAAGAGGCGGAAAAAGAGCGCGAAAAGCTGAAAAAGGAAAGGGAAAAGTTTTCCGTTTCGGCAAAAGCCGAAGCTCGCCGTATTGTGAATGAAAGGGCGGCGGAAGCGGAAGAGTTGCTCCGTGAAATTGAGGAGATTTTTGCGCAGGAAAGCTTGAACGAGGCGGACTTAATCAAGGCTCGAACGTTGAAAAATAAAATTTTCGACAAGGCATACGAAAGCGAGAACGAAGAGGAAACGCATACGCAGTATATGCCCGTGCAAAACTTAAAAGCCGGAGATAAGGTGTTCGTAAAAACGATGGGACAAGAGGGCGTCGTGCAAAGCGTTCGTGAAAACAAGGGTGAGGCGGAAATTCTTTGCGGAAGCTTGCGTATCCGCAGTAAAATTTCCGAACTTTGCGCGGTAATTCACAGCGCAAATACACAAACTGCTCAAAAGTCCAAGTGGAAAACAAAACAGGCAGGGGAAAAGGTACAAATCAAAAAATCCCTTGTGCCGAAAAGCTCGTCAATGCTGGAAATCAACTTGCTTGGTCTTACCGTACACGAGGCAATCCCCGAAATCGAGGCGTTCCTTGACGGCGCGGTGATTGCAAACTTGGAAGAGGTGCGTATCGTGCACGGCATGGGTACGGGAAAACTTCGCGCAGGCGTTCACGAATATTTGCGTACCCATCCTAACGTAGAAAGTTATCGCCTTGGAAAATACGGCGAGGGGGATACGGGCGTCACTATCGTAAAAATTAAATAGAGGGCATAAGTAAGCGTAAAAGAAAATAGGATAGAATACACTCTGTCGCAGGAGGGATTTCTTTCCATGAAAAAACAAGCGGATTTAGGCTCTT
>JAFVTA010000078.1 GCA_017503525.1 Clostridia bacterium | reverse complement strand
TTTCCCGATACCGGGGTCGCCGCCGAGAAGGACGAGCGAGCCGGGAACGATACCGCCCCCAAGCACGGTGTCAAATTCCGAGATGCCGCTTTTTACGCGCTCGAATTTTTCATAGCCGATTTGAGATAAGGGGAGCGCGCGCGATTTCATTGCGGACATACCCACGCGGTTTTCCGCTTTTTGGGTATCCGCAGGGCGCACGATTTCCTCCTGCAAGGTATTAAAATTTCCGCAATCGGGGCATTTGCCCAGCCATTTGGGCGCGGTAAATCCGCAGACGGAGCAAACGAATTGCGTTGTAGGGGCTTTTTGTTTTGCCATATGCTTATTCCTTGTTCTTCAATAATACGAATGCGTTGACGGTAATGCCCTTGCCTTCGCCAACATATCCCAAGCCCTCGTTTGTGCCTGCGGAAACGCCGACGAAAGAGGGATCGATTTTTAAGGCGCACGCAAGTGCGTTTTTCATTTCGTCGATATATTTTGCAAGACGGGGCTTTTCCGCCTGCACGGCAATCGATACGTTTTTCACCGCTAAATTTTTCTCATACAGCATACCCATGACCGAGGTCAACATAGCCATAGAGCTTGCGCCTTTCCATTTCTCGTCCGTGTCGGGGAAGTAATGCCCGATATCCTTTAAGCCAGCCGCCGATAAAAGCGCGTCCATAAGCGCGTGCACCAACACGTCTCCGTCGCTGTGGGCGATTAGTCCGCTGTGAGAGGGGATTTTCACGCCTGCAAGCAGGATATAATCCTGTGCTTTTCCAAAGGCGTGGGTGTCTACGCCAAAACCGCAGCGGGCGGCGTGTTTTTCAAAATCTTCGGCGTAGGTCATTTTGATATTTTCGCTTTCGCCTGCGCAAAGCACGGGCGCGCCGCAATAGCGTGCGAATACCGAAGAATCGTCCGTGTAGGCAGGGGCGTCCTCTTCAAACGCGCGTGTGTAAGCGGTTAAAAGGTTTTCTTTAAAAAATCCTTGGGGGGTTTGGATTTGGCGAAGGGTATCCCTTGCAGGTACGTTTACGATTTTGTTATTTTGCACCTGCGCAACCGTATCCCTGCATTCCACGGCGCAAATGCCGCTGCCGTGGATTTGTACGCTGTGCAAACACCCCTCGATCGTCTTTCTCGAAAGGAAGGGCCTTGCGCCGTCGTGGATAAGCACGATATCCGCCTTGCTTGCCTGCAAGGCGTTGTAAACGGAATGCGAACGATCTTCCCCACCAAGCACCGCTTTGGCGTTGGGGAATTTTCCGCAAAGTGCGGAAATTTCGGCGAAGTCCTCTTTGGAAGAAGTGACGATGATTTCGTCAATTAAAGGGAAGGCGAATACGGAAAGGGTTTTTTCCAGTACCGTACTACCCTCGAAGGGGACGAGGAGTTTATTTTTGTCAAACCCTGCGCGGTTGCCTTTGCCTGCGGCGCAAATGATGGCGCAAACGGAATATTTTTTCATGCGATCACCTCGTAAAGGGAAGCCGCCTCTTCCTTTTTCACCGTTTCTTTGATATTCAAAATGCGGAATTTAAGCACGCCCGAGGCATACAACACTTCGACCACGTCGCCTATTTTGACGTTTGCCGAAGGCTTGGCAACCTTGCCGTTGATAAGTACTTTTTCTCCCGAACACGCCTCTTGCGCCACCGTACGGCGTTTCAAAATTCGGGAAAGTTTTAAGAATTTGTCGATACGCATAAAAACTCCTATGAGCAATTTTTTACTAAAAAAATAATAAATTTTTATTTTGCCTTTCAAAATCGCTTGACATCTTTTTTTCGGGTAGATATAATTAGATAATGTATCATTATGCTTAGAATGGTGTAATGCCGCTCAAAAGCGGATTTTTAACCAAAAAAATAAGCGAAAATCCCTCGAAAAATGGGGAAATCGGGCGAAAAATCCTTTCTATATAATATATTATACCGCAAAGGAACGCAAAAGTAAAGCGTAGGATACAAAATTTTTCAAAACAAGTCAAAATTTTCGATTTTTATCGATGAAAAGATATACTCGGTAGATCGCTGAAAAAAAATTTGCAAGGAGCAAAAAAAGGAAATGGATTTACCTATTCAAAAGTATGGCAAGACCGAAAGAAGAAAATTCGGTTCGATCAACGAAGTTATCGACATTCCCGATCTCGTTGAAATCCAGAAAGACAGCTACAATGCCTTTATCGAAGAGGGCATTAGCGAGGTGTTTGAGGACTTCTCTCCCATCACCGACTACTCCGACCATTTTGAGCTTTATTTCTTAGAGCACAGATTTGGCGATAAACCCAAGTATGACGAAAAAGAATGTCGTACGAGAGACGCTACGTACGCGCTTCCCTTGCGCGTAAAAGTCCGCCTTGTCAATAAGGTGAAAAACGAAGTCGTCGATCAAGAAGTGTTCATGGGCGATTTACCCCTCATGACCGAAAACGGCGCATTCATTATCAACGGTGCGGAACGCGTTATCGTTTCCCAGCTCGTTCGTTCTCCCGGCGTTTACAATGCGTCCAGCAAGGACAAGACGGGTAAGGAAATGTTCGCAACCACCGTTATGCCCAACCGCGGAGCATGGCTTGAACTCGAACGGGACGCGCAGGACGCGCTCTACGTTCGCGTGGACAGAAAGAAAAAGCTTTGCGTGACGGTGCTTTTGCGTGCGCTCGGCTACGGTTCCAACCGCGCAATCGAGGACTTGTTCCCCGGCGATAAAATCATTGCGTCCACCTTGGCTAAGGATACGGCAAAGAGCGAATCGGACGGCTTGTACGAACTCTACCGCCGTCTTCGTCCCGGCGAAGCGCCTACGGAAGATTCCGTAAGAGCGCACCTTTTCAACTTGTTCTTTGACCCTCGCCGCTACGATATCGCGAAAGTGGGTAGATACAAGTACAACAAAAAGCTTAATCTTGCATACCGTTTGCCCGGTTGCAGAGTAGCGGACAATGTAGTCAACCCTGAAACGGGCGAAGTTATCGCGACGGCAGGGGAAAAGATTTCCGAAGTACAAGCAAAGGAAATCCAAAACTGCGGTATCAACGAACTTTTCGTGCTCGTTGACGATCCCGAAGAAGGGGAAATCCGCCACAAGATTATTGCGAACAACACCGTAGATTTCTCCGCGATTTCCGACGTACCCGTACAGGTTCGCGGTAAGGACTTCGGCTTACTTCCTACGGTATTTTATCCCAACTACCGTTTTTCCAAGCTCATCGCTGAGGAATGCGCGAATTTGAGTGTGGAAGAGGTAGCGGAAAAGTACGTTGACGACATCAACGCCCTTTACTATACCACCGAAAAGGCGGAAGAACCCGACGAAAAGCCCGAAGAAAAGAAAAACCGTGAAAAGAGAAGAGATAACCGCCGTAAGTTCGTTGCGGCTTGTAAGCTCTTCCACGAAATCTTAAATAGCGAGCATCCCGTTCCCACCAAGGAACAAAAGAAGGAAATCCGTCCTTTGGTTGACAAGCTTTGCCACAAGCACGTGACCGTAGACGATATCGTTGCGTCCATTTCGACCAACCTCGATTTGAAGTACGGCATCGGTACGATCGACAACATCGACCACCTCGGCAACCGCCGTGTGCGCTCGGTAGGCGAATTGCTCCAAAACCAACTCCGCGTCGGTATCGCTCGTTTGGAAAGATTGATTAAAGAAAGAATGGCGACGCAAGATCCCATGGAAATTACGCCGTCCGCACTTATCAATATCCGCCCTGTATCCGCAGTAATCCGCGAATTCTTTGGTTCTTCCCAGCTTTCGCAGTTCATGGATCAGACCAACCCGATTGCAGAACTTACCCACAAGCGTAAGCTCTCCGCGCTCGGTCCCGGCGGTTTGAACAGAGATCGCGCTACCTTTGAAGTGCGCGACATTCACCACACGCACTACGGGCGTATGTGTCCTATCGAAACGCCCGAAGGTCAAAACATCGGTCTTATCACTTCGCTTGCTACCTTTGCAAAGGTAAACGAATACGGTTTCATTATGTCCCCGTATAGAAGAGTGGACAAGGCTACGGGCGTTGTCACCGACCACGTAGACTACCTCACCGCAGACGAGGAAGATAAGTATATCGTCGCACAGGCAAACGAACCCTTGGACGAAGAAGGTCACTTCCTCAACGAGCGCGTTGGCTGCCGTCACCAAAACGATATCACCGAAATGCCTCGCGAAAAAATGGACTACATGGACGTTTCGCCCAAGCAGCTCGTTTCCGTCGCAGCGGCGCTTATTCCCTTCCTTGAAAATGACGATACCAACCGTGCCCTCATG
>JAFVTA010000077.1 GCA_017503525.1 Clostridia bacterium | reverse complement strand
CGGAGTATGGAAAGGGCAATCGAAGTGCCCACGCCCACGGAAAGGGCGATGAGCATGGAGGTTTTGCTCACGGCGCCGCCCGTCACCGTTTCCACCTGGCGTTTTAAAACGTGAATGGCAGGTTCGGCAAGCACGACGGCAAACCCAAGCACGAAAGCGATCGAAACCAATAACACCTCGTTGATTTGGGCAAGCTGCGTGCCCAGTTTATAGCCGATAGGCATAAATCCGACGGTGACTGCCGTAAGGAAAATCACAAGCCCGAAGAAGGTGTAGAAAATACCTACCACGATTTGCAAAATGCGCTTTTTCGGGAGCTTGATAAACAACGCTTGTAAGATAAAGAAACACGCGACAATGGGCAGGATTGCCACGATAACCTCGTACATGGTATGCCCGATTGTCGAAAACAGGGCGGACAAGTACCCGTCCATGGAATAATCGGGCAGGGTATAAGTGAGGTCGTTTTTCGCGAACACGCCAAGGAGCATGACCGCCAAAATGGGTCCTATAGAGCAAAGGGCGATAAAGCCGAAGCTGGATTCTCTGTCCCTCTTACCGCCGAGCGTAGCGGAAACGCCCACGCCGAGCGCCATGATAAAGGGTACGGTGATAGGGCCTGTCGTCACGCCGCCCGAATCGAATGCGAGGGGGAGAAATTCTCCGTTCCCGCCGATGAGCACGAGGGATACGAGGGCGAAAAGGAGCATATAAAAGAAGGTCAAAAGGGCAGACAACTGCACGCGGAAGACAATTTTTAATACGCCCAGTACCAAGAAAAAGCCCACGCCCACGCCGATACAAACGGTGAGCAAAGTGCCGTCGATCACCCCTGCTACCTGCGCTGCAAGCACGGAGAGGTCTGGTTCGGCAATCGTGATAAACACGCCCATTAAAAAGCAAACGAGTACCAGCGTTTTAAACCGTCCCGATTTGGGCAGGGAAGAGCCGATTTGTTCGCCCATGGGGGTCATGGCGATATCCGCGCCGAGGTTAAACAAGGAAATGCCCACAATCAACGCCAAAGCGCACGCGAAGAACACCCCCGTTTCCGTCCAGCTTAAACGGACGAGGGGGGTGCAGTTCAAAAGAAGCACGATCGCCGCGACGGGCGCAACCGATACGGCGGCTTCCTTAAATTTGGTGAGCAGGGCTTTGAGCATAAAAGTTCCTTATCTTACAGAGAATTTGTAAACGGTGATTTCGCGGTATTCCTCGCCTGCCTTTAAGAGGGTAGAGGGATATTCGGGGCAGTTGGGGGAGTTGGGATACCCTTGCGTTTCCAAGCAAAGGGCGCAGTGGTTGACGTACTCCTTTTTACCCTTGAAGCCGCCCGTACCGCAAGCGGTGTACAGCTGTACGCCGGGGAGGGTGGTGTAGCAATCCATACGTCTGCCCGACTTTTCATCGTACACGTACGCAAAGTGCTCCAAGCCCTTGCCGATTCTATCCAAGCAGTAGTTGAAATCGTACCCGTTGCATTGCTTGATAAGCTTTGCGGTAGAGAACATATCCTTGCCCAGCTTTTTCGCGGGCAGGAAGCTGTACGGCGTGCCGTCGATATCCATATATTCGCCGTGGGGGATTAAGCGTTCGTCCACGGGGGTCATTTGACGGGAGTTGATCATAAGTTCCTGTTCCAAAACCGTGTCGTCGTCGCCGATATTAAAATAGGAGTGGTTGGTAAGGTTGCAAACGGTGTCCTTGTCCGATTTTGCAAAGTACTCGATTTTGAGCTCGTTTGCGTTGGTAAGAGTAAAGTACACCTTAACCTCTAAATTGCCGGGGAAACCGCCTGCGCCGTCGGGGGAGAGGTGGGAAAGCACCAAGCTGTCCCCTTGAATTTCCGCGTCCCAAATTACTCTGTCGAAGTTGGAAGAATATCCGCCGTGCAGGGTGTTGGGGGCTTCGTTGGGTTCGATATTGTATCTCGTGCCGTTGATTACGAAGCTTGCGTTTTCGATACGGTTGCCAAATCTGCCGATGGTAGCGCCGAAATAGGGGTTTTCGCCGTAATAATCTTCGGGCGTTTTACAGCCGACGATACAATCCCCGAATTTGCCCTTTCTATCGGGCGCCATAATACGCAAAATTCTTCCGCCGTAGGTAAGGATATCTACTTCCATACCCTTTGCATTGCGGAGTGTGTACACGTCGTTAACTTTGCCGTCTTTTTCAAACGAGTAAGTCTTTTCAATCATAAAATTCCCTCATGGTGTTTTTGTTAAGTGAAGTTGAGCGCAATCCACTTTTATAACATTATATCATACATATGAAAAAACTTCAAATGAATAGAGGGTAAAAAAATGCGATAAATCGAAAAAAAGGTCGAATTTTGGCGTTTAAACCGTTGACAAGTCTTGCGGTGTGTGATATGATAAAACTATAAGCAAACCAAGTGAAAACTGCAGAACGAAAGGACTGTGGTTGGATGGCACTCCGGAGAAGGTCATTGAGTTGACTGCCGAAGGGGCAAGGCGAACAATCTTTCGCTAATCTCTCAGGCAAAAGGACGAAGTAGCTTTTTAAAGACGGTATGAGGGCGTTCAACGCGTACATGCCCCCGTCGTTTTTTAAAATCGGCTTTGAAGGAGTAGCAACAAGCTACTCCTTTTATTATTTTAAAAGCCCGTACGTACGGGCGAAGGAGATTTATTATGTGGGAGAACGTAGTTCAAGGCATTGCCAAAGTCAATACGTTCATCAACAACATCGTTTGGGGTTGGCCGATGATCGTACTCATTTTGGGAACGGGTATTTTGATTACCGTGCGTACCAAGTGTATGCAGGTAAGAAAGTTCGGTACTTCTTGGGGGGAAACGATTATTCCTACCGTCAAGAGTATCGGTAAAAAGAAAAAGGGGCTTTCCAAGAAAGAAAACTCCATTTCGCAGTTCGAGGCGTTTGCTACGGCGATTTCGGGTACGGTCGGTACGGGGAATATCGTCGGTGTCACCTCGGCGATTATGACGGGCGGTCCCGGCGCGGTGTTCTGGATGTGGATTTCCGCATTCTTCGGTATGATTACCAACTACGCGGAAAACGTGCTTGGGCTTTACTTCCGTAAGCGCGACAGCAAAACGGGGGATTTCTCGGGCGGTCCTGCGTACTACCTTTCCGAAGGGATTCCTATGCTCCATAAAGAGGGGAAACTCGGTTCGTTCTTAAAATGGTTTGGTAAGATTCTTGCCGTGATGGCGGCGGTGTTCTGTACACTCGCGGCAATCGGTATGAGCGGCGTACAAACCAACAAAATTTCCTCTACCTTCCAAGGCGCAATCAGCGGAAACAACCAAACGATTGCTCTTATCGTAGGTATCGCGGTAGCGGTCGTGCTCGCGCTCATTATCCTCGGCGGTATCAAGAGCATCGGCAGAGTTGCGTCTATCCTCGTGCCTTTCATGTCCTTGCTGTTTATCGTCATGGCGCTCGTCGTTATCTTTGCCAACGTGACCATGGTAGGCGCGGCATTCGGGCTTATCTTTAAGAACATTTTCAGCTTCAACTCTGCACTCGCAGGCGTGGGCGGTTATGCCTTCTCGCAAATCATTAAAAAGGGTCTTGCAAGAGGGGTATTCTCCAACGAGGCAGGTCTTGGTTCGTCCGTTATCGCGCACAGCGCGTCCGATACCCGCGAACCCGTTAAGCAAGGGCTTTGGGGTATCTTCGAGGTCTTCTTCGATACCTTTATCATTTGTACGCTTACCGCGCTCGTCGTGCTCGTAAACTTTGGCGACGACCTCGGCATGAATACCGTACTCTATGCGCCGGGCGCAGTCGATACCAACGTTTCCATGAAAGCCTTTGAAGGGGTATTCGGTACGGTTGGTACGGTTGTGTATTCGACCATTCTTCCCTTGTTTGCGTTCACCACCATTTTGGCTTGGTCGTATTACGGCGAGAAATCGGTAGATTTCCTCTTCCGCAGAACGGGTGAAAAGGGTAGAAAAATCGCCACCACCGTGTTCAAGATTTTGTACGTGCTTTTGGTGATCGTGTCCGCGCTCATCGACGGCGAACTGGCTTGGGCAATTTCCGATACCTGCAACGGACTTATGGCATTGCCTAACTTGATCGGCGTGGCGCTCCTTAGCGGACTTCTCGTGCGTATCACGAAAAACTATTTCGACCGCAAAAAGGGCTTGGACGTAAAACCCATGCTTTCGGTATATGACGATTTGAACGAAACCTTTATCGCCGACCTTGCAGAAGAGGAATTCCCCCTCGTTTCCGAGGCGGAAAAAACGGAAGAATAATAGGTAGATAATCTATAAGATTATAAAAGACGGATTTTTTGCGGAAAATCCGTCTTTTTATTATAAAATCCGTTGACTTAATCCGCGCGGTGTGATAATATATTATCATTAGCGAAATCAATAACGGATAATGCTATTATCAAAAAAACGAATTACAACGAGGTGGACTATGCAAGTTAGAGTGACGAAAACGCAAACCCCCGGGGTTATGCCTAAAGAAAAAGAGCTTGGTTTTGGGAAAGTATTTACCGATCATATGCTAATCGTGGACTGGAACGAGCAAATCGGCTGGCACGATGCGCGTATCGAGCCATTTGGCAGAATTTCTTTGCACCCTGCATCCACCGTATTGCACTACGGTGCGGAAATCTTTGAAGGGCTAAAAGTGTATCGCCGTAAGGACGGGGGAATTCAAATGTTCCGTCCCATGGAAAACGTCAAGCGTATGAACCGTTCGGCAGAACGCATGAGCTTGCCTCAAATGCCCGAAAAGGATATGTTGAACTTGATTAAAAAGTTCGTTAAGCTAGAAGAAAGATGGGTACCCAAATCCTTTGGGACTTCATTGTATCTCCGTCCCTTCATGTTCGGCAACGACGAGGCGTTGGGGGTACACGCGGTTAAGAACGCGACCTTTATGTTGATTGCCTCCCCCAGCGGAAGCTACTATGCCGAAGGGATTAACCCCGTAAGCATTATGATCGAGAGCGAGGACGTACGTACGGTTAGAGGGGGTACGGGCTACGCAAAATGCGGCGGCAACTATGCGGCGAGCACCAGAGCAGGCGAAAGAGCTGCAAAGAAGGGCTATTCGCAGGTATTGTGGCTGGACGGCGTGGAGAGAAAGTACATTGAAGAAGTCGGCGCAATGAACGTCATGTTCAAAATCGACGGGGAAATCGTCACCCCCATGCTCACCGGTTCGATTTTGCCCGGTATTACGAGAATGAGCTGTATCGAGGCGCTCAAATCCATGGGCTATAAAGTAAGCGAGCGTTTACTCTCCGTTGACGAGCTTTTGGAGGCGCTGGAATGGGGTAAATTAGAAGAGGCTTGGGGCTGCGGTACGGCGGCGGTCGTATCTCCTATCGGTAAATTTGCTTACGGCAACAAAGAATACACCGTCGGCGAAGGTAAAATCGGTAAAGTGACCAAAAAGCTGTACGACCTGCTCACGGGGATCCAGTGGGGTAAAAAAGAGGATACGTTTGGTTGGGTATATCCCATCAAGTAATAGGAGTTTATGAAAAACAGTAAAAAATACGTAAAACAATATTTTGAGCCGCAAGGCGTGACGATGGACTGGACGAAAAAATCCTGCATCGACAAACCGCCGATTTGGTGCAGCGTGGATTTACGCGACGGCAACCAAGCGCTCATCGTACCCATGAGTTTAGAGGAAAAGCTGGAATTTTTCCAACTCCTTTGTAAAGTGGGCTTTAAGGAAATTGAAATCGGTTTCCCTGCGGCAAGTGAAACGGAATACGAATTTTGCCGTAAATTGATTGAGGAAAACTTAATTCCCGAGGACGTGACCATTCAAGTCCTCACGCAATCGCGCGAGCATATTATCGCCAAGACCTTCGAGGCGTTAAAGGGCGCAAAGAGAGCGGTGGTGCATCTGTACAACTCCACCTCGGTGGCACAAAGACAGCAGGTATTCAAGCGCGAGAAAAAGGAAATCGTGGATATCGCCGTGTTCGGCGCAAAGCTTTGTAAGGAATACCGCGAAAAGGCGGAAGGGAAGATTACCTTTGAATACTCCCCCGAAAGCTTTACGGGCACGGAGCCCGAGTTCGCGGCGGAAATCTGCAACGCAGTGCTGGATATTTGGCAGCCCACGGCGGACGATAAGGCGATTATCAACCTTCCCGTGACGGTATCCCACTCCATGCCCCACGTATACGCGAACCAAGTCGAATACATGTGTAAGAACCTGCATTATCGTGAAAACGTTATCGTTTCCCTGCACCCTCATAACGATAGAGGCTGCGCGGTGGCGGACAGCGAAATGGGCTTGCTCGCAGGGGGCGATAGAATTGAAGGCACGCTATTTGGCAACGGCGAAAGAACGGGGAATGTCGACATTATCACCCTTGCCTTGAATATGTTTTCGCAAGGGGTCGACCCCGAGCTGGATTTCTCCGATTTGCCTGCGATCACTTCCGTGTACGAGAGGGTGACGAGAATGAAGGTTAGCGAACGCCAGCCGTACAGCGGCGCGCTCGTGTTTGCGGCGTTCTCGGGTTCGCACCAAGACGCGATTGCCAAGGGCATGAAATACCGCGTGGAACGGGACGCGAAATCGTGGACTGTACCCTATCTTCCCATCGACCCTGCCGACGTTGGCAGAGTGTACGAGGCGGACGTTATCCGTATCAATTCCCAGTCGGGCAAGGGGGGGATCGGGTATATCCTCGAAACGCAGTTCAAGCTGGTGTTGCCTGCGAAAATGCGCGAGGTGTTCGGCTACCACGTCAAGAGTATTTCCGACCATGCGCATAAGGAGCTTTCCCCCGACGAGGTACACGAGATTTTCCTTCGCGATTTCGTCAACTTGACCGAAAAACTCCGCGTAGTGAGCGCGGCGTACGAGGAAAAGGACGAGGACAAGGTGTTTGGCAGGGTGGAAATCGAATACCTTGGCAAAACGCAAACGGTGGAAGTAGAGGGCAACGGTAGATTAGACTGTATTTCCAACGCCATTAAAAAGGCGGTCGGCAAGGACTACGTTTTGGAAAGCTATGTCGAGCACGCTTTGGAAGAAAAATCCACCTCCAAAGCAGCGTCCTACGTATGTATCGTAGCGGATAACAAACCCTACTGGGGCGTAGGGATCCACAGCGATATTATGGCGTCGTCGGTGAGTGCTTTGGTATCGGCTGTCAATCGCATGCTTTAAGAAAGCGTGTATATGCGTCGTATTTCGGCGTCGCAGTCCGTGCCCATTTGGTCGTGTACGCATTAGTACACTCCCTGCATGGGTACTCCTGCTCCTTGAACTACTCGCATCTACCCACTTTCAGTTGCGTACTGTATCTAAACTATAAGGAGAAAGAATATGAAATTAACGGGTGCTCAAATTTTAATCCGTACCTTAATCGAACAGGGGACGACCGACGTATTCGGCTACCCCGGCGGTCAGGTAATCAATATCTATGACGCTTTGTATGAATACAAAGACCAAATCAATCACGTACTTACCGCGCACGAACAGGGCGCGTCGCACGCCGCGGACGGCTATTCGCGCGCAACGGGTAAGGTCGGCGTTTGTATCGCGACCAGCGGTCCGGGCGCAACCAACCTCGTCACGGGTATCGCGACGGCTATGCTCGACTCCGTGCCCATGGTGGCAATCACGGGCAACGTGCCTTGCTCGCTTATCGGTAAGGACAGCTTCCAAGAAATCGATATCACGGGCGTGACCTTGCCTATCACCAAACATAACTATTTCGTCAATAATATTGCGGATTTGGCGGACACCGTGCGCGAGGCGTTCACGGTGGCGAAATCGGGCAGACCGGGTCCCGTCCTTATCGATATTCCCAAGGACGTGCAGGTGGCTACCTACGAATACGAGGAACAGCCCGTCACCGAAAAATTGCCTATCCCTAAAGTCAAGGACAAGCTTATCGAAGAGGCGGTTGCCCTCGTCAACGAGAGCAAAAAACCCTATATCTACGTAGGCGGCGGCGCGGCAGGGCTTGGCTTGGGCGAGGAAATCGTAGCGTTCGCCAAGAAAATCGGCGGCGTTATCGGCTGTTCGTTCATGGGGCTTTCGGCAATCCCGCAAGAGAGCGATAGATTTTTGGGCATGCAAGGCATGCACGGGCATTACGCGTCGTCCATGGCGCAAAACGAGGCGGACCTCATTATCGCAGTCGGCGTTCGTTTCTCGGATAGAGCGACGGGCAACGTTTCCAAGTTCGCCAAAAAGAGCAAAATTTTGCAAATCGACGTGGATTCCGCGGAAATCAACAAGAACGTCAAGGTACACCTTGGGCTTGTCGGCGACGTAGAGGACGCGTTCAAGCGGATCGCGGATAAGTGCGAGGCGCAGGACAATAGCGCATGGCTTAATCGCGTAGACCAGCTTAAAAAGGAAGAAAAGGGCTTTGAGGAAGAGATCGCGGCGGCGGCAAAAGCGCCCCTTACCCCCAAGCGCGTATTCGATATCATCAACGAGCTTAAACCCGAGGCGACGATTACGGCAACGGACGTAGGTCAGCACCAAATGTGGGCGGCGCAGTACGCTACCTTCGACAGACCCCGCCGTTTCGTATCCAGCGGCGGCTTGGGTACGATGGGCTTTGGCTTGGGCGCGGCAATCGGCGCGTACGTAGCGACCAAAGACCCCGTGGTACTCATTACAGGTGACGGCAGCTTTGGTATGAACCTCAACGAGCTGGCAACGGCGGTTTCCTATAAAATCCCCGTCGTGATCGTGCTCATGAACAACGGCGTTTTGGGTATGGTTCGTCAATGGCAGACCTTGTTCTTCGGCAAGCGGTATTCCAACACCGTTTTGGGCAGAAAGACGGACTTTGTAGCCCTTGCAAAAGCCTTCGGCGCGGACGGCTATCTTGCGGAAACGGAAGTGGAATTCAAAAAGGCGTTCGAGCAAGCGGTGAAAGCGAACAAACCCACGGTTATCGACGTGCGCATCGACAAGGACGAGCTGGTGCTTCCCATGCTCCCTCCCGGCGGTGCAATCGACGACATTATCACGAAAATCAAATAAGGGGGAAAGAACATGGACAAGAAACAATTCGTAATCGCGGTGTACGTAGAGAACAAAGCAGGCGTACTTACCCGTGTGACGGCAATGTTCACCCGTAGGGGCTTTAACATCGACGCGCTTACGGTAGGCGAAACCGAACACCCCGAATATTCCCGTATCACGATTGCTATGAGCGGCGATTCCCTTGCCAAGGAACAGCTTATTAACCAGCTTAAAAAGCTGCTCGTCGTCAAGAAGGTGGAAGTACTCGAGGAAGACCCCATCAAGCGCGAGCTTATGCTTATCAAGGTGCTCAACAAGTCCGAAAACCGCAGCGATATCATGACGGCGGTGGACGTCTTTAGAGCCAGCGTAATCGACTACGGCGTAGAGGGTATGTGTATCGAAGTGACGGGCAGCCCTTCTAAAATCGACGCGTTTGTCAAGCTCATGCAGCCCTTCGGCATTTTGGAAATGTGCCGTACGGGTATCGTAGCCCTTGACCGCGGAAACAAGACATTATTTAGTGAATAAAATAAAAAAACATATAAAAGGAAAGGAAAAACATTATGGCAAACAGAATTTTTTATCAAGCAGATTGCGATTTGAACAAATTGAACGGTAAAACGGTAGCAATTATCGGCTACGGTTCGCAAGGCCACGCACACGCGCTCAATCTTAAAGATTCGGGCGTAGACGTTGTCGTTGGTCTTTACAAGGGCAGCAAGAGCTGGGAAAAGGCGGAAAAGCAGGGCGTTAAGGTTATGACGGCTGCGGAAGCTGCAAAAGTTGCTGACCTTATCATGATCCTTATCAACGACGAAAAGCAAGCTAAGCTTTACAAAGAAAGCATTGAACCCAACCTTACCGAAGGGAAAACGCTTGCGTTCGCGCACGGCTTCAACATTCACTTCGGCTGCATTAAGCCTCCCAAGAACGTAAACGTTATCATGGTAGCGCCCAAGGGCCCCGGCCACACCGTTCGCAGCGAATACCAAGTAGGCAAGGGCGTTCCCTGCCTTATCGCGGTAGAACAGGACGCAACGG